>DATBTC010000040.1:0-21705 GCA_036559465.1 Xanthobacteraceae bacterium
GCTTCACCGTAGTCGCCACCAAGTCGACCGTGCCGGTCGGCACCGGCGATGAGATCGAGCGCATCATTCGAAAGGATCGGCCCGACGCGGATTTCGCGGTGGTGTCGAACCCGGAATTCCTGCGCGAGGGCGCGGCAATCCGCGACTTCAAGCTGCCAGACCGCATCGTGATCGGCACCGAGGACGTTCGTGCCAAGGAAGTGATGAACGCGCTCTACCGGCCGCTCTATCTCAATGCGGCGCCGATCATGTTCACGAGCCGCCGCACCGCGGAGCTCGTCAAGTATGCGGCCAATGCGTTTCTCGCGACCAAGATCACCTTCATCAACGAGATCGCCGATTTGTGCGAGCAGACCGGCGCCGACGTGCAGGAGGTCGCGCGCGGCATCGGCCTCGACAACCGGATCGGCGGCAAGTTCCTGCACGCGGGCCCGGGCTTCGGCGGCTCGTGCTTCCCCAAGGATCTCATCGCGCTGATGAAGACCGCGCAAGACCATAAGGTTCCACTGCGTATCGTCGAGGCGGTCGCGGCGGTGAACGACGCGCGCAAGAGCGCCATGGCGCGCAAGGTCGCCGGCGCGCTCGGCGGCGATGCGCGCGGCAAGACGGTCGCCGTGCTCGGCCTCACCTTCAAGCCCAATACCGACGACATGCGTGAGGCGCCCTCGGCCGCCCTCATCGCGGCGCTGCAGGAAGCCGGCGCCAAGATCAAGGTCTATGACCCGGCCGGAATGGAAGCCGCGAAAAAGGTGCTCGCCAAAGTGATCTATTGCGACGGGCCCTATAGCTGCGCCGAAGGTGCGGACGCACTGGTCATCGTCACCGAATGGGAGCAGTTCCGCGCGCTCGACTTCGGGCGCATCAAGAAGCTCATGGCGGGGGCCGTGGTCGTGGACCTGCGCAACATCTACCCGCCCGACGAAATTCGCGCCCTCGGCTTCGCCTATCATTGCGTCGGCCGGCCAAACGCCTAGCAGTGGCGCTGGTGCTCTGCTAGAGGCTCACTGCCGCGGGCGAATCTGCAGATCGGCGGATCGGGTGCGCGGCGCAGAAAACGATGCACGACCTTCGCGGCGCAAAGCGATCTCTCAAGAACCGAATCCCCTGGCGGGCGCTCGGCATCGCGGCGAGCCTTGTGGTCATCGCTGCCGCCTTCGTCGTGCTCTACCGGATGCTGCACGACATCGAGGTGCGCGAGGTCGTGGCTGCGATCCGGACGACTTCGCCCTCCGAGCTCGTGCTCGCGGGTATGTTCGTGGCGATCGCCTATTTCACCCTGACATTCTACGATTTCTTCGCGCTGCGCACGATCGGGCGCGGCGATGTCCCATACCGTGTCGCGGCGCTCGCCAGCTTCACCAGCTACTCCATCGGTCACAATGTCGGCTTCAGTGTCTTCAGCGGCGGCACCGTGCGCTACCGCGTCTATTCGGGGAGCGGACTTTCCGGCATCGAGGTCGCGAAAATCTGCTTCATTGCCGGGCTTACCTTCTGGCTCGGCAATCTCGCGGTGCTCGGGCTCGGGGCCACGTTCGACCCGGAGGCAGCGAGCGCCATCAACCTGCTGCCGCATTCGTTCAATCGCGGCATCGGAGTCGCGATCCTGGTCGCGCTCGCCGGATATGTGCTCTGGGTCAGCATGGCGCCGCGGCGCTTCGGCCGCGACAACTGGACGGTGACGCTGCCCGGCGGCAATCTCACGTTCCTGCAAATCCTCATTGGCATCGTCGATCTCGCCTGCGCCACCGCGGCGATGTACGTGCTGATGCCGGACCAACCCTATGTCGATTTTCCGTCGCTGATGGTGATCTTCGTCTCGGCGACGCTCTTGGGCTTCGCCAGCAATTCACCGGGCGGGCTCGGCGTATTCGACGCGGCAATGCTGCTCGCGCTCCCGCAGTTCGACAAGGAGGACCTGGTCGGCGCGCTGCTGTTGTTCCGGCTCTACTACTATGTCGTGCCGTTCGCGCTTGCGCTCGCCATCATCGGCATTCGCGAGCTGCTGATCGATCTGCCCTGGGTGTCGGCGAAGATTATCCATCCGCCGGACAAGGCAGATCCCCCGCGCGACTAGTCGCCGCCGCGCGCGAGGAACTTGGCGCCGTCGAGTATGATCTTGCGGTCGATACGTTCCAGCGCCTTCTCGCTGCGTGCCGGGTAGGGAATGGTGCGCAGGAAGTGCCGCATCGATTCCAGCCGCGTCCGCATCTTGTCGTTGGCCAGCACCACGGTCCAGGGCGCGTGCGGGCGGTGGGTCGCCTTGAGCATGGCGTCGCAGGCCTGGGTGTAGGCGTCCCATTTGTCGATCGCGGCGTGGTCGACCGGGCCGATCTTCCAGCGCTTCAAGGGATCCGTCGCGCGGGCGTGGAAGCGCTTCATCTGCATCTCGCGGCCGATATGCAGCCAGAATTTCACCAGCCGGATGCCGTCCTCGACCAGCATGCGCTCGAACTCGGGGACGACGCCGAGGAACTGCTCGGTCTGGTCCGGCGTGCAGAAACCCATGACCGGCTCGACGATGGCGCGGTTGTACCAGGAGCGGTCGAAGATCACGATTTCGCCCTTGGTCGGCAGCTGCGCGACGTAGCGCTGGAAATACCATTGCCCGCGCTCGACATCGGTGGGTTTGGGCAGCGCCACGAGACGCGCCGCGCGCGGGTTGAGGTGCTGGGTGAAGCGGTGGATGGTGCCGCCCTTGCCGGAGGCATCGCGGCCTTCGAACACGATGGCGATGCGCTCGCCCTTGTCGCGCGCCCAGTTCTGCACCTTGAGCAATTCGATCTGCAGACGGCGCAACTCCTTCTCGTATTTCTTGCGCTTCAGGCGCTTGTCGTAGGGATACCCGCCGCTCTCGAACGCGCGCTCCTCGATCTCGGGCGGCAGCTCCTTGTCCTCGAGCGAGAACTTGGGCAGCCGCGTGGCTGTCGCGCCTGTTTTCTTCGATACTTTCAGCGCGCTGCCCGGCTTCGTCTTCTTGGCCATGGTCCAGTCCTCCGCCGATCAGGCTAGCACGGGGCCAAGCGCGCGCCAGTTGGCGCCGGGGCGCGGGCCGCGCTAGAGGCCAAAGGAAGACGGTGAAGGAAGAAGGCGCACAATGACCATGCCTTCCGCCCTTGGAATAATCCCCAACTACGCGCGCGTCCAGCACTCAAGTGCCGCTCGTCTGGAGAACGGAAAGTCAAGATGCGTCGGCTTGCGGCTCCTTCGGGCGTGCCGACGGAGTAGTAGCAAGGCGGCTGAACGGGGCTCGCCGTTTGAGTCGGCGTCGCACGCGATCTAATGTCATTCCCTGATTCGATTTCCGCAAGCGCGAGGCACAGATGCTCGGCTGGTTTCAGGCGCTGATGCCCAAGGAAGACCGGTTCTTCGAACTCTTCGTGCGCCATGCCACGATCGTCGTCGCCGGTGCTGAAGCGTTGCGCGGTTTGCTCCAGAGTGGCGACAGAATCGAGCATTACTGCAATCAAATTTTTGAGCGCGAGGCAGAAGCCGACGAAATCACACGCCAAGTCCTGACGGCAGTGCGCCGCACCTTCATCACCCCATTCGATCGCACCAACATCCAAGCTCTCATTACCGGAATGGACGACTCGATCGACCAAATGAACAAGACCGCTAAAGTTATCACATTGTTCGAAGTCCGGACCTTCGATCTCCAGATGCAGGAGATGGGCGATACTATCCTAGAAGCGGCAAAGCTCGTGCTGGAAGCGGTGCCCCTTCTCAGTTCGATCGGCAAGAACGCCGGCCGTCTCCACACGCTCACCGAGAAGATTATCAGCGTTGAGGAGCATGCGGATCATCTTCACGACCAAGGCCGTAAGACGTTGTTTCTCGCCAGTCGGCAGGGAAACACGCAAGGCAACGCGATGAATTTCGTCATTGGGGCCGAGCTTTACGACCACCTCGAGAAAGTTGTCGACCGCTTGGAAGACGTAGCAAACGAGATCGACGCGCTTGTCACCGATCACCTTTGAGGGACGCGCTCAGCGATGGATGCGATCCTGAGCTTGCCCGTACTGATCGGCCTGATCGCGGTTGCGCTGGCATTCGACTTTCTCAACGGCCTGCACGATGCCGCGAACTCGATCGCAACTATCGTCTCAACGCGCGTGCTGCGTCCACGCTATGCGGTCATTTGGGCCGCGTTCTTCAACTTCATCGCGTTTCTGTTTTTTGGCCTGCATGTGGCACACACCGTTGGCACCGGGATCGTGGCCGCCGACATCGTCGACGCGCGCGTGATCTTCGGCGCGCTGATGGGCGCGATTTCGTGGAATCTAATCACCTGGTGGGCGGGCATTCCCTCCAGCAGTTCGCACGCGCTGATCGGCGGGTTGGTGGGAGCCGGCGTTACGAAGGCCGGCGGTGCAGCGGTGGTTTGGGCGGGAGTGTTGAAGACCAGCGCCGCCATCGTGCTGTCGCCAATGACCGGGTTCTTCCTGGCGTTGCTGCTTGTGCTGGCAGTGTCCTGGCTGTTCGTGCGCACTACACCGAGTTCCGTCGACGGCACTTTCCGCTCGCTGCAATTTGTCTCGGCCTCGTTCTATTCGCTCGGCCACGGCGGCAACGATGCGCAGAAGACCATGGGGATCATTGCGGTGCTCTTGTTTTCGCAGGGGCAGCTCGGCAGCGAATTCCACGTGCCGTTTTGGGTAGTGATCACGTGCCAGGCGGCGATGGGGTTGGGGACGCTGGCCGGTGGCTGGCGTATCGTCCACACGATGGGTTCCAAGATCACACGCTTGACCCCGGTGCAGGGGTTCTGCGCTGAGACCGGTGGGGCGATCACGCTTTTTGCCGCCACCTGGCTCGGCATTCCGGTCTCGACTACGCATACCATCACGGGAGCGATCGTCGGCGTGGGCGCGGCGCGCAAAGTGTCGGCGGTTCGCTGGAATGTCGCGAGCAATATCGTGGTGGCCTGGGTCGTCACGCTACCGGCCGCCGGCCTGATGGCCGCCCTGTTTTATGTGCTGTGCGGACTAGTCCCGTGAGCGAGGAGGCTACGCCGAACCTCCAATATGGCGCGCTGCCGTACCGGCGTTGCTCTGGCACCAAGCGGACAATCTGGAAGCCGTCGTCAATTGTATCCGCTAACGTCGGTCTGTGAATTTTAGGCTCTCTTTAGGCTCTGAATTTCAGTACGCGCGCAGCCTCGCGGCCGCGAGCGCGACCCGATCCGCACCGTGTGCGGGGGGCTAGCGCGCGACGCAGTTGGCGCCGGGGCGCAGGCCGCGCTAGAGGAAGGCGGGGAAAACCGGCTATGGCCACGTCTCCCGCAGATGCCAACGAACGCCCTGGATTCTTGCGCCGCATCGCCCGCGTGCGCTGGATCCTGCTCGCGGCCACCGCGATGCTGGTCGTGCTCGCGCTCGCGGAGCGGCTCTCTCCCATCGAGTTGCTGCTCGCGCTTGGCACCGTCGGATTGGCCGCGCTGGCGACGTCCGGAAAAGAAGAGCCGGCGCCGGTGGGCATCAGCATCACCGCTGGAACTGCAACGCGATCCGATGCGCCGCTGGCGGCGCTGATCGGAACCTTGCCCGATGCCGCGTATCTATTGGACCGGCGCGCCATCGTGCTCGCGGGTAACGAGCGCGCGGCGTCGATGCATGGCTCGGTACGGGTGGGCGAACTGATCTCGCTCAAGGTGCGCACGCCCGAGGTGATCGAGGCGGTGCGGCTCGCTACCGACGGTGAGCTACGGCGGGTCGAATATATCGAGCGCGTTCCGGTGGAGCGGAAATTCGAGGTCCACGCGGTGCCGGTCTTCCTGGCGCCCGAGGATGCCGGGCGAACGCCGCCGGATTTCGTGCTGCTCACGTTCCGCGATCACACGCAGCAGCATCTGGTGGAGCAGATGCGCGTCGACTTCGTCGCCAATGCGAGCCACGAATTGCGCACGCCGCTCGCCTCGCTTTCGGGGTTCGTCGATACCTTGCGCGGCTCCGCGCGTGGCGACGAAGCGGCGCGCGATCGATTCCTCGCCATCATGGCCGAGCAGGCCCAGCGCATGTCGCGGCTGATCGACGACCTGTTGTCGCTGTCGCGCATCGAGATGAACGAGCACATCCAGCCCAAGAGCGTGGTCAACCTGGTGGCCATCATTGACCACGTGCGCGACGCGCTTTCGCCGCTGGCGCGCGAGCGCGGCGTCGCGGTCGAGGTGAAGCGCAAGATCGAGAAGCTCCCGGTGCAGGGCGACCGCGACGAGCTGATCCGGCTGTTCGAGAATCTTGTGGAGAACGCCTTGAAATACGGCGGCGCCGGCAAGCGGGTGGAAATCTCGCTTGCCGCCGAGGATGGCGAAGCGGTTGTTGCGGTGCGCGATTTCGGGCCCGGCATCGCGCCCGAACATCTGCCACGGCTGACGGAGCGATTCTACCGGGTGGACGCGCAGACCAGCCGGGCCCAAGGCGGCACCGGCCTGGGGCTTGCCATCGTCAAGCATATCCTGGCGCGCCACCGCGGCAGGCTCTCGATCGAGAGCGAGCTCGGGCACGGCGCGCAATTCACAGCGCGGCTCGCGCTCGCCGGCGAATAGCCCACTCCTTTCAATCCGTTAGACCGTCATCTGTCCGTCACCCAGCGGTCATAGAAGCTTGTTCCAGGCTCTCTAGGAGTCGCGAAGCCCCGGCATGGCCGCGGGCGCCGGCCGGTGGCCGGATCACCAAAGAGGCAGGGAGAATCCCGTGAAACTCGCGACAATCCTGATTTCAGCACTGACGCTGGCCGCCGCGACTTCGGCCGCGTCGGCGCAGACGATTATCGCGGTGGACGGATCGTCCACCGTATTCCCGATCACCGAGGCCATGGCCGAGGAATTCCAGAAGGCCAATCCGGGCCTCAAGGTCACGGTCGGCATCGCCGGCACCGGCGGCGGCTTCAAGAAATTCTGCCGCGGCGAGACCGACATCTCCGATGCTTCGCGGCCGATCAAGAAGTCCGAGGCCGACGACTGCAAGAAGAACGGCATCCAGTACATCGAGCTGCCGGTTGCGCTCGACGCGCTCGCCGTCATGGTCAATCCGAAGAACACCTGGGTCGACGCGCTCACCGTCGCAGAGATGAAGAAGATGTGGGAGCCCGAGGCGCAGGGCAAAATCACGAGCTGGAAGCAGATCCGCGCCAGTTTCCCGGACGCTCCGCTGAAGCTGTTCGGGCCCGGCGTCGATTCCGGCACCTATGACTATTTCACTGCCGCCATCGTCGGCAAAGAGCACTCTAGCCGCGGCGACTTCACTGCTTCGGAAGACGACAACGTGCTCGTGCAGGGCATCGCCGGCGACGTGAACGCGATGGGCTTCTTCGGACTCGCCTATTACATCGAGAACAAGGCCAAGCTGAAGGCAGTGCCGATCAAGCTGAACGATACGGCCAAGGGGGTCCTGCCCGCGGTCGAGACCGCAAAGGACGGCACCTATCAGCCGCTGTCGCGTCCGATCTTCATCTATGTGAGCACGAAGTCGCTCGACAAGCCGCACGTGGCCAAGTTCGTCGAGTTCTACATGGACCCGAAGAACGCGACCAAGCTCGTGGCTGAGGTTGGCTACGTGCCGCTCCCCGAAGCGGCCCTCAAGGCGTTCAGGGAGCGGGTGACCAAGCGTATGGTCGGCACCGGCTTCACCGGCTCCAAGATCGGCGTCTCGGTCGAGGAGCTGATGAAGGAGAAGCTGGTTTATTGATTTAGGTAGCGTTGCGTCTGCGGAGGGCGGCCGTTGCCGCCCTCCGTCATCAAACGAAGAATAGAGCCAGGCGCCGGAAATCCGGATCGTCGGCCACTTGCAGGGGGGTCGAATGGCAGCGGGAACCAGCACCCGGGTCCTCGCCGAAGACGGCAGGATCGGCGGCCGTTTTGCGATCGACCCCGGCTTCCTGAGACGCCGTCGCGTCGTCGCCCTCATCATGCAGGGCGTGCTGTTCGCCGCTGCCGCGTTGTCGGTACTGGTTACGGCCGGAATCGTCTATGTGCTCTTGAGCGAGAGCGTGAGATTCTTCGCCGAAGTCTCGATTATCGACTTCTTCACGGACACCCAGTGGACGCCGGTGTTCGAGAACCCGCGCTTTGGCATCATCACGCTGATCTCAGGCACGCTGATGAGCAGCTTGATCGCGCTAGCGGTCGCGATGCCGCTCGGAACTATCCTGGCAATTTATCTGTCGGAATACGCCAATTCCCATGTGCGCGAGATCATCAAGCCGTTTCTGGAACTGCTCGCCGGCGTTCCCACCGTCGCTTTCGGCTATTTCGCGCTTTTGTTTGCGACTCCGCTCTTTCAGATATTTCTCCCCAATCTGTCCACCTTCAACCTGCTGGTGCCGGGGATCGTCATGGGGATCATGATCCTCCCCTACATCGTCTCGGTGAGCGAGGACGCGATGCGGGCGGTGCCCTCGACCTTGCGCGAGGGGGCCTATGCGCTCGGCTTCAGCAAACTGCAGACCGCGTTGCGCGTGATCATCCCTGGCGCCTTCTCGGGCGTCACCGCGGCCTACATCCTCGGCATGTCGCGGGCGGTGGGCGAGACCATGGTGGTAGCGATCGCCGCCGGCCAGCAGGCCAAGATCGCCTGGAACCCGCTCGAGGGCGCGGCCACGATCACCGCCTATATCGTGCAGATTTCGCTCGGCGATCTGCCGCACGGCTCGATCGCGTATCTCACGATCTTCGCGGCCGGCCTCACACTCTTTCTGATGACGCTGGTGTTCAACATCGTGGCGTTCTGGCTACGGCGCAAATACCGGGAGGTCTATTGATGACCGCCCCACACGCGCTACGCGGCGCCGAAATGGCGCTGCCGAAGATCGACGATCAGGCGTTGATCCGGCACGCCAAGCGCTCCGACGGCCGCTTCGCGGTCGTTGGAATCGCGGTGTTGCTGATCTCGATGGTCGTGCTGTTGGCGATGATCGTCGACTTCATGGTCGACGGCCTGGCGCGCATCGATCTCGCCTTCCTCACCAATTATCCCTCACGCCGGCCGGAACAGGCCGGAATCCTCTCAGCCTGGGTCGGCAGCACGCTCGTGATGATCACGACGGCCCTCCTCGCGGTGCCGCTCGGCGTCGCCGCCGGCGTTTATCTCGAGGAATATGCCGGCAAGAATCTCCTGAACAACATCATCGAGATCAACGTCATGAATTTGGCGGGCGTGCCCTCGATCATCTATGGGCTCTTGGCGCTCGGCCTGTTCGTGCAGACCTTCCGGCTCGGCCAGACCATTCTGGTCGCGGGCATGACGCTCGCGCTCCTGATCCTGCCGATCATCATCGTCGCGACCCGCGAGGCGATCCGTTCGATCCCGCTCGAGACCCGCGAAGCTGCCTATGGGCTCGGCGCCGACAAATGGCAGACGATTTGGATGTACCTGTTGCCGGCCGCGCGGCCGGGAATTCTCACCGGCGCGATCGTCGGCATGTCGCGGGCGATCGGCGAGACCGCGCCGATCATCACCATCGGGGCACTCACCTTCATCGCCTTCCTGCCGCCGGCGCCCGTCAGCCTCGAGCTCCCCTTCATCAACTTCCAGTGGCTCAACTCGCCGTTCACCGTGATGCCGATCCAGATGTTCAACTGGATCTCGCGGCCGCAGGCCGGTTTCCACATTAACGCCGCGGCGACCGGCTTGATCCTGCTCGTCATGACTCTACTTATGAATGGAATCGCGATATGGCTCCGCTACAAGATCCGCGCGAAGACCTGAACGGGAACTCCGGGTCGCATCCGGAGCCGGTACGGGAACTTGCTATAGTGGACGGCAGCGCGCGCGATTCCGCGGCGCATCGACCGCACCATCCGGAGACGCCGGTGCCGCAAGCCAAGCACCAAGCGCAAGAAGCCGCCGCCGTCGAGCTGCCGCGCCGCGCCGAGGTGCGAAACCTGAGTTTCTACTACGGCGACAAGCAAGCGCTGAAGGACGTCAGTTTTCCGATCATGGACCGCAAGGTCACGGCGCTGATCGGCCCGTCGGGCTGCGGCAAGAGCACGCTGTTGCGCTGCTTCAACCGCATGCACGACCTCTATCCGGGCAACCGCTACGAGGGCGAGATCAGGCTCTATCCCGAGGATCTCAATATCGTCGGCAAGGAAGTCGATCCGCTGTTCGTGCGGCTGCGGATCGGCATGGTGTTCCAGAAGCCCAATCCGTTTCCGAAATCGGTCTATGAGAACGTAGCCTCGGGCCTTTGGGTGCGCGGAGTCAGGCAGAAGTCGGTCGTCGACGATCGCGTGGAATGGGCGCTGCGGCACGCCGCGCTGTGGGACGAGGTCAAGGACCGGCTGCGCGAGTCCGCCTACGGTCTCTCCGGCGGCCAGCAGCAGCGGCTTTGCATCGCGCGCGCGCTGGCTCCCGATCCGGAAATGATCCTGCTCGACGAGCCGACTTCGGCGCTCGACCCGATCGCGACCTCCAAGATCGAGGAACTGGTCGCCACGCTCGGCGAAGAGATCACCATCATCATCGTCACCCACAATATGCAGCAGGCCGCGCGCATTTCGGCTTTCACCGGGTTCATGCATCTGGGTGTGATGGCCGAATACGGCGCGACCGAGAAAATCTTTACCAATCCGGCCGAGAAACGCACGCTCGACTATATCACCGGCCGGTTCGGCTGAACCGGCATGTGCATCCGCCAGAGGACCGATTGATGGCCGACCATACGAGTACCGCTTTCGACGAAGACCTGCGCGAGCTGTCATCGCGGCTGGCCGAGATGGGCGGGCTCGCGGAGCGGCTGCTTGCCGAATCCGTGCGTGCGCTGGTCAAGCGCGACACCGACCTGGCGCAGCGGGTGATTGCGTCGGACGTGCAGATCGACCTGCTGCTGCGCGAGATCGAGGAAAAGGCCGTACTCACCATCGCCCGCCGGCAGCCGATGGCGGTGGATTTGCGCGAAATCGTCGCCACGCTGCGAATTTCCAATGATCTCGAGCGCGTCGGCGACCTCGCCAAGAACACCGCCAAGCGCGTGCTCGCACTCGACGGCGAGTACCAGGCGCCGCGGCTGCTGCGGGGCGTCGAGCATATGAGCGAAATGGTGCTGGCGCAGCTGAAAGAGGTGCTCGACGCCTATGGCGCGCGCGACGAGAAGCGGGCGGTCGCGGTCTGGACGCGCGACGGGGAGGTGGACGCCATGTACACCTCGCTGTTCCGCGAACTCCTGACCTACATGATGGAAGACCCGCGCCACATCACGCTCTGCACGCATCTGCTGTTCTGCGCCAAGAACATCGAGCGCATCGGCGACCACGCCACCAACATCGCCGAGACGGTCTATTATCTCGTGGTTGGTGAGCCGCTTACCGATGAGCGGCCCAAGTCCGACACCACGAGCTTCACCACCATCGCGTTTCCGCGGAGAGGCGAAGCTTGAACGTGGTGCAGCCCATCGCCATGAAGCCGCGGATCCTGATCGTCGAAGATGAGGAGCCGCTGGCGCTGCTGTTGCGCTACAACCTCGAAAACGAGGGCTATTCGGTCGATACGGTCGGCCGCGGCGAGGAAGCGGAGCTGAAGCTGCGCGAAAACCTGCCGGACCTAGTGATCCTCGACTGGATGCTGCCGGGAACCTCCGGCATCGAAATCTGCCGCCGGCTGCGCGCCCGCCAGGGCAGCGACAAGGTTCCGATCCTGATGCTGACCGCGCGCGGCGAGGAAAGCGAGCGGGTACGTGGGCTCGCCACCGGCGCCGACGATTACGTGGTGAAACCTTTCTCGGTGCCCGAGCTGATCGCACGGGTGAATGCGCTGTTGCGCCGCGCCAAGCCCGGCTCGGTCTCGAGCATGCTCAAGGCCGGGGATCTGGAGCTCGACCGCGAGAAGCGCCGCGTGCACCGCTCCGGCCGCGAGCTGGCGCTGGGGCCGACCGAGTTCCGGCTACTTGAATTTCTGATGTCGAGTCCGGGGCGCGTGTTCTCGCGCGAGCAGTTGCTTGATGGAGTGTGGGGCCGGGAGATTTACGTCGATGAGCGCACGGTCGATGTGCACGTCGGGCGGCTGCGGAAGGCCATCAATCGCGGCCGTGAGCGCGACCCGATCCGCACCGTGCGCGGCTCCGGCTATTCGTTCGACGAGCGCTACGTCGCGGGCTGAGCTATCCGCCGGCGCGCATGGCGCGCCGCTCGCGCCGCCGCTCGGCGAGCGGCTGATAGGCGATACGCGAGTGATAGGGGCAATAGGGCAGGCTCACCTTGTTCTGGCTGCCGCAATAGACGAAGTCGGCCGCACCCGGATCGCCGATCGGCCAGCGGCAGGTCGCCTCGGTGAGCCCCAGGATCGTGACTCGCGGCCCCATCGGAACGATATTGGCGAGCGGATCGAGGTCGTATTCGGGGTCGGCGCCGTAATCCAGCTGCAGGGCGGCGTTGCCGCGGTATTGGGGCCTTGGGCGCATTCCGTTGGAGATGCGGGGCTTCCGTGGTCGCGGCGAGGCGTTAGAGGGGCTCTTGGCCCGGCCCGAGAGGCCCAGGCGGTGCACCTTGCCGATCACGGCGTTTCGGGTGACCCCGCCGAGTTGACCCGCGATCTGGCTCGCGGAAAGCCCGTCCTGCCAAAGCTTCTTGAGAAGTTCGACGCGATCTTCGGTCCAGCTCATCATGGCCCCCTGCATGTGCCCCGGCGCTAAGCCCTTGACTGATCGACAGAATCCTCTCCCGCACGCCGGAATCGAGCTTGAGCCCGTCCGGTTAACGAACTGTTAACGCTACGTGGGTGGGTATCTGCCGCTACGAGATGTCGTGCTAACCGTCACAAAACCTACAACATGCAGTGACTCGCCCGCAAGAGTCCTTGTGCAATCGGCACTGCTTTATCCCGTGTCCTGTGGCCAAAGCGCAACGTACGTATTGGCCGTAGCCCGGTCCGTTGACAGCCGGAGCGGGTACAATAGTTTGCCCGCGGGTGCCGTTCCCTCGCGGGGAGCGGCACAATTCGTTTCGGCGCGCGGACGCCGGAACACTCCCGATCTCCTTTTGGAGCCGACAGTGATTGCGCCCGTCCTGCCCGTCTATACGCGGCCCGACCTCGTGTTCGAGCGGGGCGAGGGCGCTTGGCTGATCGCCGAGGACGGCACGCGCTACCTCGATTTCACCGCCGGCGTGGCGGTGAACGCGCTCGGCCACGCTCACCCCAAGCTCGTCGCGGCGCTCACCGAGCAGGCGAAGAAGGTCTGGCACGTTTCCAATCTTTTCCGGCACGCGGGCGGCGAGCGGCTGGCGCAGCGGCTGGTGGACGAGACGTTCGCCGACACGGTGTTCTTCACCAACTCCGGCGCCGAGGCGATGGAGTGCGCGATCAAGATGGCGCGCCGCTACCAGTTCGCCGCCGGCAAGCCGGAAAAATTCCGCATGATCACGTTCGAGGGCGCCTTCCACGGCCGGACGCTCGCGACGATCTCGGCCGGCAGCAACGAGAAATACATCGAAGGCTTCGAGCCGCGGATGCCCGGCTTCGACCGGGTGCCGTTCGGCGACATCGCGGCGGTGAAGAAGGCGATCACGCCGGAAACGGCCGCGATCATCGTCGAGCCTATCCAGGGCGAGGGCGGCGTGCGGGTGCCCGAGCGCGCGTTCCTGCGCGGTTTGCGCGAGCTGTGCGACGAGCACGGGCTAATGCTGATTTTCGACGAGGTGCAGACCGGCGTCGGCCGGGTCGGAAAATTCTTCGCCTATGAATGGGCCGGCGTCGAGCCCGACATCATGGCGATCGCCAAGGGCATCGGGGGCGGTTTCCCGGTCGGCGCGTGTCTGGCCACCGAAGCCGCGGCCAAGGGCATGACCGCGGGTTCGCACGGCTCGACCTTCGGCGGCAATCCGCTGGCGATGGCGGTCGCCAATGCGGTGCTCGACGTGGTGCTGGAGAAGGGCTTCCTCGAGCGGGTGAACAAGACGGGGCTGCTGTTCAAGCAGCGGCTTGCGGAAATCCGCGACCGGCATCCGGCGCTGATCGCCGAGGTGCGCGGCGAGGGGTTGCTGCTGGGCATTCGCGTGCTGGTGCCGAACGGCGATTTCGTCGCCGCTTGTCGCGCGGAGAATTTATTGGTCGTCGCGGCCGGCGACAACGTGGTGCGGCTGGTGCCGCCGCTGATCGTCGGCGACGCGGAGGTCGGCGAGGCAATGAAGCGGCTCTCTGCCGCCTGCGACAAGCTCGAAGCCGGGCTGATCGCGCAAGCGCGCCGGGGGGCGGCCGAATGACCGAAACTCCCAACGGCATCCGCCATTTCCTCGATCTTTCCGAGATGCAGTCGCGCGACCTGCGGCGCATGGTGGACCTGTCGCGCACGCTGAAACAGGCGCGCCGCGCCGGGCTCACGACACGCGGGCCGCTGGCGGGCCGCACGCTCGCGATGATTTTCGACAAGCCTTCGACCCGCACGCGGGTCTCGTTCGACGTCGCCATGCGCGATCTCGGCGGCCACGTCATTATGCTCACCGGCCAGGAAATGCAGCTCGGCCGCGGCGAGACCTTGGCCGACACTGCAAAAGTTCTGTCACGCTACGTCGATGCCATCATGATCCGCACGCTCGAGCACGAGACGCTTCTGGAGCTCGCCAAACACGCGACCGTGCCGGTGATCAATGGCCTTACGCGGCTCTCGCACCCCTGCCAGGTGATGGCCGACGTGATGACGTTCGAGGAGAAAAAGGGCCCGATCCGCGGCCGCACCGTGGCCTGGTCGGGCGACGCCAACAATGTGCTCGCTTCCTGGGTGCACGCGGCGGCGCGGTTCGATTTTGCGCTGCGGGTGGCGACGCCCAAAGAGCTCGCGCCGCGGCGGCCGCTGGTGGAATGGGCCAAGCGTTCGGGCGGGGTGATCCGCTTCACGCGCGATCCGGAGGAGGCGGTCGCCGGCGCCGATTGCGTCGTCACCGACACCTGGGTGTCGATGGGCGACAAGGACGGCAAGAAGCGGCACAACCTCTTGAAGCCCTATCAGGTCAACCGCTCGCTGATGCGGCTGGCCAAGCGCGACGCCATCTTCATGCATTGCCTGCCGGCGCACCGCGGCGAGGAAGTCACCGCCGAGATCATCGACGGGCCGCAGTCGGCGGTGTTCGACGAGGCCGAGAACCGGCTGCATGCGCAAAAAGGGATTCTCGCCTGGTGCTTCGAGGCGGGCACGGCATGAACGTCCCGCAACGCAGCCCGCGCGCGGACACCGAAGACGATCAAGTGCTGCCGTTCCAGGTCGATGCGTTCGACGTGCGCGGGCGCGTGGTGCGGCTCGGCCCGGCGCTGAACGAGGTGCTGGCGCATCACGATTATCCCGCGCCGGTCGCCCGCCTGGTGGCGGAGGCGACCACGATCGCGGTGCTGCTCGGCTCTTCGCTGAAGCAGATGGGCCGCTTCATCTTCCAGAGCCAGACCGACGGGCCGGTCGACATGCTGATCGTGGACATCACCGCGCCCGACCGCGTGCGCGCCTATGCGCGCTTCGACAAGGCGCGTGTCGCGGAGGCGGTGGCGAAGAACGAAGCCTCGTCCGGCGCGCTGCTCGGCAAGGGGCATCTGGCGATGACCATCGAGGCCGGCGCCGATGCCACCCGCTATCAGGGCGTGGTGGCGCTGGCGGGCGAGGGGCTGGAGGCCGCGGCGCACCGCTATTTCGCGCAATCGGAGCAGATTCCCTCCAAGCTGCGGCTGGCAGTAGGCGAAGAAGTGCAGACCGGCGGCCGGGCGCCGAAATTGCGCGCCGGCGGCATGCTGGTGCAGTTCCTGCCGCCCGAGGCCGCGCGCGCCGCGCGCGCCGATCTCGATCCGGGCGACGCGCCCGAAGGCACCAAGCGCCACGCGGTCGCCGAGGACGATGCCTGGGTCGAGGCGCAGGCGCTGGTCGCGACCGTCGAGGATCACGAGCTGCTCGATCCGTCGCTTTCGAGCGAGCGGCTGTTGTACCGGCTGTTCAACCAGCCAGGCGTGCGCGTGTTCCGCGCGCAGCCGGTGACCGGCCAATGCACCTGCTCGCGCGAGCGGGTGGAGAAGCTGTTGCGCGCCTTCACGCCCGAGGACCGCGCCGGCATGGTCGAGAACGGCAAGGTCATCGTGAAGTGCGAATTCTGCGGGCGTGCCTATGAGTTCGAGCCGAACGAGCTGCAAACAACATGAAAAAGACCGCAACGGCCAAGGGCGAATCCCCTTCCCGGCTGATCGACGCGAGGATCAAGGAACTGGACGACTGGAGGGGCAAGACGCTCTCCCGTGTCCGCGCTCTCATCAAACAGGCCGACCCCGAGGTGGTCGAGGAGTGGAAGTGGCGAGGCGTTCCGGTTTGGTCTCACGATGGAATTCTCTGCACCGGCGAGACCTACAAGAGCGTCGTGAAGCTGACGTTCGCCAAGGGCGCTTCGCTCAAGGACCCTTCCGGACTATTCAACTCCAGCCTTGAAGGCAACATGAGGCGCGCGATCGATCTGTATGAGGGCGATGAAATAGATGCGGCTGCCTTCAAGACGCTCATCCGCGCCGCTGCAGCCCTGAACAGGTCAAAGAGCCGATAGTCGAATCCGGCGCCTCATGCGTTGGCGCGGCCCAAGATAAGGAGAAGTCATGCTCAAGAACGCCAAAACGGCAACCCGGCTCCCCGCCCAGGACCTAAAGCGGGCGCGGGCGTTCTACTCGGAGAAGCTCGGGCTCGATCCGGTCGAGGAACGCAAGGGCGGGCTCCGCTACGTCTGCGCCGCCGGCGAGTTCGCCATCTTCGCCTCGGCCGGGGCGCCATCGGGGACGCACACGCAAATGGGTTGGGAGGTCGAGGATATCGAGTCGACCGTGCGCGAGCTTCGCGCACGGGGGGTCAAGTTCGAGGAATACGACCTGCCCGGCTTCAGGACCGTTGGGGGGATCGCGGAGATCTCCGGGAACTACGCGAGCAAGGGTATCGGCGAGCGGGGCGCGTGGTTTCGCGACAGCGAGGGAAACCTGCTCGGGATCGGGCAACCGGTTCGAGCCTGAATGCGCAGCGGCGCGCTGACTAGTGCAACACTCTCTTCCCGTGCGGGCTGTCGAGCGAGAAGGGCGGCACTTCGGCTTCGAATTTCTCGCCGCCCTCGCTCACCATTTCGTAGCTGCCGGCCATCAGGCCGGTGGGCGTCGTGAGCGGCACGCCGCTGGTATATTCGAAGCGCTCGCCGGGCCCGAGCACCGGCTGCTCGCCGACCACGCCGGGCCCGCGCACTTCCTGCATCTGGCCGCGGCCGTCGGTGATCTTCCAGTGGCGGTTCTTCAGCTGCACCGTGGTCGGGCCCATGTTTACGATCTCGATCGTGTAGGCCCAGAAATAGCGGTCGTCCTCGACCGAGGAGCGCTCGGCGAGATAGCGCGGCGTGACCGTGATTTGGATGCCGCGGGTGACCGCGCGATACATGCGATTATCCGTTTCTGTCCGAACGAGGAAAGTGAAGCGGTTTCGTGAGGGCGGCGCAACCATCTCCGTCATGGCCGGGCTTGTCCCGGCCATCCCGCTTATGGACGCACGGCCGTGCCCAATGAATCGGGATGCCCGGCACAAGGCCGGGCATGACGAAAAGGAATTTGGGATCAGAGCGCCTTGAATCCCCGCGCGAGGTCCTCGATCAGGTCGGCCGGGTGCTCGAGGCCGACAGAAAGTCGCACCAGGCCGTCGCTGATGCCCATCTCGGTGCGGGCCTGCGGCGTGAAGCGCTGGTGCGTCGTGGTCGCCGGGTGGGTGAGCAGGCTCTTAGCGTCGCCGAGATTGTTGGAGATGCGGATCAGCCGCAACGCGTTCGAAAAGCGGAACGCGCCCTTCTTGCCGCCGGCGACTTCGAAGCTCACCAGCGTGCCGCCGCCTTTCATCTGTTTCTTCGCGAGTTTGTATTGCGGGTGATCGGCGCGGAAGGGATAGAGCACCTTCTTTACGTTTTTGTTCTTCGCCAGATGATCCGCGAGCTTTTTCGCGCTCGCCTGCATGCGCTCGACGCGCAGCCCGAGCGTCTCGATGCCCTTGAGCAACACCCAGGCATTGAACGGCGACAGGCACGGACCGGTTTGGCGCAGGAAATTATGGATGTTGTCCTGGATCAATTGCTGCGAGGCGAGGATGGCGCCGCCGAGCACGCGGCCTTGGCCGTCGATGTGCTTGGTCGCGGAATAAACCACCACATCGGCGCCGAGCTTGAGCGGACTCTGCAGCAAGGGCGTCGCGAACACGTTGTCCACAACGAGGCGGGCCTTGGCTTTCTTGGCGAGCTTGGCGATCGCTGCGATGTCGAGGATTTCGAGCGTGGGGTTTGTGGGGCTCTCCAAGAAGAACGCCCGCGTATTCGGCCGGATGGCTTTTTCCCAGGCTTTGAGGTCGGTGCCGTCCACCAGCGTAGTGGCGACGCCGAAGCGCGGCAGCAGATCCTCGATCACATAGCGGCAGGAGCCGAACAGTGCACGGCCCGCGACCACGTGGTCGCCGGCACGCACCAGGCAGAGCATCGCGGAGGTGACGGCGGCCATGCCGCTCGCCGTCGCCCGGCAGGCCTCGGCGCCTTCGAGCGCGGCGAGCCGGCTTTCGAACATGGAGATCGTGGGGTTGGCGTAGCGCGAATAGATGAAGCCCGGTTCCTTGCCGGAGAAGCGCGCTTCCGCGGTCTCCGACTCGTCGTAGACGTAGCCCTGGGTGAGAAACAGCGCCTCGGAATTCTCGGCGAACTGCGAGCGCAGGATACCGGCGTGCACCAGCCGGGTTTCCGGCTTGAGCGTTTTGGGATCGAGCACCGGGCGTGGCGGGACGGACTTCATGACGCGCTCCTCCAACAATAAACCCGACCGGGGGACGACCCTGGTCGGGTTCGCGCGTCCCCGGCCTTTTAGCGAGTTGTTTTACGTGGCTGCAAGCCGGCCGGCTCAAATGACCACGAACTATGATGTGATTACTCCCGCGCCGCGCTTGGCGTCAAGCAGCGCGCGCCATAGGTTGCCGCGCATGGAAGCAGCACGGGTTCTGGGGACCAAAGCCGCCGCCGGCATCCTGCCGGCGCAGGCGATCCTGGCGCTCGCCGAAGTGGGCGCGATCGCTGGGCCGTTGCCCATCCGGCCCGACCAGGTGCAGCCGGCGAGCCTCGATCTGCGGCTCGGCGCGCGCGCCTGGCGCATCCGCGCGAGCTTCCTGCCCTCCCAGGCCACCGGCATTCGCGAGCGCATCGCGCAACTCGCGCTGCACGAGATCGCGCTCGGCGAGCTCGGGGCGGTGCTGGAAACCGGCTGCGTCTATCTCGTGGAGCTCGAGGAGCGGCTCGCGCTGCCAGCCGATCTCCTGGCGGCGACCAATCCGAAAAGTTCGACCGGCCGGCTCGATGTGTTCACCCGCGTGATCGGCGACCGGGTCGCGTCGTTCGATGCGTTGCCGCCGGGCTACAAGGGGCCACTATTTCTGGAAGTCAGCCCGCGCACGTTTCCGGTCCTGGTACGGCGCGGTTCGCGGCTCGCGCAGATTCGCTTCCGCCGCGGCGACGCACGGCTCGACGGCAAGGCGCTGGCGGCGCTGCAGGCGCGCGAGCGGCTGGTCGATACGCCCGACGCCGATCTCGGCTCGGGCGCGATCTCGGTCAGCATCGATCTTTCGGGCAAGCTCTCGGGCGGCATCGCGGGATATCGGGCCAAGCGTCACACCGGCCTGATCGACGTTGACAAGCGCGCGGCCTACGACGTCGCCGATTTCTGGGAGCCCTTGGAGGCGCGCGGCGGCATGGGCCTCGTGCTCGATCCCGACGCTTTTTATATCCTTGCTTCGAACGAGGCGGTGCACGTGCCGCCGGACTACGCCGCCGAGATGGTGGCGTTCGATCCGCTGGTCGGAGAATTCCGCGTGCACTACGCCGGTTTTTTCGATCCGGGTTTCGGCCACGCGGCGGCGGGTGGCATGGGAGCCCGCGCGGTGCTGGAAGTGCGCTCGCGCGAGGTGCCGTTCATTCTCGAGCACGGACAGATCGTCGGCCGTCTGGTCTTCGAGCGCATGAGCGAACGGCCGCAGACGCTCTACGGCGAAGGGCTCGGCTCCAATTATCAGGCGCAGGGCCTGAAACTGTCGAAGCACTTCAAGCCGTTCACGAGCTAGCCGGAACGCTTCGGCAATCGCGCGACGATTTCTTCGCGCAGCGTTGCAACTTCGCCGCTCAACCGTTTCACCTCGGTACGGATCGGCGCGGTCTCCTCCTCGATCATTTCGCGCTCGGCCTCGCGTTCGGCTTTCTCGGCTTTCTCGTGCTCGGCCTGCATGGCGCTGACCACGACACCGATGAAGAGGTTGAGCACCATGAACGTGGTCACGACGATGAAAGCGATGAAGAACACCCAGGCATAGGGAGATTTCTCCATCACCGGCTTCACGACGCCGTCGACCCAGCCTTCGAGCGTCATCACGGTGAACAGCGTGAACAGCGTCCGCGGCAGCGTACCGAACAGCGCCGGAAAGTCCTCGCCATAGAGCTTGGTCGCCATCACCGCGAAGACGTAATAGAGCAGCCCTATCAGCAGCACGATCGAACCCATTCCGGGCAGCGCCGTGAGCAGCCCGCTGACGACGCGGCGCAGGCTCGGCACACCCGTGATCAGCCGCAAGATGCGCAGTACGCGTAGCGCCCGCAGGACGGAGAATTCTCCCGTCGCCGGCACCAGCGCGATGGCGATGACAATAAAATCGAAGATGCTCCAGGGATCGCGGAAAAACGCCATGCGATGGACGGCGATGCGGGCGGCGATCTCGACCACAAACACAGCCAGGATCGCGTGGTCGAGCCATTCGAGCGCCGTGCCGTAAGACGCCATCACCTCGGGGCTGGTTTCCAGGCCGAGGATGACCGCGTTGATGCCGATGAGGACCATGATCACGCGTTCGGTGCGCGGATCCTCGACGATGCTGCGAAGCCAGTTCACGGAATCCCCCCGATTGCTTGCCGCTTGCCTAGCGCGGAATCACGACGGCAATTCTACAGCAGCGGGAGGCCGTTTGCTCTTGGAGCAACCTTGCCGGGAGCAAGCGCGCTTGGCTATGCTTCGCGCGTGCGGGCGTAGTTCAATGGTAGAACGGCAGCTTCCCAAGCTGCATACGAGGGTTCGATTCCCTCCGTCCGCTCCAACTCAACGAGCAGCGTCCGGGCCGGCCCTCAGAAAAACGCTTTGATGAATCGGTGCGCGGCGCCCGGTAGGCGCTTGGTGGCGACGCGTGCGAGCGCGAGTGGCAGATCCGCGATGCCGGGCACCGGATCGTCGCTGGCGTAAGCTGCGAACTGCAGCGGCCCGCCGAACGACTTCAGATAACGCACCGGCGAAAGCCTGCCGGCCAGCATTTCCTGCATCGCCGCGATCACGTCGCGCGAAAGATGCATCCAGGATGCGCCGGTGCGGCCGCGGACCGGCTCGACGTCTTCGCCCATGGCGAGCCGCCACATGAGGTAGGGAAAATCGATGCCGGCGATCTGCCCGAGCGCGTTCCAGGTCCAGGGCCGCGCATTGACGTCGAGAATCTTGTAGCGGTCGTCGCGGTGGTCGTACTTGAATTCGACCTCGACCATGCCGCTATAGCCGATCGATTCCAGAAAGCGGCCGGCGGCGTCCTCGACCTCGTTCTGCTCGATCGTCTCGACGAACGTGCTGGTATAACCGAAGTCGATCGGATACTGGCGCGTGCGGCGCGCGACGAGGGAGGCGAGCGGCGCGCCGCGATCCCAGATCGCGGCGTAAGAAAACTGGTTGCGCCCGTCGC
>DATBTC010000041.1:0-59153 GCA_036559465.1 Xanthobacteraceae bacterium
CGCCCGATCCCGGCGCGCATTTGCGGAGAAGCATAGGCGATCGAATTGTACGCGGCCGTACGCTCGGCCGGCAGGTCGCGCAGGAAATCGCCGAGCGAAAGCTTGCTCTCCGCCAGCGCCAGCGCGAACAGCGAATCGAGCCGCGGGATCAGCATGCGACGCTCATGCTGCCTCAGCGCAAAATAGCCCTCGCCGCCGCGCGCGCGCTTGTCGATCTCGCCCAGATTCTCGTTCTCGGCGGTGACGAACGCGCAAGAGGGAAACCGTGCGAGCAGCCGCGCGCCCTCTTCATAGGATTCCGCGTCCCGCTCCGGGATATAGAAGATGACGGTCTCGACGTTCTTCGCTCGTGCCTCGGCCACGTAGTCGGTCTCGCGCATCAGGTCGAAGAATTTTTTGAACGCCTGCGTAGCCACGTCGACGACCTGCACTTCGGCGGAAGGCGCCGCCAATCGGTCGAACAGGCTCACCTGATCCCGCACCTTCTCCAGGTCGATCACGGTGGTGCGGCCGAGGAAGTGCGCGGCAAGCTTCGGATTCGCGGCGTTGGTGTCGAACACTTCGACGTTCTCGCGCGACTGTGAGAAATAATCCACCAGTGCGCGCGCCAGGAGCGTCTTGCCGTTTCCGACGCGCGCCGAACTTACGATGATCGCTAAATTTTTCGGAGCCGCAGCGGCTTCCGGCGTAGCCGGCCCGGCTTCAGGCTCGGGCTCCGTGTTCAGTCGCGCACCGCGCGGCCGGCGAGCCGGTCGAGGAGCGAGATCCGGTCATACTCATCGCCTACCAGGTTGCACCAGGTGCGCACGTAGCCGCGCAGCACCAGCGAATAATTCGCGTTGTGCCCACGCCCGTCCTTGTTCTTGATGAATGTCGAGAACGGCACGCCGGCGAGCTCGACTTGCTCGCACGCCATCTCGTTGAGTTTCGGGATATTCAGCTCGAGCGCGCCCTTGGCCTGCTTGAAATAATTGTCATACACGGCGCGGTCCCATTCGAAGAAGCTCGCGTCGTTGACGAAGTTCTTCACCACGTAATAAGCGCCGTCCTCGCAATAGGGCAGCACCTCCACGATCTCCTCGAGCGAGGACACCGAGGGCCCCAGGATGTGAAACAGGTGGAAGCCGTAGTCGCCGTCGGCCACCGCTTTGAAGAAGCCGTTGTCCTTGAACGCCTGCAGCGTGCGGCGCAAAAGCCCGGCGCGGATATCGACGATGGTGAGCTTCTCCTCGGCATCGTCGAGCGTGTCGATGATTTTGATCTGGTCGGGCGTCGAGGTCAGGTCCACGATCTCGGTGACGTGGGGGTGGAAGCGCTTCAGGGTGCCGCGCGGATATTCCGAGTCGAAGGCGCGGGCCTCGACGCCGTTGCCCTTGAGATAATCGAGCACCGTGCGCGCGATCGTGGTCTTGCCAACGCCGCCCTTGTCGGCGCCGATTACTAGGACCGTCGGCTTCTGTGTTCTGGCCACGCGTTCACCCTCGTCTGGCCGGGAATCCGGCCGGTTTCCGTCATAGCACTGCGGACATTATGCGCGGGAAATATGGCCGGCGCGACCATGGAAATTCTCACGAAATGGCCGGGGCTTAAGGAGCGATTTACCCGGGTGCGCTAGGATGCTCGCTGTCGGTTCGAGATTCGCCCGCGCGCTGCCGTCCCTGGAACGTGGGTGAATCGGTTTTTGAGCGAGTTGAAGTGGAATCGCATCTTTCGCTTCCCGTTTCATCCCGCTGAGCCGACTCACGAATTCGCCCGCCCAAAAGCCGCTCCTCGCGTGAAAGATCACGTTAATTGCGCTGATATGGCGGCCCTTTTTTCGCCGCCGCATTGCGCCTATATTGGAACCGTCGGCGCGAGCCGGCTATGGCGATAAACGCTCGTCGCAATAAACCTTTCGGACCCGGGGGCAGTACCCGGCGCCTCCACCAAAGCCCGCAAAGCGGAAAAATTTTCGGGTTTCGGCGGGGGCGAAATAGGATCGACGAGGGTGTAAAGGACGCGGCTTTCGCTCGGCATGGTACCGCCGTTACCGGGCCATAACATAGTTGGCAACGACAACTATGCTCCGGTTGCTCAGGCCGCGTAAGCGGTTTGAAAAGCCGAAATTAAGCCCTGGCGGGTAGCACCGTCAGGCGGGGTCCGGGGGCACCTGGCAACAGAAGCCCCCACTTCCATTTCACTCGCACTGGCGGCCGCACACGAAATCGGCTTCACTCCGCGCAGATTCGCGATGGCTGACCTCATTCGCTACGACTTGCTCGCCCAAGACGCGCTGCGCGGCGTCGTCCGCAAAGTGCTGACCGATGTCGCGCGCGAGGGCCTCAAGGGCGATCATCATTTCTACGTCGCCTTCGACACGCGCGCGCCGGGTGTACGCATCTCTGATCGCCTGCACGCGAAATACCCCGAAGAAATGACCATCGTGCTGCAGCACCAGTTCTGGGATCTCACCGTCACCGAGCAGACCTTCGAAGTCGGCGTGTCGTTCGGCGGCACGCCAGAGCGGCTCTTGGTACCGTTCACCGCGATCAAGGGCTTCTTCGATCCCTCGGTGCAGTTCGGTCTGCAGTTCGAGGTTACGAAAGATACCAGCGCGCCGGCCCAGGACGTCGCCGCGAAAGAGCCGGCCGCCAAAAAGCTCGCGCACGACAAGTCGTCGCGCCCGGCGCCGCGCGGCGCCGCTTCCGAGCCCGAGGAGACGCGGCCGGTGCGCGGCTCGGTTCCGGCGACCCGGAAGAAAGCCGCGCTCGCCAAGGTCGATAAACAAGGCGAGCCCGCGCCGAAGCCCAAGGCTGGCGCCGAGATCGTCAGTCTCGACAAGTTCCGCAAGAAGTGAGCGAAACGCTTCCGCTCGTACTGGTCGTCGCGGTCGCCGAGAACGGCGTCATCGGCCGCGACAACGAGTTGCCCTGGCGGCTGCCCGGCGACGCCAAGTTCTTCCAGAAAATGACGATGGCAAAACCCGTCGTTATGGGCCGCCAAACTTTCCTGTCCATGGGCAAGCCGCTGCCCGGCCGCGCCAACATCGTCATGACCCGCGATCCAGGCTTCCGCGCCGAGGGCGTGCTGGTGGCCTTGGACCTCAACTCCGCACTCGCACTCGCCAACAAAGAAGCCAAGCGCATGGGCGCGAACGAGATCGCCATCATCGGCGGATCCGGCGTGTTCGCCGAGACCTTGCCGCTGGCTTCGCGCCTCGAGATCACCGAAGTGCATGGCAAACCCGAAGGCGACACGCACTTTCCCGAATTCGATCGCACACAGTGGCGCGAAACCAAGCGCGACGGCCCGCACAAGGAGAGCGGCGCGACGTTTCCCTACACGTTCGTGACGCTCGAGCGGCGCTGATCAGCGGCGCTCCGCGGGAATGTCGGCCCACGGATCGCGCACCAGCGGCCGCGGAGGCACAATGACCGGCCGTTGCGCCGCGCCCGGCGGCGGACGCACATCAACCGGCGGAGGCAAAGGCGGCAGCGGAACGCGCGCCGTGGGCGAGGCGGGTTGAACGCTCGCCGGCGGTTCGATCATGACCGGCGGAACGCCCGGTGGCTTGGCGTCGCGCCGCTCGATCTCGCGCATCTCGCGCTCCATCGCGCGCAGTGCAATCGCGCCCGCAAGCGCCGCGGCCTCGATCCTGCGCTCGGGTGCGGCGAGCGGCCCGCTCCAGCGCACGATGGCGCCCGGCCGCACCGAGACCGCCTCGGGCGAGGGCGCCTCGAGCTCGATCGTCGCGTCGAGCTGCAGGCGCGGAACATCGATGCTTCCCATAGCGGTGACCTGAACTTGCCCGGCGCTCGTGCGCACCGAGCTGACGCGGGCGATGCCGGCTACCAGCGTCACCGGCGCTTCGACGCGCGCGAGTGCGAGCGGCCCGCGGGTGAAGAGCGACGCAAGCAACGACGCGGTCTTGGTCTCGTCGGGCGGCGGATTGCTCGTGGTCGCGAGCACCGCCGCAAGCGCGGCAGGATCGAGCTGAGCGACCTCGAAACTCTCCATCGTAAGAAGCCCCTGCCCCGCAAGGCTCGCCACCAGCGCCGCTGGCGTTCGCCCGCTGCCGGCGAAAGTGAGCGTCAGCTCGCCACGCCCGCGCAGATCGGTCTTGACGCCCGCTCCCGCAAGCAGGCGCGCGAGATCGGCGCCGGAAAGCATCACGCGCGCCTCGAGCGCAAGCATATCGCCGCGCGCGAGCTTGGCGCTCCCGGTCAGTCGCCCACCGCCGAGCGTGGCGGAAAAAGACTCGATCGCGGTCTCGGCTGCGCCGAATTTCAGCGAGAAGCGCGCGTCGTCGGCAACCAGCAGCCCGCTCAAGGCGAGCTTGGTCACTTCCAGTTCCAGGCCACTAGTCGCGTTTTCGAACGGCGCCGGCCCGAAAGGCGCGTCGGCCCATAGGGCGTTGGCCCTCGCCGGCCCAGCATTTCCAAGGCTTAGCGCGAGGATGGCGGGAAGCTCCGCGCGGTCGATGGCGAGCCGCCCCGATACCGCCAGCGGCGATGCGGCCGCCAGCGCAAGACGTCCGCTTATGCGCGTTTCCGCGACGGCGAGCTTGATGTCGTCGAGCACGAAGCCCGTGTCGCCGCGCACGATGCGAAGCGTCCCGGCCGCCGGAAGCGGCTGCGCGCTCGCGCGCGCGAAAGCGGCCGCGAGCGGACGCAGGTCGGTGGCGTCGAGCCGCAGCGAAAGCTTCGGGTCGATCCGGCCCTCGGCATTGCGGCCGATCTCGCCCTCCGCGTCGATCCGACTGCCCGGCGCCGTGAGGCGCGCGGTCACGGCGAGCGCGCTGTTGCGCGGTCCGGCCGCGATGAGCTCGAGCCGCGCTTCGCCCTGCGCGGCAAGGCCCGGAGTAATTCCGAAAAAGTTTGCGAGCCGGCCGGTGTTCCCCGCCGAAAGCACCAGCCGCGATTCCGAGAGCATCAGCGCTCCCGCATCGAACTTGGCTTGCAAGCCCGCATCGATCTCCGCGAGCCGCGCAGTCGCCTGAATCACCGAAGGCGATCCGGAGCCGGCATCAGTAACCGACCCGGAGATTTTGAACGGGGTCAGCACTTCGGCGATGCGGCGCGCGAGTGTCGCGGCTTCGCCCTCGCCGAGCCAGGACTCAACCACCGCGCCGAGCCCCTCGGCCTTGCGCAACTCCGCGTCGAACGCAGTGCGGCTTCCGGCTTGCTCCAGTTCCGTCTTGATCGTTACGCGCCCGCCGATCTTGAGATCGCCATCGGGTACTGCGGCCACCGCCGCGCCCGAGAGCCAGCGCACCAACCCGGCCGGCTCCTCCGCTTCGAGAGACACCTCGCCGGAGAACAGCGCGTCGCGCGCGCCGCCGGTCGCGCGCAGCAGGCCGCGGCCCGGCAGGCGCGCTTCGAACCGCTCGAACGTTAGGCCCTCCGGGCGCACGAGTAGATCGGCGCGCACCTCGCGCACCACGCCGCCGCCCGCTGAAATATTCTCGGCGGTGAAGCCGAGCCGCCCCGAATAGGGCAGCGCACCGGCAAGCGCGACCAGGTCCTTGAGCGTGCCGAGCGCCGGACCGAATCCGCGCGGCGCATTCGCCGCAGCCGTTGCCCGATCCAGATCGATTCTTCGCGCCGCGAGCGTGCCGTCGATGCGGCGTGCCGGCGGCTCGAAGCGCACCTGGCCGGTGAGATCGATCGGCGCCTCGGAATTGGCGAGCGTCAGCTGCAGTCCTTCGAGTAGGACGAGCGCCGCGCTCGCACGCACGTTCATGGAAATCCGCGCCGGCCCCGAGCCCGCGCGCCACGCAATCGTTGTCTTGCCGTCGAACCGCGGCACCGCGTCGGCGACCGCGAGCGCGCCGTCCGCGTCGAGCGAAAATCCCGCCTCGGCGCTCTCGACCGAAAACCGCAAGCGCCCGGAGGAGTCGGGCCCGACGCGGCCGAGATTGATCCGCGCGGTCCAACGCCGGTCTTTCAGCATCGCGCTGACATCGAGGCGGAACGGCCCGGCCAGCGAACGCAGCTCGCCGCTGGCGCGGACATCCTCGAATTTGTGCACCGCGTTATTGGCACGGTCCTCGACCTTCAGCGTGCCGTTGATGATCGAGATGCGCGAAATCGCGAGCTGATCCGCCTCCAGCCGCGGCGCCGGCAGCGGAAACGTCACCTGCCCGCCGCTCTCGATCACAACGCCCATGCTGGGCCGCCGCAGCACCAGCTCCTCGGCCTCGATCACGCCGCGCATCAGCGGCCCGAGCGACAGCAGGCCCTGCAGCTGCGCCGCCCGCAGGCCGGCCGGTCCGCCGATCTCGATATCGTTCAGCAGAAACGAGGGCTGCGGCAGAATGGTCGCGGAGATATCGCCGCGGATTTTCACCGGCGCGCCGGCGAGCGCGCTGGCACGGCTCTCGAAACCAGCGCGCCAAGCGTTCCAGTCAACGAACGCAGGCGCCGCCAGCGCCGCCGCGATGGCCGCGATCAGGATCAGGGCAAGCCCCAGTAGCGTGTGCTGCACGCGGCCTTCCTCGCGCCCGACGGAAACCCCGCGCCCAAGATCGGACGCCCCGGCCCCGGGCTCAAGCCCTAATCAGAGCGTTCAAAGCGTCAGAATCTTGCCCGGGTTCATGATGTTCTGCGGGTCGAGCGCCAGCTTTATGGCGCGCATCACGCCGAGCGCCGCCTCGCCATGCTCGGCCGCAAGGTACTTGCGCTTGCCCTGGCCGACCCCGTGCTCGCCGGTAGACGTGCCGTCCATGGCAAGCGAGCGCTGCACCAGCCGCTCATGGAACTTGCGCGCGCGCGCGACCTCTTCTTTGTCATTGGGGTCGAACAGCACCGAGACGTGGAAATTGCCGTCGCCGACGTGGCCGACGATGGGGGCCACGAGCTTCATCTCGGCGATGTCCTTCTGCGTGGCGACCACGCATTCCGCCAGCCGCGAGATCGGCACGCATACGTCGGTGGCAAAGCCCGTGGCGCCCTTGCGCAGGTTCATCACCGCCCAATAGGCATCGTGCCGCGCCTGCCACAGCTTGGTGCGATCCTCGGGCTTGGTGGTCCAGGCGAACGGCCCGCCGCCGAATTCGGTGGCGATTTGGCCAAAGCTCACCGACTGCTCCGCGACCGAAGCGTTCGAGCCGTGGAATTCGAGAAACAGCGTCGGCGTCTCCGCGAGCGTGAGCTTGGAATAGGCGTTCGACGCCCTTACCTGCAGCTCGTCCAAAAGCTCAATGCGCGCGACGGGAATCCCGGCCTGAATGGTGGCGATGGTCGCGTTGCACGCCGCCTCGACCGACGGGAAAGGGCACACGCCCCCCGAGATCGCCTCCGGGATGCCGGCGAGCTTGAGCGTCAGCTCCGTGATGACGCCGAGTGTGCCCTCGGAACCGACGAACAACCGCGTCAGGTCATAACCCGCCGACGTTTTTTTCGCGCGCCGGGCGGTGGTGATGACCTCGCCATTGGCGAGCACGGCCTTCAGCGAAAGTACGTTGTCTTTCATCGTACCGTAGCGCACCGCGTTGGTGCCCGAGGCGCGCGTCGCCGCCATGCCGCCGAGCGAGGCGTCGGCGCCCGGATCGATCGGAAAAAACAGGCCCTGGTCGCGCAGATATTCATTCAACTGCTTGCGCGTGACGCCGGGCTCGATCACGCAATCGAGGTCCTCGGCGTGAACCTTGAGCACCTTGTTCATGCTCATGAGATCGATGCAGACGCCACCAAGCGGCGCGTTGACGTGGCCCTCGAGCGAGGTGCCGGTGCCGAACGGGATAACGGGCACGCGATGCTCGGCGCAGATGCCGATCACGCCCTGCACGTCTTCCGTAGAGGCGGCATACACCACCGCGTCCGGTGGCTCGTTATCAAGCCAGGTGGTGGTGTTGGCATGCTGGCGCCGCACCGCCTCGGAGGTCACGAGCTTGTTGCCGAAACGCGCCGCAAGCGCGGTGATCACCGCTTCTATAGCCCGTGGCGCGGACTTCGTTGCGGCGGCTTCCGGCATTCTGTTTCTCCCTATTTCGCGGCCAATGTAGCAGACCGGGCAGCAACTCGCAGCCCGGCTAGTTTCGGCCTCAAAACATGCAGCTCGTCTTCACCAGCAACGTGAGCATGTCGATCTCAAAATCCGCCTCCAAATCGTGGCCGAACTGCTTGAGCCAATCGCCCTGTGCCAGGTAAGCGACCCTTTCGCGCGCGGCCGGGCACTCGAATTTCATTCCCGCCAGATTTTGCAAGTGGTGCACCATCTCGTGCACAAGCACTGACAATTCTGCCAGGCCAGTGCCAGTCCATCCTTCGGACAAGAAAATGGTTCTGGTATCGTCGTTATAGATCGCGATCACGTTGCGCAGATAGTCTCCTTGCGTGGCGGGATGGCGAATGTCGTCATCGCGCCACGTGGGCGGTAGAGCGCCTTTGTAGCGCATAGCGGCGATTTTCGAGGGCGGGGCGAACTCGACGCTCGGATGGTCGTGAATCGCCGGCAGATCAAAATTGGTCGAGAGCCAAGTCACGATTTCCGTGAGCAAGGCCGGCGTGATGAGCAGGGCAGTGTGCGGGCGATCGCGCAAGACGTCCGTCAATTGCGGCTGATCAAATTCGTGAATGCCTCCAGAATCCCGCGGCTCGGCGACCACGGCCACGGCACCTAAAGTGACAAACAGCGCGCCGGCCAAGATTTGCTTCAACATGGGAGCCTCCATCGTCGCAGCGACGATAGAGGGCATCCCGACGAGGTAAACTCACTAGTCAGTATACATAGGAAATGCTAGACGGGCGGCATGCCGAGATCAACGCGCGAGACCCGCACGCGAATCCTCACCACCGCCTACAAACTCTTCCACCGCAATGGCTTCGCTCGCGTCGGCGTCGACACGGTGGCGGAGCAGGCCGGCATCACCAAGCGCACGCTCTATTATCACTTCGAGAGCAAGGACCAGTTGCTCGCGGCCGTGCTCGATTTCCAGCACATGGTCGCCCTGTCGCAGGTCCAGGACGCGCTACGCCGCGTACGCGGCGACGATGCCAACGCACTAGTTCAGTCGCTCTTTTCCGAATTCGCCGCGTGGGCCTCGCAACCGCGCTGGACCGGGACGGGCTTCACCCGCTTGGTCATGGAGCTTGCCGACCGCCCGGGGCACCCCGCGCGGGCGATCGCGAGTCGGCACAAAGCTGCCGTCGAGGGTTGGCTCGCTCAGGAACTCGAGAAGAGGAAGGTGAAATCGCCGGAGGCGCGCGCCCGCGAGGTCGTCCTCCTGCTGGAAGGCACGAACGCGCTGATACTGATCCACCGCGATCCGCGCTACGCGAAAGCGGCTGCGGAAGCGGCGGCGCGGTTGGTGCGGCATTGACCCGTCCGGCCCCTGTTGTCGCCGCTAAGCCGCAGGGGCATGATGCTCCAACCATAAGAAGAAGAGCAGGCGGGAGGCATGTCGCGCCGCAAGGGGATCGAGCCGGTTTATTTCGCGCCCTTCGTCTCCTCGACGATGACGGTCGAGCCGGCCTGGATCGATTATAACGGCCATCTCAACATGGCCTATTACAACGTCCTGATCGACCGGGCCGTGGACGAGGCTTTTGCGCTGGTCGGGCTCGGACACGACTATATCCGCGAGCGCGGCGCCTCTTTTTTCACGGCCGAAGCGCACGTGCGCTATGTGCGCGAGCTGCGCGTCAACGATCCGGTGCGGGTCACGATCCGGCTCGTCGACTACGACGTCAAGCGGCTGCATTATTACTGCGAGATGCATCACGCCAACGAAGGCTGGCTCTCGGCCACCTCCGAGCAACTCGGTCTGCACGTTGACACCACGGCGCGCCGCGTGACGCCCTTCCCCGACGACGTGCTCATTCGCCTCGCGCAGATGAAAGCGGCGCACGGCAGCCTGCCGCTGCCCGAAGGCATCGGCCGCAAGATCGCCATGCCGGCGAAGAGCTGAGCGGAGCAGGGGCGGCCCGCCAACTTTGGGAGATTGGTGATAGTGTGAAGGTGTTGGAAGATTGGGGTACACGCTGAACTTCGGGGGATCGTCGTGCGGATCGCTTTCGTCGTCCTGCTACTCACACTCGCTCCAAGCGTCGTTCATGCCCAGCAAAGGGGCTGCGGACATCAAGACCCATGCCGCTGGGACATGTACCCACATGAACAGAGAACCGATCCGGGCTGGTGTGAATCGCACTTCGTCACGGACAAGATGGGCGTGCGACGACACAAATGTCCGCCCGTATGGAATATGAAACAAAAGCGGAAAACTAGCCGCTGAAGTTCAAGCTTACCCACTACCCGCCTGCCCAATCCTTACTCAAGTCTTTGTGAAACCCTGCGTTTTTCGCAGGTGAGACATGCGTGCTGACCTATTTCTCATGCGGTCCCTAGGGCGTATATCGCAGTGCACAAGGGAAATCCGGGAGGGTGTCCCGGAAGCCCGCAACCGAAGGAGACACCCATGACGACCATCACTTACGGAACCGCACCCGCCGCCGCTGCCAGAACCATTCTGGTCAAGGCGAAGCCCGCCAGGGGCTTCTGGACCCGCCTGTATGACGCCTTCGTCGAGGCGCGCATGCGCCAGGTCGAGCGCGAGATCCGCAACCACATCCACCTCATCCCCGAGGACGTGTTGAAGAATTCCGGCTATCGCGCGACGCTCCGCGACTCCAAGAACCTGCCCTTCGTCAAGTAAGGCGGCGCGCTTCACGGAATTTCACGCCCCGGCGGGCTATCGCCGGGGCGTTCGCGTTAGCGCGACAGCGTGAGCGTAACCCAGCCCTCCAGCGTGTCGCGGCGCGCGAGCTTCAGGCCCACGGCGCGCCACGCCACGAGCGCGGCGTTCGCCTGATCCGGCAGCAAGCCTGAAAGCACCACGATGGCTCGCGGCGCGAGCAACCGGGCAACCGGCTTGGCGAGCAGCTTGAGCGGACCGAGCACGATATTGGCGAGCACCAGATCATAGGGCGCGCCGGCGCGGATCGCAGGCGCGTTTACGCCTGCCGCCTGCATCACACGCACGACTGCTGCTGCATGGTTCGCCTGCGCATTCGCGCTCGCGGTCTCGACCGCGACCGGGTCGACGTCGCCCGCGACGACCGGCCGGCGAAAGACGCCCGCGGCGGCGATGGCGAGCACGCCGGTGCCGGTGCCGATATCGAGAATTCGTCGCGGGCGCTCGCGGCGCGCGGTCCGTTCGATCGCGCGCAGGCAGCCCCGCGTGGTGCCGTGATGGCCGGTGCCGAAGGCGAGCGCGGCTTCGATCTCGATGCCGATTTCGTGTGGCGCTACCGCTTCGCGGTCGTGGCTGCCATGCAGCACAAACCGCCCGACCCGCACGGGCACGAGCGCCGCGCGGCTCGCCGCGGTCCAGTCCTTCGGCCCGAGCGTGCCGAACTCGATACCCGCCGCGGCTTCGTCGCCGGCCGCGACCCGCACCAGCTCGGTGACAATGGCGCGGTCCGGCTCGCGCACGAAATGCGCCTCGACCGTCCAGCTCCGCTCGCCTTCGATGGCGGCAACCGCGGCGCCATACCCATCGAGGCTCTCGGCGAGCAGCGCTGCTACGCGCTTCGCCGCATCGGCATCGGCCGAGAGGCGCGCGAAGAATGTAGCGCTCACTATTCGAGCGGGCGACCGCGCAGGTCCTCGGCGCGGTCGATCTTGACCAGCACGCCGAAACCCACATCGGCGCCCTCGTGCTTCTGCTCACGATCGTTGAGCTTGGCGAAGATCGCGTCCTTGATCGGGCCGCTCTCGTGCACCTTGGCTGTGCCGTAGAAACGCAGCACCGCCGATTGAAGTTTCTTCTCCCGGAAAGCCTTCATGTTGCTGTAGACCACCACGACGCGCGGATCGTGCGCCAGGTTCGAATGCGCCTTGCGCTTCGCGCGCTCCCAATAGGCCAGATGATTGTCGTCGAAAATGATCAGGCTGCCCTTGGGGCTGACGTTAGGCCCGTCCGGGCCGATGGTGGCGACCAGGCAGACGCAATCGTCGGCCCAGGCGTTATGGATGAAGTCCTTGATTTTCTGGCTGAAGGCCATGGCGCCCCTCTCTGATTTCGGGGGAGCTTACTACGGAATGGCCGATCCCGTTCAAACGCGTTCGACGAAACTCGCCACCACCCGCTTCTGGCCGGCCTTGTCGAACTGCACGCTGAGCTTGTTGCCGTCGACGGCCTGGATCTCGCCATAGCCGAATTTCTGGTGAAACACGCGCTCGCCGCGCGTGAAGGCGACCGGCTCGTCGCCCGAATGGGCCACGATCTTGCCCTCGATCGTCACCGGCGCCCGCACGAAGCGGCCGGCGCGCGGCTCCTCGAAGCCCTTGGCGCGCTCGCCTTCCTCGGCTTGCGCACGCTTCCAGCCCGGCGTTTCGTAGCGCGAGCCGAAACCCTCGGCGCGGCCATAGCGCCGCGCCTCGCCGAAGCCGCCGTTGACCTCCACCACTTCCACATCGGCCTCCGGCAATTCATCGAGGAAGCGGCTCGGCAGCGTCGAGCTCCACAGCCCGTGAATGCGCCTATTCGACGCGAAATAGATGCGCGCGCGAAGCTTGGCGCGCGTGATGCCGACATGCGCCAGCCGCCGCTCTTCTTCGAGCCCCGCGCGGCCCTGTTCGTCCAACGAGCGCTGGTGCGGGAATAGCCCCTCCTCCCAGCCCGGCAGAAACACGGTGTCGAACTCGAGCCCCTTGGCGGCGTGCAGCGTCATCAGGTTGACGGCGTCGGCCGCCTCGCCGCCCTCCACGTCCATCACCAGCGCCACGTGCTCCAAAAAACCCGCCATGTTCTCGAACGTCTCCATGGAGCGCACGAGTTCTTTCAAATTCTCCAGCCGGCCGGCGGCGTCGGCGGTGCGTTCCTTCTGCCACATGTCGGTGTAGCCGGATTCTTCCAGGATGACCTCGGCCAGCTCGGTGTGCGGCAGGCTCTCGAGCTGCCCGCGCCAGCGGTCGATGCCGGCCACGAGATCGCGCAAGGCCCCGCGCGGCTTGGGCTTCAGTTCCTCGGTCGCCGAAAGCGCGCGGGCAGCTTCCTGCAGCGGCGCGCCGTTGCGGCGGGCGTATTCGTGCAGCTGTTGCAGCGTGGCGTCGCCGAGCCCGCGCTTGGGCACGTTGACGATGCGCTCGAAGGCGAGATCGTGCGTGGGCGACACCACCACGCGGAAATAGGCCAGCGCGTCGCGGATTTCCTGCCGCTCGTAGAAGCGCGGCCCGCCGATCACGCGATAGGGCAGCCCGAGCGTCACGAACCGGTCCTCGAACTCGCGCATCTGGAACGACGCGCGCATCAGGATCGCGATTTGCGACAGCGCGTGGCCGCCGCGCTGCAAGGTCTCGATCTCGTCGCTGATCGAGCGGGCTTCTTCCTCCGAATCCCACGCGCCCGCGACGCCGACCTTGGCGCCCGGCTCGCCCTCGGTGCGCAAGGTCTTGCCGAGGCGGCTTTTGTTTTGCGCGATCAGATGCGCGGCGGCGGCGAGGATATGGCCGGTCGAGCGATAATTGCGCTCGAGCCGGATCACCTTGGCGCCGGGGAAATCGTGCTCGAAGCGCAGGATGTTGTCGACCTCGGCCCCGCGCCAGCCATAGATCGACTGGTCGTCGTCGCCGACCACGCAGAGATTGCGCGAACCCTGCGCCAGCAACCGCAGCCACAAATACTGCGAAACGTTGGTGTCCTGATATTCGTCCACCAGCATGTAGCGGAAGCGATTTTGGTATTGCGCCAGCACGTCGGCGTGCTCGCGGAAAATGCGCAGGTTATGCAGCAGCAAGTCGCCGAAGTCGGCGGCGTTCAGAGTCTTGAGCCGCTCCTGATAGGCCGCATAGACCGCCTTGCCGCGCCCGTCGGCGAAATTGCCGCCCTCGCCGGCGGAAACATCGGCCGGCATCAACCCGCGGTTCTTCCAGCCGTCGATCATCGAGGCGAGCAGCCGCGCCGGCCAGCGCTTCTCGTCGATGTCGGCCGCGCCGATGATCTGCTTCATCAGCCGGATCTGGTCGTCGGTGTCGAGAATCGTGAAATCGTTCTTGAGCCCCACGAGTTCCGCGTGACGGCGCAGGATTTTCGCGCCGATCGAGTGAAACGTGCCGAGCCAGGGCATGCCCTCGACCGCCTCGCCGACCATCGCGGCGACGCGCAGCTTCATCTCGCGCGCGGCTTTGTTGGTGAAGGTGACGGCGAGGATTTGCGATGGGTACGCGCGGCCGGTGGCGAGGATGTGCGCGATGCGGGTGGTCAGCACCCGCGTCTTGCCGGTACCCGCGCCGGCCAGCACCAGCAGCGGCCCGTCGAGCGTCTCGACCGCCTCGCGCTGCTCCGGGTTCAGCCCTTCGAGATAGGCCGGCCCCGCCGCCGCGCGGGCGCGCGCGGCGATTCCGCCCCGCCGCGGCGCGGGCGGGTCGAAGGGGATGTCCTCGGGGTCCTCGGCAGGCCCCGAAGGCAGGTTTTTCAAGGGATCGGCCACACACCACCTAGTACGATTCTATGTGAGAACAAAATGGCACCAGAGAGGGCGTTTGGGTAGTAGATGTGGCGCGCTAACTTACAAGTGACGAATGGTGCCGAGTCGTTCCATGAAAAAAGAAGCAAGATTTCTCTACGAAGAATCGCAATGGCATAGCGCCGACCCCGGGCGGCAAAGGCGTTGGTACGAAGCCCTAGAAAAAGCCGCGACAGAGAGCGTCAAAATTAGGTTGGCCCAAAACGACGCTGGATCGCCAGGGTCAATAGCGATCGGTGTCGAAACAAACATCACGAAGGGCTTCGTCGAGGAGTGGCTCGCGTGGCACGAACAACAAAAATCGCTCCGCGAAGAAAACTTTCGGCGGAAACAGGTCTTCTGGACAAGATTGGCGGCGCTGGCGGCAACTCTTGCTGGACTTGCCGCAGCAGTGGGATGGGCCGTCACCATTCTGACCCGCAAATAACCAACCAGCATTAATACCAGGAGTGAGGCACCTCCAAGATCGTGCCATCGACACGCTCCACGCCCCGCCCTAGAACGCCCCCATGTTCGAAGCCAAATTCCAGACCTTCGAGGACCGCGCCGCAGGCGGCGACACGGCCGCGCGCGTGAAGGCGCTGCGCGCGGAGCTGAAGCGCCTGAAGCTCGACGGCTTCGTCGTCACCAGCGCCGACCGGCACCAGAGCGAATACGTGCCGCCCTCCGAGCAGCGGCTGGCATGGCTCACCGGCTTCAGCGGCTCGACCGGCGCCGCAATGGTGCTGGCGGACAAGGCCGCGTTGTTCGTGGATGGCCGCTACACGCTGCAGGCCGCCGAACAGGCCGACAAATCAGTGTTCGAATTCGTGCACCTGCGGGAGCGTCCGCCCGAGGACTGGATCGCCGACCATCTTCCCGAGGGCGCGACGCTCGGTTACGACCCCTGGCGCACCGGCATCGACGGCGCCGAGCGGCTGCAGAAGGCCTGCGCGCGCGCCAAGGGAAAGCTCGTCGCGGTCGCCGACAATCCGCTGGATCAAGTCTGGACCGACCGCCCGGCGCCGCCGCTGGCGCCCGTGGTGCTGCATGACCTGAAATACGCCGGCGAAAGCGCCGAGGCGAAGCTCGCGCGCATCCGCGCCGAGCTGGAGAAGCAGAAGTGCGATGCCGCCGTGCTCTCCGATCTCGCCTCGGTGGCCTGGACCTTCAATATCCGCGGCGGCGACGTGGCGCATATGCCCGTCGCCCTCTCCTGGGCCATCGTGCCACGCAAAGGCACGCCGCTGCTGTTCGTCGATTCTCGCAAGCTCTCGAACCAGGTGCGCGACGCGCTCGCCAAGCTCGCCGAGCTGCACGAGCGGGACCTCGAAGACCAGCTCACCAAGCTCGCGCCGGGCAAGACCATTCGTTTCGATCAAAGCACCGCCCCGCGACGCCTCGCCGACGTGATCGAAAAGGCCGGCGGCACCGTGAGCAAGGGTTCCGATCCGGTCACCCGCATGAAAGCGGTGAAGAACGCCGCCGAGATCGCCGGCGCCCGCGCCGCGCATGCGCGCGACGGCGCGGCGCTGACGCGCTTCCTTGCGTGGCTCGACCGCGAAGCAATCAGCGGCAACGTGAGCGAAATCGAGGCGGTGAAGGCGCTAGAAACCTTCCGCCGCGAGACCGGCAAGCTCAAGGACGTTTCGTTTCCGACGATTTCCGGCGCGGGTCCCAATGGCGCCATCGTGCATTACCGCGTCACCGAGCAGAGCAACCGCAAGCTCAAATCCGGCGAGCTGTATCTGGTCGATTCCGGCGCGCAATACGAAGACGGCACCACCGACGTGACGCGCACCGTCGCCATCGGCGAGCCGGGCGCGGAAATGCGCGAGCGCTTCACGCTCGTGCTCAAGGGCCATATCGCGATCGCGACCAGCGTATTTCCCGAAGGCGCCAGCGGCGCGCAGCTCGACAGCTTCGCCCGCGCGCCGCTGTGGGCCGCCGGCCTCGATTTCGACCACGGCACCGGCCACGGCGTCGGCTCGTATCTCGGGGTGCACGAAGGCCCGGCGTATATTTCCAAGCTCGGCACCGCGCCGCTGGCCGCCGGCAACGTGATCTCGAACGAGCCCGGCTACTACAAGACGGGCGCCTACGGCATCCGCATCGAGAACCTTTTGCTAGTGGTCGCTGCCCCCGCGCCTGCCGGCGGCGAGAAAAAACTGCTCGCGTTCGAGACGCTGACGCGCGCGCCGATCGACCGGCGGCTGATCGACGCGCGACTGCTCACTGCCAAAGAGATCGAATGGCTCGACGCCTATCACGCACTCGTGCGGAAGGAACTCGAACCCGCGCTGGATGCCGAGACCCGCAAATGGCTGCAGGCGGCGACCGCACCGCTCGGTAAATAACGTCCTATTCCTGTATTTAGCCGCTATTGACGGGATAACGCTGTTAAGCGACTTTGCAGGAAAGCCGCGCATATTCGCGCCTCAAGCCATTGGAGCCATCATGGGCTGCTGCGACGAAGATCATGCCGCGCCGATCCGCCCCGGCCTGACCAGCGCCGATCTGGCGCCGCCGGACGTTTCCCGCCGCTCGATCCTGAAAGGCATCGGCGTCATCGCCGGCGCGCTTTCGGCCACCGGCCCGGCCGGCGCGCAGGCGCCGCTGAAAAAGCTCAAGCTCGCCTTCTGCTCGCAAATCCTCTGCATCATTCCCTATGAAGTGGCGCGCGCGCACGGCCACTGGAAGAACCACGGGCTCGATGTGGAACTGGTCTATGCCCGCGGCGGCAACAACGCGATGCAGGCCCTGGTCGGCGGCGCCGTGGATTATGCCGCCACCGCGCTCGACGTCGCCATCCAGGCTTATGCCAAGGGCGCGGAAATCCGCCGCTTCGCCACCACCGGCCGGCTGCCCTTGTTCGCGCTGGTCACCGCGCCGAAGAACAAAGAAACGATCAAGAGCGTGAAGAATCTCGAAGGCAAGACCGTCGGCATTTCCGGCCTCGGCCAGGCCGACCATGCGCTGCTGCTGTTCCTGCTGAAGCAGGCCAATGCCGACATGAACAAAGTGCAGTTCGCCACGCTCGGCGTGAATATTCTCGAAGCCCTGAACCAGGGCCAGGTCGATGCCGGGCTGGTGCAAGAGCCCGCGCTCACCATTCTCACCCGTGCCGGCGCGCGCACGCTGGTCAACGCCATGGACCTCGCCGACGCGCAGAAATATCTCGGCGGGCCCTATGAGTTCATGGGCGTCTCGGTGCTGACCAAGGAAATTCCCGCGCGCCGCGCGGAGATGATCGCGCTCGCCAAGGGGCTCGACGACGCGCTCAAGGCCATGCCCAAGATGAAGCCCGAGGACATGGTCGGCGCACTGCCGAAGGAGCTGCTGGCCGGCGCCAACGTCGCCGATCTGGTCGAGTCGCTGCGGCGCTACGCCGTCTCGCTCTATCCGGACAAGGTGACGATCGACCTCGCTTCGTCGCGCCGCGTCGCCGACACGCTCAAGATCGCCGGGCTCCTGAAGGCCGACGCCGACGTGACCGGTCTGCAAGACACCACGATCGTCGGAGGGTAAGCCCCTGCGCGTCCGTAATCTGTCGCTCTCCTATGGCGGCGGCGAGCCGGTCGTCGAGGGGGCCAGCCTCGAGGTCGGTACCGGCCACTTCGTGAGCCTGGTCGGGCCCTCGGGCTCCGGCAAGTCGAGCATCATGCGAGCCATCATCGGCCTGCAGAAACCGCTCGAAGGCACCATCGAACTCCAGCTCGACCCGACCGAAGTCGGCATTCTGTTTCAGGACGACGCCCTGCTGCCGTGGCGCAGCGCGCGCGACAATGTCGCGCTCGGCCTCGGCTTCCGCGGCATGGGCCGCGAGGAGGCGCTGGAGGTGGCCGACGGCTGGCTCGGCCGGCTCGGCCTTTCCGGCTTCGGCGACCGCTACCCGCGCCACATGAGCGGCGGGCAGCGCAAGCGCGTCGCGCTGGCTCAAGTGCTCGCGCTCAAGCCCAGGCTACTCCTGATGGACGAGCCGTTCGCCTCGCTCGACGCTATCGTGCGCATGACCGTGGTCAAGGACCTGGTGGGGCTCGTTCAGCAGGAGCGCATCAGCGTGCTGCTGGTCACCCACGATCTGGAAGAAGCGATCGCGCTTTCCGACAGCGTGTATCTCTTGTCGCAGGGCCCGCGGGCGAAAATCACCCAGCATTATTCCGTGCCGATCCCGCGCCCGCGCGACCCGGTACACGCGCGCACCCATCCGGCTTTCGCGCCGCTGCTGGCCAAGCTCTGGGGCGACCTGTCGCGCGAAGTGGTCGGCGTTGCGCCTGCGGAGGCGGCCTGATGTCTGTCACGTGGCGCCCGCTGCGCCAGCTCTTGGCGTTCGCGATCCTGCTCGCGCTCTGGCAGGCCGCCGGCTGGGCCGGCTACTTGAACCCGCTCTATATGCCGACGCCGACCCAGATCTGGGGTGCGCTGGTGGAGCTGTTCGCCGAGGGCCGTATCTGGCCGCATCTCGAAGCCACTTTCACTGCGGCGCTGGTCGGCCTGGCGCTCGGGATTATCGCCGGCGTGTTGCTCGGCGTGCTGGCGGCGCTGGTGCCGCTGGTCGCCGAATTGCTCGAACCGGTGATGCTGCTCTTGAACGCCGTGCCGCGGGTGATTCTCGCGCCGCTCTTCGTCATCTGGCTCGGCATCGGCGTCGCCTCCAAGGTGGCGCTCGCCTTCATCCTGGTCTCGGTGGTGATCTTCTTCACCGTCTTCAGCGGTATCCGCCAGGTCGACAAGAAGCTCGTCGATCGCGTCACTACGCTTGGCGGCGACCGCTGGGCACTCTTGCGCCACGTCTACCTGCCGTCGGTCGCTTCCTGGGTGCTTGGGAATCTCAAGGTCGCCGTCGGCTTCGCCTTCACCGGCGCCTGCGTCGGCGAGTTCGTCGCCGCCAGCCGCGGGCTTGGCTACCTGCTCTCCTTCGCCCAGAGCACCTACAACGCCGCGCTGATGATGGCGCTGATCCTGATGATCATGGTGGTGGTGCTCGTCATCTTCGCGCTCGCCAACCGTCTTGAGAAACGACTGTTGCGGTGGAACTAAAATGACTGCGACCTGCCGCGAAGCCTGCTGCAACGTGATGCCGCGCCAGACCGTGAGCGAGCTGTTCGAGCGCGGTTACCGGCGCAATTACGCGGCCCCGCTCTCGATCCGCGGCGCGGCCCTCGCCGACACCGAGGGCAATCGCGCGGAGTTCAGCCTGGAGCTTTCCGCCGGCCGGCTGGCCGCCATCGGCTTCCATGCCACCACCTGCGCGACGCTGATCGCCTATAGCGAGCTGATCGCCGAGACCGTGCCCGGATTCGCCGTCGACATCGCGCGCGAATTTTCCGCCGCCGACCTCGTCGACACGCTCGCGGGCGTGCCCGAACCGAAGCGCGCCCGCGCCGCGCTCGCGATTGAGGCTTTCCGCGCCGCGCTCGACGCGGCCGAGTCACGCCAACCGGTTAAGACAGGCGTCGTCCCGGCATGAAAGCAGTCGTCTACGAAAGATACGGCCCGCCCGATGTCCTCGAAATGAGGGAGATCCCGAAGCCGATGCCCAAGGACAATGAAGTCCTGATCAGGATCCATGCGACGACGGTATCTTCGGGGGATTGGCGGGCGCGCAGCCTCGCAATGCCGGCGGGCTTCGGGTATTTGGGGCGACTGGTTTTCGGCCTCTTTCGTCCGCGGCAGCCCATTCTCGGTACCGAGCTTGCCGGCGAGATCGAGGCGGTCGGGAAAGACGTCACGAAGTTCAAGGCGGGTGACCAGGTCTTCGCGTTCCCCGGCTCCCGGATGGGATGCTACGCCGAATACCGGACGTTGCCGGAAGACGGGCCAATCGCGCGGAAGCCGGCGAACCTGACCTACGAGGAAGCCGCCGCCCTTTCATTCGGCGGGAGCACGGCCCTGGATTTCTTCCGGCGGGGCAAGCTGCAAAGCGGTGAGACGGTCCTCGTCAACGGCGCGTCCGGAGCAGTCGGGACGGCGGCCGTGCAGCTCGCCAAGCACTTCGGGGCGACGGTGACGGGAGTCACAAGCGCCGCCAACTTCGACCTTGTGAAGTCGATCGGGGCGGACTCGGTCATCGACTACAAGAAGGAAGACTTTACTCGAAACGGCGAGACGTACGATGTCATAGTCGACACGGCCGGCACGGCGCCGTTTTCGCGCAGCAAGAGATCGTTGAAACCGAAGGGACGTCTGCTCATCGTCCTCGGCGGCTTCGCGGATGCGATCAAGGCGCCGTTCGTGTCGCTGACTGGCGGAAAGAAGGTCGTTGCCGGCCCAGCAGCCGAAAAGCCGGAGTACCTGCGCCTGCTCGCGGAGCTGGCGGAGGCCGGAAGGTTCAAGCCGGTGATCGACCGACGATATTCCCTCGGGGAGATCGTCGCGGCGCACGCCTATGTCGACAAGGGCCACAAACGCGGAAGTGTGGTCGTGACCGTTCAACCCTAGCCAAGGTGTCCCATCATGAAAGTCGCCTATATCTTCGCCACCTCGCGCCACACCGTCTCCTATGTGCTCGGAAAAATGATCCTGCCGCAGCTCGAGGAAAATCGCCACGGCGTCACCGTGGTCGGCATGTTCTTCTTCGAGGACAACAACTACGTGCTGATGAAGGGCAACCCGATCGGCGACCGGCTGCACAAGGTCGCCAAGAAGACCGGCATGCAGCTGATGGGCTGCGACCAGTGCTGCTACGAGCGCGAGATCGCCGACAAGCTGTTCGACGGCGTGCCGATCGGCTGCTTCCCCGACCTCTACAAGGCGCTGTCGGGCAACATGCCGGACCAGGTGATTACGCTATAAGCTTGAACCACTCGTCCTCGGTGATCACCTTCACGCCAAGCTTGGTGGCCTCAGCGAGCTTGGAGCCCGCGCCGGGGCCGGCCACCACGTAATCGGTCTTCGCCGATACCGAGCCCGCGACCTTGGCGCCGAGGCGCTCGGCCATCGCCTTGGCCTCGTCGCGGGTCATCTTTTCGAGCGCGCCGGTGAACACCACGGTCTTGCCCGCGACCTTGGTGTCCGAGCGCACGGCCTCCATCGGCTCGACCTCGATCTCCTTCAACAGCGCATCGAGCGCGGCCCGGTTTTTCTTCTCCTTGAAAAATTCGACCAGCGCATCGGCCACCGTCTCGCCGATGCCGTTGATATTGGTGAGTTCCTCGTAGGCTTCTCTCCCGGGCTTGGCCGCGGCGAGCGCGCCTTTCTTCAACGCGTCGATCGTCCCATAGTGCCGCGCCAGGCGGATCGCGTTGGTCTCGCCGATGTGGCGGATGCCGAGCGCGTAAAGCAGCCGGTTCAACGCGATCTTCCGCCGCGCCTCGATGGCCGCGAACAGCTTCTGCGCCGAGGTCTTGCCCCAGCCCTCGCGCTCTTCGAGCTTGGGCTTCTGACGCTTGTCGCGCCTTTCGAGCGTGAAGACGTCAGCGGGCTCCTTGACCAGCCCCCGTTCATGGAACGCTGCGACCTGCTTCTCGCCCAGCCCCTCGATATCGAAGGCGTTGCGCGAGACGAAATGAATCAACCGCTCCACCGCTTGAGCCGGGCAGATCAGCCCTCCGGTGCAGCGGCGAACCGCGTCGATCTTGCCCGATTCCGGATCGACCTCGCGTACCGCATGGCTGCCGCAGGCCGGGCACACGGTCGGGAACTTGAAGGGCTTGGCGCTCTTCGGTCGCTTTTCCAAAATGACATCGAGCACTTGCGGGATCACGTCGCCGGCGCGCTGAATGCGCACGGTGTCGCCGATGCGGATATCGACGCCGCCGCGGATCGGCTCGCCATCGCCGCCGATTCCTTTGATGTAGTCCTCGTTGTGCAGCGTAGCCATGGACACCACCACGCCGCCCACGTTCACCGGATCGAGCTGCGCGGTGGGCGTGAGCGCGCCGGTGCGGCCCACCGTGATCAGGATGTCGCGCACCACGGTGATCGCCTTCTCGGCCGCAAACTTGTGCGCCAGCGCCCAGCGCGGGCTGCGCGAGACGAAGCCGAGCCGCTCCTGCCAGTCGAGCCGGTCGAGCTTGTAGACCACGCCGTCGATGTCGTAGCCGAGGCTCGCGCGCTGCTCCTCGATCGCGCGATAATGCGCCAGCATTTCTTCGACGCTCGCGCAGCGCTTGGTCAAGGGATTGACCGGCAGGCCCCAGCGTTTGAACGACTCCAGCACGCCGTATTGCGTGTCGGCGGGCAGTTCGCTCCGCCCGCCCCAGCCATAGGCGAAGAACTTGAGCGGCCGACTCGCGGTGACCTTGGGGTCGAGCTGCCGCAGGAAACCGGCGGCGGAATTGCGCGGATTGGCGAAAATCTTCTCGCCCGCGGCCTCCTGACGCTTGTTCAGTTCCCGAAAATCGGCGTGGCGCATATAGACCTCGCCGCGCACTTCGATCAGGTCCGGCACGCCCTTGCCCTTCAGTGTTTGCGGCACGTCCTTGATCGTGCGCACATTGACGGTGACGTCCTCGCCTTCCTCGCCGTCGCCGCGCGTGGCCGCTACCGTGAGCGCGCCGCGCTCGTAGCGCAGCGAGCAGGAAAGTCCGTCGATCTTGGGCTCGGCCGTAAAAACGAGTTTCTCCTTGTCGCCGAATTTGAGGAAGCGCTTGATCCGCTCGACGAAATCCGTGACGTCCTCGTCGCTGAAGCCGTTCGAGAGCGACAGCATCGGCACCGCGTGGCGAACTTTCTTGAACTTGCCGGCCGGTGCGGCGCCAACGCGCCGCGTCAGGCTCGTCAATGTATGAAGCTGCGGAAAGCGCTGCTCGATTTCCTCGTAGCGCCGATAGAGCGCGTCGTATTCCGCGTCGGAAATCCGCGGCGCGTCTTCCTGATAGTAGAGACGATTGTGCTCGGCGAGCTCGGCCTCCAGCCGCGCGTGTTCGGCCTTGGCCTGCTTCACGGCAAGCTGGTCGACCGGGAGTCTGGTGATGTCTTTCGAGGCCATGACCGAAAGATAATGCGTCATTCCGCGGCGCGGGCGAAGCCCGGCAAAGCGCCGTTACGCCGCCCCAGCAATCAGCCGCGCCGCGGCCTTGCGCGCTTCCTCGGTCACCGTCTCGCCCGCCAGCATGCGCGCCACTTCCTCGCGCCGGGCCGCGGCGTCCAGCACGCGCACGCGGGTCGCAACCCGCTTGCCCTTATCGACCGGCGTCTTCTCGACCATGAAATGATTGGCCGCGCGCGCCGCCACCTGCGGCGCGTGGGTGACCGCGAGCACCTGCACGCGCTGCCCGAGGCGCGCGAGGCGCGCGCCGATCGCGTCCGACACCGCGCCACCGACCGAGCTGTCGACTTCGTCGAACACCAGCGTCGGCGCCGAGCCGCGATCCGCGAGCGCGACCTTGAGCGCCAACAGAAAGCGCGCCAGCTCGCCGCCGGAGGCGACCTTCATCATCGGGCCCGGCTTGGCGCCCGGATTGGTCCGCACCCAGAACTCGACCCGGTCATAGCCGTCCGGGCCGGGCGCGGCCGCGTCGCTCGTAATTTCCGTGATGAACGCGGCCCGCTCCAGCTTGAGCGGCTTCAGCTCCTTGTTGACCGCCGCATCGAGGCCCTCGGCGCCCTTCTTGCGGGCGTTGGAGAGCCGCACCGCCTCGCCCCGATAGGCGCCCTCGGCCTGCTTGGCGGCCACGCCGAGCGCCTTGAGCCGCTCTTCGCCCTGATCGATGGCCTCCAAATCGCCGACGAAGCGCGCCGCCACCGCCGGCAGCGCGTCGACGGTGGACGAGTATTTCCGCGCCGCCGCGCGCAGCGCGAACAGGCGCTCCTCGATGCGATCGAGCTCCTTGGGGTCGAAATCGGCGAGCGCCAGCGCGGCCTCGAGCCCGGCGCGGGCCTCTTCCAGCCCATGCAGCGCCGTGTCGAGCGCCTTCACCGGCCCGGCGACCAAATCAGAAGCCTCGGCGGTGCGGCGCTCCAGCTTGCGCAAAGCCGCCGAAAGGATCGGCACCGGCGAAGCCGCGCCGGCCACCGCCTCGTGGGCCTCGCGCAGATCGCCGGAAATCTTTTCCGCCCGCATCAGCATGGCGCGCTTCTCGGCAAAAGCCTGTTCCTCGCCCGGCTGCGGCGCCAGCGCCTTCAATTCCTCGACCGCATGGCGCACGTAATCGGCGTCGCCCAGCGCCCGCGCGAGCCGCTCGCGCTCGGCTTTTTCCCCGGCCTCCGCCTCGCACCACACGCTCCACAGCCGTCGCACCTCGGCCACGCGATCGGCGTGACCGGCAAAAGCGTCGAGCAGCATGCGGTGGGTCGCCTGATCCACGAGCGCCCGCTCGTCATGCTGGCCGTGGATTTCCACCAACTTGCCGCCGACCTCGCGCAGCACCTGCACGCTCACCGGCTGGTCGTTGATGAACGCGCGGGTGCGCCCGTCGGCCAGCTGCACGCGGCGCAGGATCAGCTCGCCCTCGTTATCGATATCGAGATCGTTGGCCTTGAGCACCGCGAGCGCCGGGTGGCCCTTCTTCACGTCGAAGGCCGCAACCACCTGCCCGTGCTCCGCGCCCTGGCGCACCAGCGCCGCATCGCCGCGGCTGCCGAGCGCAAGCGCGAACGCGTCGAGCACGATCGATTTGCCGGCGCCGGTTTCTCCGGTCAGCACCGTGAGACGCGCGGCGAGATCGAGATCGAGCTTCTCGATGAGGACGATGTCGCGAATCGAAAGATGGGTCAGCATTGCAACGGCAAGTCTAGCGCAAGAACGAACCGTGAAAAGCCGTCGTGGCGGCTCCGCTCACAGGAGACGTCACAAGATCGCTAGTTGCCGATGATCAGCCGTGTAACGGAACTCGCGCTGAACGTGCCGAACGCCTTGCTGATCCAGGATTGCTTGTGCTCGCGCGGCTCCAGGCCGCCCGACTGCACCAGCTTGAACGCGTCCTGGTACCAGGGGCTGTCCGGGAAATTGTGCCCGAGCACGGCGGCCGCGGTCTGCGCTTCGGCCACGATGCCGAGCGCCATATAGGCCTCGGTGAGGCGCATCAGCGCTTCTTCCACGTGCCGCGTGGTCTGGTACTGCGTGACCACGGCCTTGAAGCGGTTGATGGCGCCGATGTAGTTGCGCCGTTCGAGATTCCAGCGGCCGATCATCATTTCCTTGCCGGCGAGCTGGTCGCGCGCGACCTCGACCTTCTTCTTGGCGCTCTCGGCATACTCGGTGTTGGGATATTTGCGCATCACCTCGTCGAGCGCGGTCAGCGCGCGTTCGGTCCGGGCCTGGTCGCGGGTGATGTCGGGGATCTGGTCGAAAAACGACGACGCCATCAGATATTGCGCATAGGCCGCGTCGGGGCTGCCCGGATGCAGCGTCACATAGCGCCGCGCCGCCTGGATCGTGTCGTCGTACTTGCCGTTCTCGTAGAATACGTACGCCGTCATCAGCAGCGATTTGCGTGCCCATTCCGAATAGGGATGTTGGCGATCGACCTCGATGAACTTCTTGGCGGCGTCGTCGAATTCGCGCCGGTTCATGAGTGTAAGGCCTTCGTTGTAGAGCTTGTCGGCCGGCTGTTCTGCTAGAAGACCGTCGTCCTCCTTGGCGCCGAACAGGTTATTGAACGAGAAACTATCGAGCGACGCGCAGCCACCGAGTGGCAGCGCCAGCATCGCGGCCAGACAGAGGACCGCGCCGAAGGAAGTGCCGCGCTCGGTGCGAGGAATGCGACGCATCAACCCTTGAAACCCCCGTGGGAGGCTCGAAACGAGCCGTTCCGGACCGCGTTCTTGTAGCGAAAACGGCCGGTTCCCACCATGGCGCTAGCGGTGGAATCAGTCGCCTTTGTGGCGGGTTAGGAAAGGTCCGCGCCGTAGGCGGGGACTGCGGCCGGCACGCCCACCCCGGCATGGCCGCGATCGCGGCGGCGGGAGGGCTGAACCACAGTGGCGGCCGAACCGTCGGCGACCAGCGCCGCGACCACCATGGCATTGAGCTTATGGCCGCCGCGGACCGAGCGATAACGCCCCAGGATCGGCAGGCCTGCGAGCGACAGATCGCCGATCGCGTCGAGCGCCTTGTGACGGACGAATTCGTCAGGATAGCGCAGACCCTCCGGGTTCAGCACCCGGTCTTCGGAGAGACAGATGGTGTTTTCGAGCGACGCTCCGCGCGCATAGCCGGCGCTCCAGAGCTTCGCCACGTCCGACATGAAGCCGAATGTACGGGCATGCGCGAGGTCGCGACGGAACACGTCTGGCGACAGCGTCGCCGCATAGCGCTGGTGCCCGATCACCTTGTGGTCGAAATCGATATCGACTTCCATCCGGAAACCGCCATCGAAGGGCAGCAGCTCGCCGCTGGCAAGGCCTTCCTCTACCCTTATCGGCTTCAGCACCTTGAGGAAGCGGCGCGGCGCCGTCTGAATCCGAAGGCCAACGGCATCGATTGCCTCGACGAACGGAGCAGCACTGCCGTCCAGGATCGGCAATTCGTTGCCGTCTACCTCGATCACCGCGTTGTCGATCCCGAGGCCGAGGAACGCGGCCAGCAGGTGCTCGACGGTCGAGCAGAGGGCGCCGTTGCCGTCGCCCAGAACGGTCGCAAATTCGGTGTTGCGGACGGCGCCGGGAGTCACCGCAATCATGCGGTCGGCGGTGCCCTCCTGGCCGCGGCGTACGAAGACGATGCCGGTGTTCGGTTGGCCGGGGAGAATGGCGACCTTGGCCGGGTCCCCACTATGGATACCGCAGCCGACAAGCTCGACCCGCTTGGCAATGGTGTGCTGGAACTGTGTCCGCATTCCCCACGCCCCATCCCAAAAGCCGGCTCAGCCAGCTTCGGGACCCCCGTCCCACACTCCGCAGCCCTTGATCACGCTTAGCTGCGATGGTTGGCGAAACACTACCTGCGGCCATGGGGGGCGGCCAAGTCACGGTTTCTTACCAAGTGTTACCGAAATTAGGCCGCAAACATGCCACTTCTCTGCCACAACGGACCCTTGAAACGGTGCCCGGACCTCAGGGCCCGGGCGCCTCCGTTACCGAATCGAACCCCACACCTGGGGATTAGTTCGCTTACTAGTTTGCTTGGCGGCGAAGGAAGGCCGGAATCTCAAGCTCGTCGTCTTCGGCCGGCCGGCCGGGAGCCCGGCCGTGCAGGTCGAGTGGCAGACTACGGCTGGCCGGACGCCTTGCGTATTCGGATACCTGTTCGGCCGTGCGCCGCTCCGCCGCCGGACGCGGGTCGGGATCGACCGGCCGTGAAGGCGGCCGAGCGATGGGCCGCGTTGCCGGAGCTTCCTCTTCCTCGCGCCGTCCCATGCCGACATTGGCGAGGCGCTGCAGCAGCGTGGTCCTGCGCTTTTCGGCCGAATGATGCTCGGACGGCTCGCCGCGACTGGCGCGAATCTCGTTCTGCGCCGGCATCGGTAGGTCTTCGATCCGCGGCATCCGTGGTCCGCGCGCCGGCTGCTCGGCCCGCGGCGGGATATAGGGCCGATCCGGATCGTCCAGCGGATCGTGCGCACGCGGCTCGTCGAACACCGGCTCGAAGAAGGTCGGTCGCGCCGCTACCGGCCGGATCGTCACGTCGTCGATGGCGGTTTCGTGTGCCAGCGGCGGCAGTTCATCATAGCCGTCGTCTTCGTGATTGGCCGGCGCATGATAGGCGTGCTCGCGCATGGCTTCCATCGAAGGCCGCGGCAATTCACGCCGCGTTTCGACGGCGCGCTGGATGCGCTGGCGCGCGATCGGATCGGAAATGCGCTCGACGGCGGATGGGTTCGCGGCCGGGATCAAAGCCGGATCAATGCCGGTGGCGACCACGGAGACGCGCACCAGGCCCTCGAGACTCTGATCGAAGGTGGCGCCGAGAATGATGTTGGCGTCGGGATCGACTTCCTCGCGGATGCGCGAGGCCGCTTCGTCCACCTCGTACAGCGTGAGGTCCTTGCCGCCGGTGATCGAAATGAGCAGCCCGCGCGCGCCGCGCATGGAGACTTCGTCCAAGAGCGGATTGGAAATCGCCGCCTCGGCCGCCTTGATGGCGCGCTTCTCGCCGGACGCTTCGCCGGTGCCCATCATCGCCTTGCCCATTTCGCGCATCACGGCGCGCACGTCGGCAAAGTCGAGATTGATGAGGCCTTCTTTCACCATCAGATCGGTGATGCAGGCGACGCCCGAGTAGAGCACCTGGTCGGCCATGGCGAAGGCGTCGGCGAAGGTGGTCTTCTCGTTGGCGACCCGGAACAGATTCTGGTTCGGGATCACGATCAGCGTATCGACGTGCGCCGCGAGTTCCTGGATGCCGTTTTCGGCGATCCGCATGCGCCGCTGGCCCTCGAAGTGAAACGGCTTGGTGATGACGCCGACGGTGAGCAGGCCCATCTCCTTCGCGACGCGCGCGATGACGGGAGCCGCCCCGGTGCCGGTGCCGCCGCCCATGCCGGCGGTGACGAACACCATGTGCGCGCCCGAGAGATGGTCGCGGATTTCGTCGATCGCCTCTTCGGCGGCCGCACGGCCGACCTCGGGATGGGAGCCGGCGCCGAGTCCCTGCGTCGCCTCGACACCCATCTGGATCACCCGCTCGGCCTTGGCGGTCGTCAACGCCTGCGCGTCGGTATTGGCGCAAACGAAATCGACCCCGGAGAGCCCGGCGGTGATCATGTTGTTGACGGCATTGCCGCCGGCACCGCCGACGCCGAACACGACCAGATGCGGCTTGAGCTCTCGAATGTCGGGTACCTTGAGATTGATCGCCATCTTCTTCGTCCTTTCGGGCAGTCAGCCGCCCCTGCTTATGGTCCCCATTACTGCGCCGAATCACGCCGACGCATTCTTATCGCCTAGAACGACTCCTTGAGCCAACTCCCTACGCGCTTTAGGTAATTCCCCTCGTTGGTGACCGCCCGGCGGCGCGGCTCGAAGTGCTCCCGGTCCGCGACCTGCGGGAAAATCAGCAATCCTGCGGCTGCGGCGAAGCCCGGCGTGCGGCCGGAGTCCGAAAGCCGCCCGATCCCGATCGGCCGGCCGATCCGCGCCGTGGCGCCGAAGGCGCGGCCGACATATTCGGAAAGCCCCGTCAGCTGCGCCCCACCCCCGGTCAGCACCAGGCGGCGGCGCGCGTCGCCGAGCATGCCGGCAGCGCCCAGCCGCTCTCGCAAGAACTCGACGATTTCCTCGATCCGCGGCCGCAAGGTCCGCACGATCTGCGAACGCGGCACCGCAGTCGGCAATTCGCGATCGCCCTCGATCGCCGGCACCGTGACCATGTCGAGGTCATCGGAAGCTGTGACGATGACATTGCCGTAGAGCGATTTCAGCCGTTCGGCCTCCGAGACACGAGCCGACAGCGCGCGCGCGAGGTCGAGTGTCAAATGCTGGCCGCCGATCGCGATCCCGTCCGTATGGACGCAGTCGCCGCCGGCAAAAACCGAAGCGGTCGTGGTGCCCGCCCCGAAATCGATACATATGGCGCCGAGTTCCGCCTCATCGGCGGTCAAAGACGAAAGTGCCGCCGCATAGGGCGCGGCGACCAGCCCTTCGACCGAGAGATGGCAGCGCTCGACCAGGAACACGAGGTTTTTCAGCGCCGGCCAGTCGGCCGTGACCACATGTAGATCCACGGCAAGCACCTGGCCGATCATGCCGCGCGGATCGCGGATATGCGCGCTGCCGTCGAGCCCATAGCCGACCGGCAGCGAATGCAGCACGGCGCGGCCATCGCGAACCGAATGCAGGCTTGCGGCATCGAGCACGCCGCCGATATCTCCCTGATCGGCGGAAGCGCCCTGCAGGCGCACCGAGGCCGCAAAAGATTCGCTGCCGAGGCGGCCGCCGGAGACGCTTACCAGCACCGAAGCGATCTCGAGCCGGGCCATGTGTTCGGCCGCGTCCACCGCGCGACGGATCGATTCTTCGGCCCGCGCCATGTCGGCAACCGCGCCGCCCTTGATGCCGCGCGAGCTGGTGTGGCCAAAGCCGATCAGCTCGATCGAATGGGTGCGGCCGCGCATCACGTCGCCGCCGCTGCGCGGGGTGAGCCGGGCGATCAGGCATGCAATCTTGCTGGTACCGATATCGAGCGCGGCCACGATCACCGGCCGTCTCGGCAACGGGCCCATGCGAGGGGCCAATCCGCGCGCCATCAGCGAACTCATATGTCGGACCCCGCGCGTTTGGGCGACCGCGTCTTGAGCGCGGCGGCGCGAGCTTCCGCCGCTTCGGCCGAGGGGCGGACACTGATGCGGCCGGGGATGCGCAGATCAATTGCCGCGACATCGCGCGAAAGGATTCTGGTTTCGCGGTCGAAGACGACGAGTTTCGTCAGCGCCGCCTCGGCGTTTTCCTCCGGCAGCCGCACATCGACGCCGTTCTTGAGCCGGATGTTCCAGCGCCGCTCGGCCACCAGTACGGCTGCGGCAAACTCCGCTTGAATTTCCGGGACCCGCGCGACCAGCGCGAGGAAGTCGGCGGCGCGCTTTTCTGCGCCTGCCCCGACTACGAGCGGATAGTCGCGCAACAGCGCGCGCGCGTCGGCGCCGATCACCGTGCCGTCACGGGCGATAACCGAGAGCTTGCCAGCGCGTTGCCAGATCGCAAACGCCACCCGTTCCTCGATCGAGATTTCGAGCCGGCCCGGATAGAGCTTGCGCACCGTGGCTTCGGCGATCCACGGATTCTGTTTGAGCTGAGCGCGCGTCGCTTCCGCGTCGAGCAGCAAGAGCGAAGTGGTGGGCGTGATGCCGGCGGCGGCGAGCACTTCATCGCGCGTGATCTGCCGCGCGCCGGAAACGTCCACCGCCTCCAGGTCGAAACCCGCCGCGTTCGCAGCGGCATCGCCGAGATCGCGCAGCACCATATTGAAGCTTTGCAACTCGTCGCCGCGCGTGGCGCCGTAAACCCCGATCCCCGCGAATAGGAGCGCGAGCAACAACAATTCCGCGCCGCGCGGCAAATTCCGGTCGATGTCGTCGAGTTTTCGGGAGAAATTTCGGGAGGCGGCAAAATCGCCGGGTCCCGCCGGCTTTCGCCGCCGGGTCACCGGTCCAGAGAGGCGTCCTCCACGATCCATTTCACCAGCTCGCCGAACGAGCGCCCCCCATGGGCAGCCAGTTCCGGCACCAGCGACACCTCGGTCATGCCTGGTTGGGTATTGACCTCGAGACAAACGAGGTCCCCGTTGCCTTCCGGGCGGTTGTCGTAGCGGAAGTCCGCCCGGCTGACCCCACGACAGCCGAGGGCGCGATGCGCCGTCAAAGTGAGCTTCCGCACCAATTGGTAAACAACTGGTAAAATTCTGGCCGGAAGAATGTGGCGGGAGCCCCCGGGGGCGTATTTGGCCTCATAATCGTAGAAGCGCTGGGCCGCCTCGATCTCGATGACCCCTAGCGCCTCCTCGCCCAGAACCGCGCAGGTCAGCTCCAGGCCCGGCACGTAACGCTCGGCCAAAAGCTCGTTTCCATAGGGCCAATCGGGCCGGGTCAGCTCCTGCGGGGGGTGGGCGTGCTTCTCGGTGACGATGAAGACCCCGACCGAGGACCCTTCCGAGACCGGCTTCAGGACATAGGGCCTGGCCAGGACGTGCGCTTTTGCCGCTTCCGCCAGCGTGACAACCTTGCCGTCCGGCACCGGCACTCCCGCTTCGGCCATGACCTTCTTGGCCTGGACCTTGTTCATGGCGAGCGCCGACGCGAGCACGCCCGAATGCGTGTAGGGAATGCGCAGGATTTCCAGAATGCCCTGCATGGTGCCGTCCTCGCCGGGCCGGCCGTGGAGTACATTGAAAGCGACATCGGGCTTGAGCTTCGCCAACACCTCGGCGATGTCGCGGCCGACATCGATGCGGCTCACGCGATAGCCCTGGGCCTCGAGCGCATCGGCGCATTGTTGGCCGGAGCGCAGCGAAACTTCCCGCTCCGCCGACCAGCCGCCCATCAGCACCGCGACGTGTTTGGCCATCAACGAACTCCGATCCGCACGATTTCCCACTCGAGCTCAGTCCCGGAATTTTCCTTCACCCGCCGCCGCACCTCTTCGCCGAGATTTTCGATATCGGCGGCGCTGGCGTTGCCGCGATTGATCAGAAAATTGCAGTGCAGCTCCGAAACCTGCGCGTCGCCGACCACCAGCCCGCGGCAGCCGGCGGCGTCGATCAATTGCCACGCCTTCTTGCCCGGCGGATTTTTGAAGGTCGAGCCGCCGGTGCGGCTCTTGATCGGCTGGGTCGACTCGCGCGCTTCGGTGATCTTGTCCATCTCGGCGGCGATCGCTTTCGGATCGCCCGGCTCGGCACGAAACGTCGCCTGCGTATAAATCAGGTCCGCAGGAGCGGCAGAGTGACGATAGGAGAATCCGAAGTCCGCGTTCTTGAGTACGCGAACTTTCCCTTTGCGGTCGACCGCCCGCGCTTCCGCCAGCACGTCCTTGGTCTCCGCTCCATAAGCGCCCGCATTCATGCGCAGTGCCCCGCCGATGGCGCCCGGCACGCCGCGATAGAAGGCAAGCCCCGCCAGCGCCGCATCGGCCGCCGCGCGCGCGACCTTCACGTCCGGCACCGCGGTTCCCGCGCGCACCAGATTGCCTTCGGCCATGACCTCGTTGAATCCGCGCCCGAGCCGGATCACGACGCCCGGCACGCCGCCGTCGCGCGCGAGCAGATTGGAGCCCAGCCCGATCGCCGTCACCGGCACTTCGGCCGGAGTTTCGGCGAGAAAATAGCAAAGGTCTTCTTCATCCGCAGGCATGAGCAGCGCCTGCGCCGGCCCGCCGACACGGAACCAGGTGATCTCGGCGAGCGATTGGTTGGCGAGCAGCCGTCCGCGCAGCTTGGGCAAGCTGCCAGGTAGACCGCGCACGAGCTCGGCGACACTCATAGCTTCTTCGCCTTGAGCTCGCCGGGCAGCGCGTAAGCCCATTGGCTGATCGAGCCGGCGCCGAGAAGGACCACGTAGTCGCCCGGCCGTGCCAGCTCCCCAACGATGCCGGCGAGTTGCTCCGGCTTTTCGAGCGCGATCACGTCGCGGTGACCGCGCGCGCGTATTCCCTGCGCCAACGCATCGCGGTCGATGCCAGGGATTGGTGCTTCGCCTGCCGGATAGACCGGCGCCACGATCACGTGATTGGCGTCGTTGAAGCAGGTGCAGAACTGGTCGAACAGATCGCGCAGCCGCGTGAAGCGGTGCGGCTGCACCACGGCGATCACGTGGGCCTTGGTCGAGGCGCGCGCGGCCTTGAGCACCGCCGCGATTTCCACCGGGTGGTGCGCGTAATCGTCGAAAATAGCTACGCCGTTCCATTCGCCGGTGCGGGTGAAGCGCCGCTTCACACCGCCGAAATTGGCCAGCGCCTGCTTGATGCGGTCCTCGGGCACCCCGAGCTCGTGCGCCACCGCAATGGCCGCGGTCGCGTTCAGCGCGTTGTGATGCCCTGGCATCGAGAGCATGAGGTCCTTGATCTCGTGCGCCTTGTTGCCGTTCCGGCCACGGAACAGCACTGAAAACCGCGCCACTCCGCCATCGAGCTTGACGTCCAGGAGCCGCACGTCGGCCTGCGGGTTCTCGCCGTAGGTAACGATACGGCGGTCCTCGATGCGGCCGACCAGGTCCTGGACCACTGGATGATCGCTGCACATTACGGCGAAGCCGTAGAACGGCACGTTTTCGACGAAAGCGTGGAACGCCTCCTTCACCTTCTCGAACGTGCCGAAATGGTCGAGGTGCTCGGGGTCGATATTGGTGACGATGGCGACGTCCGTCGGCAGCTTCAGGAATGTGCCGTCGGATTCGTCCGCTTCCACCACCATCCAGGTGCCGCCGCCAAGCCGCGCGTTGGTGCCGTAGGCGTTGATGATGCCGCCGTTGATCACGGTCGGGTCGAGGCCGCCGGCGTCGAGCAGTGCCGCAACCAGCGAAGTCGTGGTGGTCTTGCCGTGGGTGCCGGCGACCGCGACGCAGCTCTTCAGCCGCATCAACTCGGCCAGCATTTCCGCGCGGCGCACGACCGGTAGCCGCTTGGCGCGCGCGGCGACGAGCTCTGGGTTGTCGCGTTTGATCGCCGAAGACACCACAAGCACCGCGGCGCCCTCGACGTTTTCCGCCTTGTGGCCGATTGCGATCTTGATGCCGAGCGAAGCCAGCCGCTTCACGTTCGCGCTCTCCGCAACGTCGGAGCCCTGCACCGCGTGGCCGAGATTGGCGAGCACCTCGGCGATGCCGCTCATGCCGATGCCGCCGATGCCGACGAAATGGATCGGCCCGAGCTGACGGGGGAGCTTCATGCGCGCGTCTCAGCCAACCTCCCCCTGGCGGGGGAGTTCGAGGAGGATTCGCGCCACCCGTAGCACAAGATCGGCGAGTCGTTCCGCCGCGTCCAATCGCCCCATGCGGCGGGCCGAAGTGGCCATCAGCGAAAGGGTGGCAGGCTCCGCCACCAGCCGAGAAATCTCGGCGGCGACCCGCTCGGGCGTGAACTCGGGCTCGCGGATCAGAAGCACGCCGCCAGCGGCGGCGAGCGCCGAGGCATTGGCCAGCTGATCCTGATCGAGTGCGTTCGGCAGCGGCACCAAGATCGCCGGCCGGCCGATGGCTGCGATCTCCGCCACGGTCGAGGCGCCGGAGCGCGCGATTACCAGATGGCTCTCGGCCACGCGCGAGGGCAGATCCGGAAAGAAAGCCGCGATCTCCGCCGGCACATCGAGCCGCCGATAGATCGTTCGCACCGAATCGAGATCCGCTTCGCGGCATTGCTGCACGATGCGAATGCGGTTGCGCAGCGCCGGCGGCAAAGCTTCGATGGCCGCGGGCACCACTTCGCTCATCACGCGCGCGCCCTGGCTGCCGCCGAATACCACCAACCGGAATTGCTCGCCTGGATTTGGTGCTGCGAAAGCCTTCTTCGCGGCCGCGGCCACCGCCGGCCGCACCGGGTTGCCGACATAGGCCGCCTTACCGGCGAGCTTAGCGTTCGCAGAGAGCAGACCCGCATGACCGGTTGCGATCGCGTCCACCCGTCCGGCAAGCCAGCGATTGGCCCGCCCCATCACCGCATTCTGCTCGTGGATGATGGTGGGGACGCGCAGGATCGAGGCAGCGATGAGCGGCGGCAGTGTCGGATAGCCGCCGAAGCCGATGACGGCTTTCGGCCGCCTCCGCAACAAGAGCCACAATGCGCGTAGCGTTCCCCACATGAGCACGACAATCGTGCGCGCGAGCGAAAGCGGGTTGCGGCTACGCACGGTGTCGGATGGCAACACATGAATCGCGCGGGCGGGAAATTTACCGGCGAACGGCGCGGCGCGGTCGTCGGTCGCAAGCTCTACCGCGATCCCGCGTCTCGCCAGCGCCCCTGCGAGCGCCTCGGCCGGAAACAAGTGCCCGCCGGTACCGCCTGCCGCGATCAGGATGAGCGGCTGCGCCGCCCGGCTCATGCCCGCGCGCTCCCGCGCGCAGCCTGGTATTCGCGCTCGGCGATGGCCTCGGCGCGCGAGCGCCGACGCGTCAGCGCAATCAACATTCCCATGCCGAAGGCGAGCGAAATCAGCGACGAGCCGCCATAGGAGATGAACGGAAGCGTCATGCCCTTGGCCGGCATCAGGTGCAGGTTCACCGCCATGGCGATCGCGGCCTGCAAGCCGAACAAGAGACCCAATCCCGCCACCGCGAACCGTCCGAACGCATCTTCCTCGCGCATCGCATGCGCGAGAGCGCGCAGCACGATGAAGGCGAAGAGCACGACGAGAATAAGGCAGAGCACGATACCGAACTCCTCGGCGGCCACCGCGAACACGAAATCCGCGTGACCGTCCGGAAGAATCCGCTTCACCGTCCCCTCGCCCGGCCCGCGACCGAGCCAACCGCCGCGGACGAACGACTCTAACGCCGTGTCGATCTGGAATGTGTCACCCGAGCCCGGATCGAGGAAGCGCCGGATGCGCGCCGTGACGTGCGGGACGAACTGATAGGCGGCAAACAGCGCGAGCACCATGGTCGAGGCAGTGCCGACCAGCCAGGTCCAACGCACTCCCGACAGGAAGAAGAGCGCGCACCATATCAGGATCAGAAGCGCGGTCTGGCCGATGTCGGGCTGATAGACGAGCGGCACCGTGGCCGCCGCGAGCAGGCCGAACGCCGCGAGCGTCGCCGGCATTTCCGGCCGCCTACCGCTTTCCGCGAAAGCCCAGGCGGCGAGCACCACGAAGGCCGGTTTCATGAATTCCGACGGCTGCACGCTCACCCCAAAGATCGAGAGCCAGCGCCGCGCGCCCTTGATCTCGGGGCCGATGAACAGCGTCGCGAAGCTGAGCGCGACGCCGATGATAAAAAAGGCGAGGGCGACGCGGCGCACCTGCCGCGGCGTCATGAAAGAGGTCATCAGCAGCACGGCCAGCGCCGGCGCGAGATAGAGCGCGTGGCGGTTGACGAAATGAAACGGATCGGCGCCGAGCCGGATCGCAACCGGCGGGCTCGCCGCCAGCATCAGCACGAGGCCGATGAGCACCAGCACCACCACCGCCCAGAGCAGGAGCCGGTCGATGGTCCACCACCATTCGCCGAGGAATGTGCGCCGAGCGCGGGAATGCATGTCACTGGACCACGAGGAAACCGGCTCCAGTCATGAACCCTCAGGGTTGACGAGTGCTTAAGGAATGCCGCCGCGGGCGAGGCGCGGCCCGTGGAAACTCAGTCTTCCTCGCCGAAAGCCGCGCCCGGCTTGCCGGGCTTCATCCAAATGAGCCGCGAATCCTCGACCGCGGCCTGGCGATGTTTCACCGCTTCCCGATAGACCGGATCGCGCAGCATTTCGATGAACGCAGCGCCCGACGGATATTCGGCGATGAAGGCGAGGTTCCAGCGCTCAGATTGCGGACCGATCAAAGTGAGCTGCGGCTTGCCGATCCAGACCTGCCGCCCGCCTAGCCGGCGAAACACCGGCCCGCTCTCGCGGCCATAGGCGCGATAGGCCTCGAGCCCCGAGGCCTTCCGTCCGTCCGGATAGGCCGCCTGCTTGCGCAACTTTACGAGATTGAGCATGTGGATCGGTTCTTCATGCGGCCGATCCTTGAACAGCGCGAAATCTTCCTTGGTCGGATCGATATGGTTGGTCATGGCTTGCGCACCAGTTCACGGAAGGCGTCGCCGCGCACTTCGAAGTTTGGATATTGATCAAAGCTGGCGCAAGCCGGCGAGAGCAGAACCACCGGCTCCTTGAGCCCGGAGGCTTCAGCCTCGCGCGCCGCGAGCGGCACCGCGCGCTCTAGCGTCTCGACGGTCTCATGCCCGACTGCGGACCCGAGCGTCTTGGCGAAGTCCGCCGCCGCCTCGCCGATCAGATAAACCTTGCGGATGCGCGGGAAAAATTCTCGCAGCGGCTCGATACCGCCTAGCTTGGCGCGCCCGCCCGCGATCCAGAATATGTTGCGGAAACTGGCTAGCGCCATGGCGGCCGCGTCCGCGTTGGTGGCTTTCGAGTCATTGACGAACAAGACGCGGCCCTTGCGTCCGACTTCTTCCATGCGGTGCGCGAGGCCGGGGAAACTCTTGAGCCCGGCCTGGATTTGCTCATGGCTGAGCCCGAGTGCTCGCGTCGCCGCATAGGCCGCCGCCGCATTCTGCGCATTGTGCACACCGCGCAAACTTCCGATTCCGGCTAGATCGATCGTGCCGTGCGCGGCACCAGCTTCGGCGATCACCAGCCGCTCGCCGTCGCGATAGATCCCGTCGCGAAGCATCCGCTCGACCGAGACGCGTACAACGCGCTTACCCGCCCGCTCGATACGATCCGCCGCGGCAGCGCAGAACTCATCATCGACGCCAATCACCGCGGTGCCTCCCACCTCGACCCCGGCCACCAGCCGCTCCTTGATCGCCGCGTAGTTTTCGATCGTGCCGTGGCGATCGAGATGATCGGGCGTGATGTTCAGGAGAATCCCGACCGACGGATCGAGCGTCGGCGCAAGATCGATTTGGTAGGATGAGCACTCGATCACATGCGTGCGTTTTGCGCTTGGCAGCGGCAACGACAGGATCGCCATCCCGAGATTGCCGCCGACCGCAGCCTCGCGCCCCGCGGCAGCAATCAAGTGGCCAATCAGCGCCGTCGTCGTCGATTTTCCGTTCGTGCCGGTAATGGCAGTGAGTGGCGAGCGCAGTGCGTTTGCCCGCCGTTCGCGGCAGAACAGCTCGATATCGCCGATGATTTCGACCTTGTTCGCGCGCGCGAGCTTTACGCTCCAGTGCGGCTCCGGATGCGTGAGCGGCACGCCCGGTGCCAGCACCAGCGCCGCGATGTTTTTCCAATCGACCGCGCGCAGATCGCCGGTCGCGATACCCTTTGCAGCCGCTTCGGCGATGCCCTTCTGCTGGTCGTCGAACGCGATCACCTTGGCGCCGCCTGCCGCGAGCGCCGCGCAGGCCGCAAGCCCGCTGCTGCCGAGCCCGAACACCGCGACTGTCTTGCCGCAGTATACGGTGACGGGGGTCATGAGTTCGGCTTCACCGCAACTTCAGCGTCGAGAGGCCGATCAGCGCCAGCACGACCGCAACGATCCAGGCCCGGATCACCACCTGCGGCTCGGTCCAGCCGAGTTGCTCGAAATGATGGTGGATCGGCGCCATACGGAACACGCGCTTGCCGGTGAGCTTGAAAGAAACCACCTGCACAATCACCGACACCGCCTCCAGCACGAACAGTCCGCCGACGATGGCGAGCACGATCTCGTGCTTGATGGCGACCGCGACAGTGCCGAGCAGCGCGCCGAGTGAAAGCGAACCGGTGTCGCCCATGAAAATCGAGGCCGGGGGCGCATTGAACCACAGGAAGCCGAGTCCGGCGCCGATCACCGCGCCGCAGATCACCGCGAGCTCGCCGGCGCGCGTCACGTGATGAATTTGCAGGTAGCCGGCGAATACCGCGTTGCCGACCAGATAGGCGACAAGCGCGAAGCTCACCGCCGCGATCATCACCGGAACGATTGCGAGCCCATCGAGACCGTCGGTGAGATTCACCGCGTTGCCGGCGCCGATGATCACGAAGGCGCCGAATACGACGAACAGCCAGCCGAGATTGAGGAGGAAATCCTTGAAGAACGGGATCGCAAGCGCGCTGCCGAGCGGCGACCCGTTCAACTGCATGATCACGATGACGGCTGCGCCTGCGATCACCGCCTCGATGGCGAGCCGCACGCGGCCCGGCAGGCCTTTATGGGTCTGTTTCGTTACCTTGAGATAATCGTCGTAGAGGCCGATCGCGCCGAACGCGAGCGTGACGCCGAGCACCACCCAAACGAACGGGTTGGTCAGGTTTGCCCATATGAGCGTCGAGACAACGAGCCCCGACAGGATCATCAGCCCGCCCATGGTCGGCGTACCGGCCTTGGCGACGATGTGCGATTGCGGGCCGTCCTTGCGGATCGGCTGGCCCTTGCCCTGCCGCACGCGCAACAGCGCGATGATGCGCGGCCCGAACAGGAAAACAAAAAGCAGCGCCGTCACCACCGCGCCGCCGGCGCGAAAGGTGATGTAGCGAAATACGTTGAGCGGACCGAACGCATCGGAAAATTGCGACAACCAATAAAGCAAGCGAACCTCCCTCAGGCCGGAACAACAGCCGTCTGTTCGGCCCGGAACCTCTCGGAAAGCGCCTTTACCAGCGGTCCCATGCGGCTGCCGTTCGAACCCTTGACCATCACGGCATCTCCCGGGCGCAGCGCGGCTGCGACTTTCGGCTCGAGCTCCGCTGCCGTATCGGCATAGCCGCCGCGCCGGGCCGCAGGCAAGGCTTTCCATAACACCTGCATCAGCGGCCCCGCGCAGAACACCAGGTCCACCTTTGCCGCCACGATCGGCTTGGCGAGCGCGCGATGCAGCTTCGCAGCATCCGCGCCGAGCTCCAGCATGTCGCCGAGCACGGCGATCCGGCGCCCGCGCGGCCCGACCGGCGCGGTGCCGAGCACCTCGAGCGCGGCCTGCATGGAGGCGGGATTGGCGTTGTAGCTCTCGTCGATCAGCAGCGTCTCGGCCTGACCAAGGTCGAGCGCGATACGCCGGCCGCGGCCGGCCGGGGGCTGCAGCGTTGCCAGCGCCAGCGCGGCGAGCGCGAGATCGGCGCCGAGCAGCTTCGCCGTCGCCAGCACCGCCAGGCTATTCAACACCAGATGCCGCCCAGGCGAGCCGATCTTGTAGGTGATGTCGTCGCCGAGGATGCGCGCGCGCACCGTTGAGCAATTGGGCTTGAGCGCCGAGTCGAGCAGGCGCGCTTCGGCCTGCTCGTGGGCGCCGAATCCGATCACGCGTTCGACTCCAGCCTTAGCCGCCGCGGCGGCAAGACGCGCATAGTGCGGATTGTCGCGCGGCAGCACGGCGGCGCCACCCGGCTCCAACCCAAGGAAAATCTCCGCTTTGGCGTCGGCGATCTCCTCGACCGAGCCAAAATATTCGAGATGCACCGCCTCGATCGAAGTGATCAACGCGACGTGCGGGCGCACCAGCTTCACCAGCGGCGTGATCTCGCCCGTGTGATTCATGCCGATCTCGAACACCGCGAACTGCACACTCTCCGGCAAGCGGGAAAGCGACAGTGGCACGCCCCAGTGATTATTGAACGACGCGGTCGAGGCGTGAACCTCGCCCTCACGCGCCAGCGCGGTGCGCAGCGCCTCCTTGGCGCCGGTTTTTCCCACCGAGCCGGTCACGGCGGCGATCTTGGCTTGCGAACGGGCGCGCGCCGCGCGCGCGAGATCGCGCAACGCATCGAACGGGTCGGGGACGACGAGCAGCGCCGCGCCTTCGGGCATTTCGTCAAGATTGGATTCCGCCACGACCGCGAGCGCTGCTCCGCGCTTCAGCGCATCGGCGACGAAACCGTGCCCGTCGAACTTGTCGCCTTTGATGGCGAAGAAAGCCTCGCCGACGCCGATCGTGCGGCTATCGATGGCGACGCCGGAAATGTTCGCCGAGGGCTGGCCCAGGAGCCGGCCGCCGGTCGCGGCTTTGAGCGCGTCGAGCGTCCAGAGCGGAGCGCTCATCGCTTTCCTCCGAGCGCGGCACGCACCGCCGCCTGGTCCGAGAATGGAAGCGTGCGGTCGCCCAGGATTTGGCCGGTTTCATGGCCCTTTCCGGCGACCAGAAGCACATCGCCGGCTTTAAGCTCCTCGACCGCGGCCGCAATAGCCGCTGCCCGGTCGCCGATCTCAATGGCGTCCGGCGCGGACGCCAGAATCGCCTTGCGGATCGCAGCCGGGTCTTCACTCCGGGGATTGTCGTCGGTCACGAACGCGCGGTCGGCGCGCCTGGCCGCCACCGCCCCCATGAGCGGGCGCTTGCCCGGATCGCGGTCGCCGCCGGCGCCGAACACCACGAGCAGCTGGCCGGCGGCGAAGGGCCGCAGCGCATCGAGCGCGTTGCCGAGCGCGTCGGGAGTATGGGCGTAGTCGACGAAAATCGGCGCATTGCCTTTCTTGCCGACATATTCGAGGCGGCCGGCCGCGCCTTCGAGATCCTCGAGCGCGGCGAGCGCTTCGTCGGTCGCAACACCGGTCGCAATCGCGAGCCCGGCGGCGACCAGTGCATTGGACGCCTGGAACGCGCCCACGAGCGGCAAGTGCAGGCGATAGTCTTTCCCGCCCGCACGCACGGAGAGCGATTGCGCGAAGCCCTCGGGTATCGCCGCGAGTAGCGTGAGATCGGCGCCCGCGCTGCCGACCGAAATGAGACGCAGCTTCATCTGCTGGGCGACGGCCGCGATGATCCTGGCTTCCGGGCTGTCGGCGTTAATGACCGCGCTGGCACCCTCGGGCAACAGCGTATCGAACAGCCTGAGCTTCGCCGTCCGATAGGCCTCGAGCGTCGGGTGATAGTCGAGATGATCGCGCGTCAAATTCGTGAAGGCGCCCGCCGAAATTCGGACGCCGTCGAGGCGGCGCTGGTCGAGCCCATGCGACGACGCTTCGAGCGCGAGATGCGTGACACCCTCGCCCGCGAGCTTGTCGAGCAATTCGTGCAACGCCACCGGATCGGGCGTGGTCAGGCTTCCAGTCACTTCGCCCGAGGGCGCACTGACGCCGAGCGTGCCGAGACTGGCCGCCTTGTGCCCGGCCGCGGCCCAGATCTGCCGCGTGAACGAGACCACCGATGTTTTTCCATTGGTGCCGGTGACGGCGACGATCGTTTCCGGCTGCCGCGGATGCAGCTTGGCCGCCGCGCGCGCCAGCGTAGCCCGCGCGTCCGCGACGCGTATAAAGGCGACATTCGCCGGCAGGCCCGCGGGCCGCTCGCCTTCTCCGACCACGGCGAGCGCGCCTTTGCCCGCCGCATCGGCAGCGAAGCGGCCGCCGTCCGTGCGGCTGCCCGCTAGCGCGAAGAAGACTGAGCCCGGCACCGCTTTCCTGTTATCGATGGCGATCGAGGTGATCGTGACACCGCGCGGCGCACTTGCGCCGTCAGAGCCGAGCAGTTCGTGCAGTTCAGCCATTGCGGTCCTTATTCTTAGCGCGCCGCGCGCTGGGCGACCGCGAGCAGGCGCTCGGCAGGCGGCATATCGATGCGCGGCTTGAGGCCCAGCAGCGGCGCGATGCGCGCGATGATCTTGCCGCTGGTCGGCGCCGCGTTGAGGCCCGAGGTCGCCTCGCGCTGGTCCGCCGTCGCCTGCGGCTCGTCGAGCATCACAAGCGTGAGATAGCGCGGCGCATCGGCGGGAAATAAGCCCATGAATACCGTGAGGCGCTTGTTCTTCATGTAGCGACCGCCCACCACCTTCTCCGAGGTGCCGGTCTTGCCGCCCACGTAATAGCCTTCTACTTCCGCGCGCCGGGCCGAACCCTTCTCGACATTTAGCCGGAACAGATAGCGCATCTTCTCGCTAGTTTCGGGCTTGATCACGCGCAAGGCGAGCTTTTTCGCTTGTTCCTCCGTGCGCTTCAGCAGCGTCGGCGGGATCAGGAGTCCGCCATTCACCAGTGCGGCGGTCGCCATCACCGCCTGCAAGGGTGCGACTGAAAGCCCGTGGCCGAAGGCGATGGTCACGGTGTTCAGCTCGCCCCAACGCTTGGGCATGAGCGGCTCGGCGCTTTCCGGCAGTTCCGTGCGCAGCCGCTCCAGCTGGCCGGTCTTTTTCAGGAACGCCCGGTGCGCCTCGACGCCGTGCGCCAGCGCCATGCGCGCGGCGCCGATATTGGAGGAATAAGTAAAGACCTCGGGCAGGCTCAAAACGCGCTTTTGCGCGTGGAAATCACTGATCGTGAATTTGCCGTAGTGCAGAGGTTGGCGCGCGTCGATCTGCGAGCCGAGTGTGAACTTTCCCGAATCGAGCGCCATCGCAACCGTCAGCGCCTTGAAGGTCGAGCCCATCTCGTAGACGCCGGTGGTGAGCCGGTTCAGGCGGATGGGATCGCGCATGCCGCGCGGCTGGTTCGGATCGAAATCGGGCAGCGACACCATCGAGACGATCTCGCCGGTGCGCACGTCGAGCACCAGCCCCGCGGCCGCATTGGCCTTGTAGCGCACCATCGCAGCGGCAAGCTCATCGCGCACCGCGTGCTGCACGCCGAGATCGAGCGCCAGTGACACCGGCGACAGCGTCCGGTCGGAGGTGAGACCGGCGAGCCGCAGCTCCGCGAGCCCCTGCCCGTCGATCCATTTTTCGAGGCCGGCGATACCCGCATTGTCCACGTTAACGTAGCCGATGGCGTGGGCGATCTCTGGCCCCGACGGATAGACCCGCCGGCTTTCCTTCAAGAAACCGATTCCGGGCAACCCCAGGCGATGAATTGCGAGCCGCTGGGCCGGCGAGATTTCGCGCTTGAGCCATACGAACCCGCGCTTGGACGAAAGCCGCTCGCGCATTTCGCGCGTGTCGAGATCGGGCAGGATCGCGGCCAGCTGCTCGACCGCCTCGTCCACGTCGATGATCTTGCGCGGCTCGCCGAACAGCGACGGCGCGCGCACATCGGTCGCGATCAATCGCCCGCTGCGGTCGAAAATATCGGGCCGCGAGGCGGCGGTCGCGTCAGTCGCCGCGATTCGCTTTGCCAGATGGTTCTCGGGAAACGCCGCGAGCTGCACCAGCCGCGCCCCGATCACACCGAACACCAGCATAAAGCCGAGAATCAGAAGCCCGATCCGCGCGCGCGTCATCCGCACCGGATCGATGCGCGATGCTTTTGCAGAAACGTCGATGGCGGTATCCCCCGAATGCACGACTCAGTTCCCCTTGACCAGCGCATCGAGCGCGCTGCGGTCGAGCGGCGGATCGATCGTCTCGATCAGGTCGCCGATCGGATCGCCGCTCGTAATGGGCTTTTCCGGCAGCGCGGCGATTTCTCCGACTTGCACGAGCGCCGCCGCCTTCATGCCGAGATGGCGTTGCGCCAGGTCCTGGATCCGGTCGGGCGCGCCCAGCTTGCCCCATTCGGCCCGCAGCCACGAGATGCGCTCGCGCTCGGCACGAATTTCGGAACGGAGCTTGGCGATGTGCTGCACATGGGCTGTCGATTGGTACTTCACTTGATAGAGCGCGACCGCGGCGGCCACGAGGCAGCCGATCACGATGAGATGGAGCAGCCTGAGCACGCCTACCTCCCCCGCCTGGCTTCAAGCGAAGGCAGCCGCGCAATCGACGGCGCCAGCGGATCGTCGTCCCGTGCCGCCGCTTCCGTGCGTTCCGCAGCGCGCAGCTTGGCCGAGCGCGCGCGCGGATTGACGGCAGTCTCGCCGGCCGAGGGCTCGATGGGTTTCTTGGTGAGGATGCGGAAGGTGGGCTCGGCCGCCACGATCTCTGGCTGGTGACGCGAACCCGCCGGCGCCTTACCGCGGTCGATGAGGAAGTTCTTCACCAGCCGGTCTTCGAGCGAGTGGAACGCGACCACGACGAGCCGCCCGCCGGGCGCCAGCAGCCGCTCGGCTGCGAGCAGCGCTGCCGCAAGCTCCTGCAATTCGTCGTTCACGTAGATGCGCAGCGCCTGGAAGCTGCGGGTCGCCCCGTCGATCCCGCCCGGGCTGGCGCGCACGACGCTGCGCACAATGTCGGCAAGTTCCCCCGTTCGTTCGATCGGCCTTTCCTTGCGCGCCGCGACGATTGCGCGGGCCACTGCACGCGAGCGGCGCTCCTCGCCGAGCGCGAAGAAAATATTTGCCAGCTCCTCCTCGGGAAGCTTGTCCACGACATCGGCCGCACTCGGCCCGCTCATTCCCATGCGCATGTCGAGTGGCCCGTCGCGGCGGAACGAGAATCCGCGTTCCGGTTCATCGATCTGCATGGAGGAAACGCCGAGATCGAACACGATGCCGTCGGCGGCCTCGACCCCGAGACTACGCACGAGCGTATCGGCCTGCGAGAAACGCTCCTCGGCGAGCACTAGCCGTTCGGGAAATGCTTCGATGAGCGCCGAACCGGCGGCAACCGCATCGCGGTCGCGGTCGAGCGCGATCACGCGGCAATTCGCCGCTTCGAGGATGGCTCTGGAATAACCTCCAGCCCCGAAGGTGGCGTCCACATAGACGCCACCTTCCTTGGGCTCGAGAAACGAAGTGACCTCCCCGACGAGGACGGGAACATGGCGGGCCGGTCCGCCAGCGGCGCCCGAGGCGCCGCTGCCCGCCTTCATCCCCCCGCCTCGGAGAGATCCCTCCCACGCCTCCGGTTGCCGACCGTCGCTCGGAGCGCGCGCACCTTCTTGGTGGCCTCCACCAGATGCGCGCGGAAGCGTTTCGGCTCCCAGATCTGAAACTTGTGCCCGAGCCCGACGAAGGCCACCGCGTCCGAAATGTGCGCGTGCGTCTTCAAGGTCTCGGTGAGAATGATGCGGCCTTCCGTGTCGATGGTGAGCGTCTCGCTCCGGCCATAGAGCGCGGCCGCCAGTTCCTCGCGCTCCTCCGAGTAGGGCGGATAGCGCTCGATCAGCGCTTCGATCTCCGAGAGCAGCGCCTTGCCGCCCGCGTCCAGCGCCGGCCGCCCCGGCGAGGGCTGGCAATAGAGTTCGGCGACCGCCTCGCGCGCCAGCAGCGCCCGGAACGGCGCCGGAATCGAAACCCGGCCCTTGGCGTCGAGGTTCATCATGTAGGTCGCAACGAAGCGGTCCATGTTTCCGCCCGACACGCGAACGCAACCCCGACGGCGATACGCACGACTCCTCGGGCCGGAGCGCTGGCGCGCTCCGCCCGGCCGGGCTGCGTCGATACCGGAACGGGACAATTTGGGATATCATGGGACCATATGGTCGTCAACGGACGGCTGCCGCGGCGGCCTGCGCCACCCGGCGTCCGCCCAGGCTCCGATTGGGCATTAACACTCTGCGAACCTTAAGAATTTATTGCATTTTCGGCGCACGCCGCGCGGCACATTAGAGTACGCACGGAACGGACGGTTTCCGGTGCAAAAATCCTTCAGGCCCGATGCAAGCCTCGTGAGCGCGGTTGCCGCCTCGCCGAATTTCGACGCGCGCCTGGGCGGCACGCCCGACATGATTCTCCTGCACTACACCGGCATGGCGAGCGCCGAGGCGGCACTGGCGCGGCTCTGCGATCCTGCCGCCAAGGTATCGTCGCACTATTTCGTGCACGAGGACGGCCGTGTGCTTCAGCTCGTGCCGGAGACGCAGCGCGCCTGGCATGCCGGCGAAGCGCTTTGGGACGGCAAGAGCGACATCAATTCGTGCTCGATCGGCATCGAGATCGTCAATCCCGGTCACGATCTCGGCTATCCGCATTTTCCGCGCGTCCAGATCGAAGCCGTGATCGCGCTGTGCCACGACATCATAAAGAGAAGCCGCATTCGCGCCGACCGCATACTCGCCCATTCCGACGTTGCACCGCTGCGCAAGCAGGATCCGGGTGAGAAATTCCCCTGGGAAATTCTGCATGATAAAGGCGTCGGCCATCTGGTCACGCCAGCGCTGCTCACCCAAGGCCCGGCGCTCAAGCCCGGCGACCGCGGCGAAGCGGTCACCATGCTGCAGACAATGCTGGCGCGTTACGGCTACGGCGTGCCGCTCACCGGCGAGTTCGACGCGACGACTGCCGATGTGGTCACGGCGTTCCAGCGCCACTTCCGTCGTGTGCGCGTAGACGGCATCGCCGATACCTCCACCGTCACGACGCTGCGCGATCTGCTGGCCGCGCGCCCGATCTAGGCCGCTTCCGCGCCGCCTCATTGCCGCATTCGAAACATCGCCGCGCGCGCACGACAGTCCGCGCAGCATGATTGTGGCGCCCGCCCAATTTTCACGCCGTTTCGTTCCGCGGCGCCCGGCGATGAATCTCAAATTGGGCCACGGAGCGTCCCGCTACCGTCCGAATTCCAGGGCCCTCTCCCACCTGATCGCATCGGGATGAGGGGGATCGTCCGTGGCCAAGTTCAAGTGCGTGTTTGCATTGCTGCTGCTGTTCGTCGCCGCCGTACCCGCCCTTGCCGCTTCCGAGAATCTCATCGACGCGCTGCTTGCGCGTGCAAGGAGCAAGCAGCCGGCTGAGACCGCGCGCGGCAACCTGATTCTTGCCGCGGTCGAGGTGCCGGCGACGCTGGAGGAAACTTCCGTCATCGACGAACTGCTCGCACGCGCCCGCCGCGGGCGCGCCATCGGCCTCGGCAAGGACGATCTCACCGCGCTCGTCGATCGCGAAGCCGAGGCGCTCGGCATTCCTATCGCGCTGGCGCGCGCGGTCGTGAAGGTCGAGAGCAGCTGGAATCCGCGCGAGACCGGCACCGTCGGAGAAGTGGGGCTGATGCAGATCAAGCACAGCACCGCGCGGTTTCTTGGCTTCTCTGGCTCCCGCACCGAACTCTATGACCCGAAGACCAATGTGCGCTGGGGCATGAAATATCTGGCCGGCGCCTACAAGCTCGCCAACGGCAACGTCTGCCAGACCGCGCTCAAGTATCAAGGCGGCCACAACGCCAAACGCATGACCGGCATCGCGAGCCGTTATTGCTCGAAGCTGCACACCTATATGGCTTCCAAGCGCTGAGCACGGCCGGCCAATTCGTTTACGCTCTGCCGCGTCTGGTTCCCGCCGCCCTTGACGGCCGTGCCGCGCGCGCGCATCTAAAGGCCGTCAGTCGGCCGGGCGGCCGCGGCGCGCAAGCGTCGAGGAAAGTCCGGGCTCCACGGAGATACGGTGCCGGATAACGTCCGGCGGGGGCGACCCCAGGGAAAGTGCCACAGAGAAGAGACCGCCGCGGTCTTCGGACCAGGCAAGGGTGAAACGGTGCGGTAAGAGCGCACCGCGCCTCCGGCAACGGGGGCGGCACGGCAAACCCCACCGGGAGCAAAGCCGAATAGGGACGGCACGGGCGGAACGTTTCCGCTCAATCCGGTCTTCGGATCGCCGTCCGGGTAGGCTGCTCGAGGCGCCGGGTAACCGGCGTCCCAGAGGAATGGCCGCCGCGCGGGAGCAATCCCGCCGTCCAGAACCCGGCTTATAGGCCGTCTGATGTTTGTGAGAGGGCTCGGCGGAAACCCCGCCGGGCCCTCGCCATTTCTAGACGAACCCGCCCGTCACCGCCCGCGGCTTGTAGGGCGCTTCGAGAAACTTTTTGGTCTCGTCGTCGAGCTTGATCGTAAGTGCTTTGAGCGCATCGGGTAGATGGTGCGGCTTCGAGATGCCGATGATCGGCGCCGTCACCGTGGGATTGGCGAGCACCCAGGCGATCGCCACCGCCGCGCGCGAGACACCGAGCTTCTCGGCGACCTGCCGCACGCGCTCGGCGATCTCGTGATCGGTGTCGGTGGCGCCGAGCCCAAGCAGCTGCGCGAAATTATCGGTCCTACCCCGCAGCGTCTTCTCGCCCTGGCTCGGCATCGAGCCCGCGAGGAAACCGCGCGCGATCGGTGACCAGGGCGTGACTGCGATGCCCTCCGCCTTGCACAAGGGCAGCATCTCGCGCTCCTCCTCGCGGTAAATGAGGTTGTAGTAGTTCTGCATCGAGACGAACGGCGCGAGCGAGCGCTCGCGCTGCAGTGTCAGCATCTTCTCGAACTGCCACGACCACATGCTCGACGCGCCGATATAGAGCGCCTTGCCGGCCTTCACCACGTCGGAGAGCGCCTGGATCGTCTCCTCGACCGGCGTACCGTAATCGAAGCGATGGATGATGTAGAGATCGACATAGTCCATGCCGAGCCGCTTCAGCGAGGCGTCGATCGCTTCCATGATATGCTTGCGCGAAAGCCCGCTCTGGTTCGGTTTCGGGCCCATCTCGCCACGGACCTTGGTGGCGATCACCACCTCGTCGCGTCTGGCGAAGTCGCGCAACGCTTTCCCGGTGATCTGCTCGCTCACGCCCAGCGAATAGACGTCGGCCGTATCGAAGAAATTGATGCCGGCCTCGAGCGCCGCCTTGATGTGGGTGCGGCCTTCCTCTTCGCCCAACACCCACTCGCGCCACTTCTTGTCGCCATAGGTCATGCAGCCGAGACACAGCGGCGACACTTTCATGCCGGTCTTGCCGAAACGGACGTATTGCATGGAACGGAACTCCTTAGCGCAGGTCGAACATGGTCGAGGGCAGCCATAGCGCCAATTGCGGGAACACCGCGAGCAGCACGACCGCCACGCACATCAGAAGGAACAGAGGAAACGCATAGGCGCCGATCGCGAAGATCGAGCGGCCGGTCATGCCCTGTAGCACGAACAGATTGAAGCCCACCGGCGGCGTGATCTGCGCCATCTCCACCACCAGCACGACGTAAATCCCGAACCAGATGAGATCGAATCCCGCGCGCTCCACCAGCGGCATGATGACCGAGGTGGTCAGCACCACCATGGAAATTCCGTCGAGGAAACAGCCGAGCACGATGTAGAACAGCGTGAGCACGACGAGCAGCTGCCACTGGCTGAGCCCGAGGCCGGTGATCCATTCGGCGAGCGCGCGCGGGATGCCGGTGAAGCCCATGGCGACGGTGAGAAACGCGGCGCCGGCGAGAATGAAGCAGATCATGCAGGAGGTGACGGTCGCGCCGATCAGCGCGTCGCCGAAGCTCGCGCGTGTCAGCGATCCGCCGAGCCACGAGAGCAGCAGCGCCAGCCCGACGCCGACCACCGCCGCCTCGGTCGCCGAGGCGATGCCGCCATAGATCGAACCGATCACGCCGAGGATTAGGAGCAAGACCGGCAAGAGCCGCCACGTGGAAGCAAGGCGCTTGCCGAACGAGGTCGCCGGCTCCGGCGGTGGCATGCGCTCGCGGTTCACCAACGCCCAAACCACGACGAATCCCATGAACAGCAGCGCCAGCATCATGCCCGGCACGACGCCGGCGATGAACAGGCGCGCGATCGATTGGTCGGTCGCCGCGCCATAGACGATCATGATGATCGAGGGCGGGATCAGCAGCCCGAGCGTCGCGGAACCGGCGAGCGTGCCGATCGCCATTTTCTCGTCGTAGCCGCGCTTGCGCAGCTCCGGCAGCGAAATGCGCCCGATGGTGGCGCAGGTCGCCGCCGAAGAGCCCGACACCGCGGCGAAGATCGCGCAGCCCAGCACGTTCACATGCAGCAGCCGGCCCGGCAGCCGATTGAGCCAGGGCGCCAGCCCGTGAAACAAATCCTCCGCCAGCCGCGTCCGGAACAGGATTTCGCCCATCCAGATGAACATCGGCAGCGCCGTGAGGTCCCAGCCGTTCGACGCGCTCCAGAACGAGGTCGCCAGCACCGCGCCGGGCGGCGCTGCGACCTTGGCGACCATAGCAACCAGCCCAATGAAAGCGAGCGCCAGGGCGATCCACACGCCCGAGCCGAGCACGGCGAAGAGCAGCAGGATCAGGACCAGTGTGAGCGTGAGGAGGTCCACTCAGATCTCCTTGGCAATGCCGGTGACCGATTCTTCCTCGGACCGAAATGACGGCCGACCCGCGCGCCAGGTGATCGCGAGCTCGTCGAGCAGCGCGACCAGCAACGCCAGCAGACCGACCGCCATCGCCGCCTGCGGAATCGCAAGCGGGATCGGCAATAGCCCGTAGGACACTTCATTGAAGCGGATTGAATCCCAGACCAGCCGCGCCACGCTCCATGTCATGAAAGCGACGAACGCGCTCCCCGCCGTAAGCACCCACAGCTCGAACAGAAAGCGCGCGCGAGGCGGCAGCACACCAAGCAGCATCGTCACGCGGATATGCGCCCCGCGCTTCAGCGTCGCCGCCAGCGCAAGAAAGGTCGTCGCCGCCAAAAGATAGCCCGCCATTTCGGCAAGCGAGGCGATCATGAAGCCGTAAGGCGGCCGGCCCGTGAGCTTGAGCAGCAGATCGGCGATGCGCCCGATCACCTGCACGCCGACGAGAAGCGCGATCGTCACGAGACATGCCGCGGCCAGCCACAGCGTCAGCGCGTAGAAGCGATCGAGGAGGGAACGCATTGAGAGATCCACTTGATCGTCATGCCCGGGCTCGTCCCGGGCATCCACGTCTGCAAATGCATTAGGTGAGAGAAGACGTGGACCCCCGGGACAAGCCCGGGGGTGACGATGTCATTTGCTCTCGGAGAACCGGAACCGAACCTTACGACCCCGGCTTCATGAACGCGTCGAGGATCGCCTTGCCGTCCGCCCCGGCGGCGGTTTGCCACTCGGCCGACATGGTCTTGCCGATCGCGGCGAAGCCGTCCTGTAGCGCCGCCGAGGGCTGCACGATGGTGATCTTGTTGAGCGCGAGCACCTTGATCTTTTCGTCGGTTTCCGCCGCAGAAGCGGTCCAGCCGCGTTCTTCGGCGGCCTTGGCCGCGTCGGTCAGCGTCTTCTTTTCGGCGGCGGAAAGCTTGTCGAACGCAACCTTCGACACGATCACGACGTTGCGCGGCAGCCAGGCCTGGGTGTGGTGGAAGTGCGTGAGGAAGTCCCAAGCTTTCGAGTCGACGCCGGTCGAAGGTGAAGTAATCATCGACTCGACGCGGTTGGTCGAGAACGCAGTCGGTATGTCAGGCACCTCGATTTGCGTGGGGATCGCGCCGGCGAGCGCCGCGATGCGCTGGGTGGCGACATTATACGTGCGGAACTTCAGCCCCTTCAGATCGCCGATGCTCTTGATTTCTTTCTTGGCGTAGATGCCCTGCGGCGGCCACGGCACCGAATAGAGCAAGATGAGGCCTTCATCCGCGAGCTTCTTCTCGAGGAACGGCCGCTGCGCCGCGTAGAGCTTCTTTGCCGCGGGGTAGCCGGTGGCGAGGAACGGCACCGAATCCACCGAATAGATCGGGCTTTCGTTCGCGTGCAGCGAGATCAGCACTTCGCCGATCGGCGCGATGCCGCGCTTGAGCGCGTTCTTGATTTCCGGATGCTTGACCAGCGAGCCGTTGGAATGGACGGTGATCTTCAGGCTGCCGCCGGTGGCCTTGTCGACGTCGGCCGCGAACTGCGCGATGTTCTTGGTGTGGAAGTTGGCATCGCCGTACGGCGTCGGCATGTCCCATTTGGTCTGCGCCGTTGCCGCGGTCGATAACAAGGCAGCTACCGCAGCTGCGGCAAGGCCGGTGACGAGTCTCTGCATGGTTGGCACTCCGTGATGGCTATTCTTGCCGCAAGCATCGCGCGTTTCCGCCCATGCGTGCAAGCATGCAGAGGACGGCCATGAAGGCTTGGGACTTCTGGATCGACCGCGGCGGAACGTTCACGGACGTGGTCGCGCGCTCCCCCGATGGCAGCCTGGTTGCACGCAAACTCCTGTCGGAAAGTCCGGCCTATCGCGACGCCGCCGTCCAAGGCATCCGCGAGGTGCTCGGGCTCAAGCCCGGTGCACCGATCCCGAAAGACACGATCGGCGCGGTGAAGATGGGGACCACCGTCGCCACCAACGCGCTGCTGGAGCGCAAGGGCGAGCGCACTCTATTACTTATAACCAAGGGTTTCCGCGATGCGCTGCGCATCGGCTACCAGGCGCGGCCCAAGATTTTCGCGCGCCACATCATCAAGCCCGAAATGCTCTATGAGCGCGTCGTCGAGATCGACGAGCGCGTGCGCGCCGACGGCACCAAAGAACATGCACCCGATCTTGCCGCCGTGCGCGCCGAGTTGGAGCGCGCGAAGCGAGACGGCATCGGCGCAGTCGCCATCGTGTTCATGCACGCCTATCGCTATCCCGCACACGAGCAGGCGGTAGCGAAACTCGCGCGCAAAATGGATTTTCCGCAAGTGTCTGTGAGCCACGAAGTTTCGCCGCTCATCAAGCTCGTCGGCCGCGGCGACACCACGGTGGTCGACGCCTATCTCTCACCGATCTTGAAGCGCTACGTCGATCTCGTCGCTGCGGACCTCGACGCAAAAAACTCCGGCGCGCGGCTCATGTTCATGATGTCCTCGGGCGGACTGACTGCCGCCGATCTTTTCCAGGGAAAGGACGCGATCCTCTCCGGCCCCGCCGGCGGCGTCGTCGGCATGGCCGAAACGGGAGCCGCCGCCGGCTTCAAGCGCCTGATCGGCTTCGACATGGGCGGCACCTCGACCGACGTTTCGCACTTCGACGGCGAGTACGAGCGCGCGTTCGAGACCGAGGTCGCCGGCGTGCGCATGCGCGCGCCGATGATGCGCATCCATACCGTCGCCGCCGGCGGCGGCTCGATCCTGCATTTCGACGGCTCGCGCTTCCGCGTCGGGCCCGACAGCGCCGGGGCCGATCCGGGACCGAAATGCTATCGCCGCGGCGGGTTGCTGGCTGTCACCGACGCCAACGTGATGGTCGGCAAGCTGCTGCCCGATTTCTTTCCGAAGATTTTCGGCTCACGCGGCGACCAACCGCTCGATGCGGATTCGGTGCGCGATTCATTCAAGAAGCTCGCCGTCGAGATCGGCGGCAGCCGTGCGCCCGAGCTGGTGGCCGACGGCTTCATCAAGATCGCGGTCGAGAACATGGCCAATGCGATCAAGAAGATTTCGGTCGCGCGCGGCTATGATGTGACGCGCTATGCGCTCAATTGCTTCGGCGGCGCCGGTGGCCAGCATGCCTGCCTGGTGGCCGACGCGCTCGGCATGCAGACGGTGCTCTTGCACCCGCTCTCGGGCCTGCTTTCGGCCTATGGAATGGGCCTCGCCGACATTCGCGCCACACGCCAGCAAGCCATCGAAGAACCCTTCGGCGAGACAGCGCGCGCGACTCTCGAACGTCTTGGCGCGAAGCTCGGCACCGAAGCCGTTGCTGAGGTCGAATCGCAAGGCGTTTCGCGTGCGGATATCGCCGTGCATGTGCGCGCTCATATCCGCTACGCCGGCACCGACACACCTCTGGAAGTGCCGGCCGGCACCCTCGCCGACATGAAAACCGCCTTTCAAGCCGCCCATCGTGCGCAATTCGGCTTCATCGACGAAGGCAAGGAGCTGGTGATCGAGGCGATGTCCGTGGAAGCCGTCGGCGGCGGGGCCAAGTTCGTCGAGCCCGAGCTGCCGAAAACGAGATCGCCGCTGCCCGCCCCCTCGCAACGCACGCGCTTCTTCTCGAGCGGCGCTTGGCTCGATGCCGCCGTGTTTCTGCGCGCTGCACTCGCACCCGGCCATCGCGTGGCCGGGCCCGCGCTCGTCATCGAGCCGCACCAGACCGTCGTGGTGGAAGACGGCTGGCAGGCCGAGGTCACGGTGAAGAATCACCTCCTGCTCACCCGCGCCGTGCCGCTCGCGCGCGCGCACGCCATCGGCACCCACGCCGATCCGGTAATGCTCGAAGTCTTCAACAATCTCTTCATGTCGATCGCCGAGCAGATGGGCGTGGTGCTGCAGAACACCGCCTATTCGGTGAACATCAAGGAGCGGCTCGATTTCTCCTGCGCGGTGTTCGACGCCGAAGGCAGCTTGGTCGCCAATGCGCCGCACATGCCGGTGCATCTCGGCTCCATGGATAAATCGGTCGAGACTGTGCAGCGCGAGAACAAGGGGAAGATCGCGCCGGGCGACGTCTATGCGCTGAACGCGCCCTATAACGGCGGCACACACCTGCCCGACATCACCGTCTGCACGCCGGTGTTCGATGACGCAGGCCGCGAAATCCTGTTCTGGGTCGCTTCGCGCGGGCATCATGCGGACGTCGGCGGTGTCACGCCCGGCTCCATGTCGCCGCGCGCCACCCACATCGACGAGGAAGGCGTCTATATGGACAACTTCAAGCTCGTCGATCGGGGACGCTTCCGCGAGCGCGAACTCTACGCCGCGCTCGAAGGCGCCAAGTTCCCCGCGCGCAACCCGCTGCAGAACGTCAACGACCTCAAGGCACAGATCGCTGCCAACGAAAAGGGCGTGCGTGAACTGCAGATGATGATCGCCGATTTCGGCCTGCCGGTCGTACGCGCCTATATGGGCCACGTGCAGGACAACGCCGCGGAAAGCGTGCGTCGCGTGCTCGATCGCCTCCACGACAGCGCGTTCGAGTATGAGATGGACCAGGGCACCTGGATTCGCGTCAAGATTTCCGTGGACAAAGTCAAGCGCGAAGCGACCGTCGATTTCACCGGCACCTCGCTGGAGCAGCCCACGAACTTCAACGCCCCCGCGCCGGTCACCCGCGCCGCTGTGCTCTACGTCTTCCGCGTCATGGTAGACGACGAGATCCCGATGAACGCGGGTTGCCTGCGTCCGATCAAGATCGTGATCCCGCCGCGCTCGTTGCTGTCGCCCGAATATCCCGCCGCTGTTGTGGCCGGCAACGTCGAGACCAGCCAGGCCGTGACCGACACGCTGTTCGGCGCGCTGAAGGCGCTCGCCGCCGCGCAAGGCACCATGAACAATCTCACCTTCGGCAACAACCGCTACCAGTATTACGAGACGATCTGCTCCGGCTCGCCGGCCGGACCCGGCTTCGACGGCGCCGACGCGGTGCATACCCACATGACCAACACGCGCCTTACCGATCCCGAAGTGCTGGAGTTCCGCTTCCCGGTCGTGCTCGAGGATTTCCATATCCGCAAAGATTCCGGCGGCCGCGGCAAATGGCACGCCGGTGACGGCATCTCGCGCCGCATCCGGTTTCTTGAGCGCATGGACTGCGCCATCCTCTCCGGCCACCGCCGCGTGCCGCCCTTCGGCCTCGAAGGCGGCGAGCCGGGAAAGATCGGCGAGAACTGGGTGCGCCGGAAAGACGGCCGCATGGAGCGGCTGGAAGGCTGCGATCAGACCGTGCTCGACGCCGGCGAAGCAGTCATCATCGTGACGCCGACCGGCGGCGGATACGGCAAGCCTTAAGGGAGGAGACCTTCATGCCCGATAAGAACGCGAACACACCGCAGCCGCTGAAACCCGGCGGCGCGCTGCCGCCCGGCCTTCCGTTCTCCGAGGGAATGGCGATTGGAAATCTCGTGCTGCTCTCCGGCCAGATCGGCACGCTCCCCGGCAAGCGCGAGCTGAACAACGCGACGCCCGAGGCCGAATACCGTCAGGTCATGAACAACATCGTCGCTACCCTGAAGGCCAACGGCATGACCACGAAAAACGTCGTCCGCTGCCTCGTCATGCTCGCCGACATGAAGGAATGGGAAGCCTTCAACCGCGTGTATGTGACCTATTTCGAGCCGCCCTACCCGGCCCGCTCGGCCTTCGGCTGCAGCGGGCTGGCCTTCGGCGCGCGCGTCGAGGTCGAATGCATCGCGGTCCGGCCCACCGACCCCCGTTGAATCGGTTTCTCAACGACTTGAATCAGGCTGCGAACTTCCGCCGGCCGCCCCATCCACTTGGCTCGACTCGCGAATCCGGCGCGGCAAAACGCCTTCCTCATCCTTCGACTTAACTGAGGACGAAGGCGGATTCCGCTTCGGATTCAGCGGATTGCACCCATCCGCGCAACCCGCCGATTTCTTGACTCACCCCACCCCCGTCTCTATTTTGCACCGCGGCAAACCAAACGGTTTGCCGATTCCGGAGTTCGAAGGGTTCGCGATGGCGGGTCGCCGCTCGCCGGAGAACGGGAACCGGCGCCCGGCAGCCGACGAGGCCGAGCTTACCGCCCGGCTGCAGCGGCTGGGCGAGCGGCTCGATGCGGTCGCCAAGCGGCCGCCGCCGAGCGAGCCGACAAGCGGCTCTCCGCGGGCCGACCCGGCCGGCTTCGCCCGCGCGATGCGGCTCTCGGGCGAGTTCATCGGCGGAATTGTCGTGGGCGCGTTCATCGGCTGGTTGGTCGACTGGCTGACCGGAGTGCCGCCCTGGGGGATGATCGTGTTCCTCCTCCTCGGCTTCGTCGCCGGCGTGTTCAACGTGCTGCGTTCGGTCGGGCAAATGCAGCAGCCCGGCGCGGACGACCAGAAGTGAATTTGGCAAGCTGAGAGAATATCGACCGCCATGGCCGCCGACCCGATCCACCAGTTTGAGATCAAGAAGTTCTTCACGATCGGCCAGTTCGGCCCGCTCGATCTCGCATTCACCAATTCGGCCGCCTTCATGTTCGCCGCCGTGGTGCTCATCACCGGCGGACTCGTGGTAGTCACCGCCGGCCGCGGCCTGGTGCCCGGGCGATTCCAATCGGTCGCCGAAGTCATTTACGAATTCGTCGCCGACATGATCCGGCAAACCGCCGGCGAGGAAGGCATGCGCTTCTTCCCGCTCGTGTTCACGCTGTTCAGCTTCATCCTGGTGCTGAACATGCTGGGCCTGATCCCCGGCTTCTTCACCGTCACCAGCCACATCGTGGTGACCGCCGCGCTCGCGCTCATCGTGTTCTTCACTGTGCTCGGCTACGGAATCTGGAAGAACGGCTTCCGGTTCTTCCGCATCTTCGTCCCGAGCGGCGTCCCGATCTATATCCTGCCGCTGGTGACGCTGATCGAAATCATCTCGTTCCTGTCGCGGCCGCTGTCGCACTCGGTGCGCTTGTTCGCCAACATGCTGGCCGGCCACATCACGCTGAAAGTGTTCGCCAGCTTCATCGGCTTGCTCGCCACCGGCCTCGGCTTCTTCGGCTTCGTAGTCGGCATCCTGCCGCTCGGCATGACCGTGGCGCTCACCGCGCTCGAACTTCTGGTCGCCTTCCTGCAAGCTTATGTGTTCACCATGCTTACCTGCATTTACCTGAACGACGCGCTGCATCCCGGTCACGGACACTGAGTCTCAACCCTTCGCTACCAACAGGAGCAATAAATGGATCCAATGGCTGCCAAATATATCGGCGCTGGCATCGCCTGCATCGGCATGGGCGGCGCCGGCATCGGCGTGGGCACCATCTTCGGCAACTATCTCGCCGCCGCGCTGCGCAACCCGTCCGCCGCGCAAGGCCAATTCGGCAACCTGATTTTCGGCTTCGCCGTGACCGAAGCGCTCGGCATCTTCTCGCTGCTGATCGCGCTCTTGCTGCTCTTCGCGCTCTGAGACGATGGCCGCGACCGCGAGCACCCAGAAGGAAGGCGGCCCCAAAGCCAAGGGGCCGTTTCCGCCATTCGCGCCCGAGCATTTCGGCGCGCAATTGGTGTGGTTCGCGATCGCCTTCGGCCTGCTCTATCTCCTGCTCGCGCGCTACGTTCTGCCACGGATCGCTTCGATCCTCGAAGTGCGCCGCGCGCGGGTCGCCTCCGATCTCGAGGAGGCGGGCAGGCTCAAGGGCGAGAGCGAGATTGCAATCGCCGCCTACGAGAAATCGCTGGCCGACGCGCGCGCCCGCGCCCAGGCAGCGGTCGCCGAGCATCAGCAGAAGGTCGCGGCCGAAACCGCCCGCCGCCGCACCGAGCTCGAAGCCTCGCTCGGCCAGCATCTGGCCGATGCCGAGCGCAAGATCGAGGCGACGCGAGCCACGGCGATGAAGGAAGTTCGCGGCATCGCCATCGAAGCTGCCGGCGCCATCGTCGAGCGGCTTCTGGGCGCACCAGCCGCGAAACCCGCGGTCGAGCGCGCGGTCGACGCCGCGCTGCACTGAGGAGACGGGCTTGCACT
>DATBTC010000042.1:0-35553 GCA_036559465.1 Xanthobacteraceae bacterium
GTTCGTCGCCGGAATGAGTGCCCGACGGGCTGAACGACGTCAATCACCGGCGCGACTAGGCCGTGGCGCGGATCACGCTCGCGAGCTTCTCGAAGATCTCGCCGATCTGCGCTTCCGAGACGATCAGCGGCGAGGCCACCGCCAGCGTATCGCCCATGCAGCGGATCATCACGCCCTCGTCGAAGAACGCGCGCTCCATGCACTCGAAGCCGCGCTTGCCGACCGCGTCCGGCCGCGACGACAGATCAATGCCGACAGTGAGGCCCACCGTGCGGATGTCGAGCACGCCGGGCAGGCCCTTCAGCCCCATGGCCGCGTCGGCCCAGATCGGCTCTAGCTTTTTGGCGCGATCCATCAGTTTTTCATCGCGATAGAGATCGAGCGTCGCCAGCGCCGCGGCGCAGGAGAGCGGATGCGCCGAGTACGTGTAGCCGTGAAACAGCTCCGTCACGTGCTCGGGCCCCTTCATGAACGCGTCGTGGATTTGCCCGCGCACGATCACGCCGCCCATCGGCACGGTGCCCGAGGTAATGCCCTTGGCGAACGCGATCATGTCCGGCACCACGCCATAGCGTTCGGCCGCGAACATGTGGCCGAGCCGGCCGAAGCCGGTAATGACCTCGTCGAAAATGAGAAGAATTCCGTATTTGTTGCAGATCGCCCGCAGCCGCTCGAGATAGCCCTTGGGTGCCGGCAGCACGCCGGTGGCGCCGGCCATCGGCTCGACGATCACCGCGGCAATGGTCGAAGCATCGTGCAGCGCGACGATGCGCTCCAACTCGTCCGCCAGATGCGCGCCCCATTCGGGCTCGCCTTTGGAGAACGCCTGCTTCTCGCGGTTATACGTGTGCGGCAAATGATCGACGCCCGCGAGCAGCGAGCCGAAATAGCGCCGGTTCGCCACGATGCCGCCCACCGAAATTCCGCCGAAGCCGGCGCCATGATAGCCGCGCTCGCGGCCGATCAGCCGCGTGCGCGTGCCCTCGCCGCGCGCATGCTGATAGGCGATGGCGATTTTCAGCGCCGTGTCGCAGGCTTCCGAACCCGAATTGCAGAAGAACACATGATCGAGATCGCCTGGCGCCAGTGCGGCGATGCGGCTCGCCAGCACGAAGGCCTGCGGGTGCGCGTATTGGAACGGCGGCGCGTAATCGAGCACGCCGGCTTGCGCCCGGATCGCTTCGACCACCGGCTCGCGATTGTGCCCGGCGTTGCAGCACCACAAGCCAGCAGTCGCGTCCAGCACCGGGCGGCCTTCGGGCGTGTAGTAATGCATGTCCTTGGAACGGGCGACGAGCCGCGGCCGTTTCTTGAACGCCCGGTTGGCGGTGAAGGGAAGCCAGAAGGCTTCGAGGTCGTTGGGCTGCAGGGCGGGACTGGACGGCATGGGCGGCTCCTGAATTCAGCCTACCCATAGCGCAAAGTACTGACCGCGGTCACGCCTCGAACGGCAGCCCCGCATATTGTTCGGCCAGCGAGGCCGCCGCATGCTCGGAAGATCCGAGGTAATCGAGCTGGTTCTCCCGCGTGCGCTCCTCGAACGGCGTGTCGTCGGGGAAACGGTGCAGCAGATTGGTCAGCCACCAGGAAAGCCGTTCGGCGTTCCATACCCGGCGCAGCGCGGTGGCCGAATAGTTCTCCAGATACTCGCCTTTCTTCTTCGAATAGTGCGCCACCAGCGCGCGGTGGAGATAATAGACGTCCGATACCGCGAGATTCAGTCCCTTGGCGCCGGTCGGCGGCACGATGTGCGCGGAGTCGCCCGCCATGAACATGCGGCCATACTGCATCGGCTCGGCGACGAAGCTTCTGAGCGGCGCGATCGATTTCTCGATCGACGGCCCGGTGACGATCCGGTCCGCGATATCCTTCGGGAAACGGGCCTTCAATTCCTTCCAGAACCGCTCGTCCGGCCAATCCTCGATCTTGGCGTCGAGATCGCACTGGATGTAGTAGCGGCTGAGCATGGGGCTGCGCATCGAGGCGAGCGCAAAGCCGCGCTCGTGATGCGCATAGACGATGTCGGGAAACGGCGGCGTCTCCGACATGATGCCGAGCCAGCCGAACGGATACTCCTTGTCGAAGATCTTGAGCTTCGCCGCCGGAATCGACTTGCGGCTGACGCCATGAAAGCCGTCGCAGCCGGCGACGAAATCGCAATCGACGCGCTGGCGCTTTCCGTCTTTCGAAAACGTCACGTACGGACGATCCGTCGTCAGATCGTGCAGCTGCACGCCGTCGGCCTCGTCGATGATGTGCCCGCCCGCCTTGTCGCGCGCCGCATAAAGGTCTTCGGTGATCGCCGTCTGGCCATAGGCCATCATCGGTTTGCCGGTGTATTTGCGCGTATCGATCAGGAAGCGGTCGCGCCCGGCCCAGGCGATGTAGGAGCCGTCGTGCACATGCCCTTCCCGGTCCATGCGCTCGCCGAGGCCGACCTCGCGCAGCAGCTCGACCGTGTGCGGCTCCAGCACGCCGGCGCGGATGCGCTCCAGCACATAGGCGCGGCTTTTGCGCTCCAGCACGATGCTCTCGATCTTGTTCAGATCGAGCATGTGCGACAAGAGCAGCCCGGCTGGCCCGCCGCCGATGATCGCTACCTGGGTTCGCATCGCCCTACCCCATAACCATCGAGCATGAATTTCCGCTCAATAATGCCGCTACCCGCGCCTTTGCACCGTCCTGCGGCGCTTTGGCAAGGCACGGAAAAGGGTTTATTTACCCTGTTTTGCCAAGCTCCAGGCAGTTCGGGCTGTAAGCCCGAGGTTCTAGTCCGCGTCGAGGGGTCGCCCGGACATGTCAGGTAGCTTGGGTTCTCCGGAGCCCGTACGCGTCCTCGTCGTCGACGACGATCCGGCAGTGCGTCGCCTGCTGGCGAGCGCGCTCGCATCGCTCTCTTCCACGCCGGCCTTGATCCGCGAGGCGACCACCATCGCCGGCGGCATCGCGGCCGCGCAGGAGAGCGTGCTGCACGCTGCCGTGGTCTGCCTCGATCTGCGCGGCGCCGCCGGCTCGATCTCGGCGCTTCGCCGCGCCGGACTCCGCGGGCCGATTCTTGCCACCAGCCGCCAGGGCTCGGTCAGCGTCGCGGTAGATGCCATGCGCAACGGCGCCGACGATTTCGTGGTCAAGCCCTTCCATCCCGCCGATCTCGCGCGCCGGCTCGCGTTGGCGCTGGAAGCTTCCGGTGCGCGCGATAGCGCCGACGGTTCGCTCCCGATCGCGGCTTTGTTCCCGGCCGATGGCTTCGAAGGATTTATCGGCGCGTCGGAGCCGATGCTCGCGCTCTACGATCAGATCGTCCGCGTCGCGCCATCGAAAGCGCCGGTGTTCATCACCGGCGAGAGCGGCACCGGGAAAGAAGTCTGCGCGCAAGCGCTGCATGTGCGCTCGAACAGCGCCAAGGGGCCGTTCATCGCGCTGAACTGCGGCGCCATCCCGCGCGAGCTGATGGAGAGCGAAATCTTCGGCCACGTGAAAGGCGCCTATACCGGCGCCCATGATGACCGCGCCGGAGCCGCCGAGCTCGCGCACGGTGGCACGCTGTTCCTCGACGAAATTTGCGAGATGGACATCGGCCTGCAGGCCAAGCTGCTGCGCTTCATCCAGACCGGCACCGTGCGCAGAGTCGGCGACACCAAGGAGCGCGCGGTGGACGTGCGCTTCGTGTGCGCCACCAACCGCAACCCGAAGGCGGCCGTGGCCGCCGGAAGCTTCCGCGAGGACCTGTTCTACCGGCTGCATGTTCTACCGCTGCAATTGCCGCCGCTGCGTGAGCGTGCGGGCGACGTGGCGCTCTTGGCGCAAGCCTTCCTCGCCCGCTTTGCCGAGGAGGAAGGCCGCGCCTTCGCGGGCTTCGACGCCGAAGCGGCACGCCTGCTCGAAGCCTATCCCTGGCCCGGCAATGTGCGCGAGCTGCAGAACGTGATCCGCCGCGTGGTGGTGCTGCATGACGGCGAGCAGGTGCGCGCCGAAATGCTGGCGCTGCCGCTTTCGTCCGCCAACGACTCCGACCCGCTGCCGCTCATTGGCTCTCCCTCCATCGACCCGTTCTGGCGTCAGGAGCAGAAGATCATCGAGCGCGCGCTCAAAGCCCACGGCGGCAACGCGGCGCGCGCCGCCGTCGCCCTCGAAATCAGCCCCTCCACCATCTATCGTAAGCTGCAAGCCTGGTCGCAGGGCCGCGCCGCGGTCTGAGGGCTCGGAGAACTTAGCCATGATGCTCGTCGCCAATCTCCTGGTTGCGCTGGTCGCGCTGCTGCACGTTTATTTTCTGGTGCTGGAGATGTTTCTCTGGACCAAGCCGCAGGGGCTGCGCACCTTCGGCCAGTCGCTGCAGAAGGCGCAGGACTCCGCCGTGCTCGCCGCCAATCAGGGACTCTATAACGGCTTCCTCGCCGCCGGCCTGGCGTGGGGGCTGGTGCATCCGTTTCCGGCCATCGGGTTGCAGATCAAGCTGTTTTTCCTCGCCTGCGTCGTTGTCGCCGGGGTCTATGGCGCCTATAGCGTGTCGCGGCGAATTCTGTTCGTGCAGGCGCTGCCCGCGGCGCTCGCCGGAATTCTGCTGCTGATCGCCTGAAAGACGCATGGCCAAGGAACCGAGCAAGCTGAAAGCGCGCCTGCCGCGCGGCCTCATGGACCGCGGGCCGGCGGAGCTTGCCGCCGAGCGCGCGATGCTGGGGAAAATCCGCACCGTGTTCGAGCGCTACGGCTTCGAGGCGGTGGAGACGCCGGCCATCGAATACACCGACGCCTTGGGAAAATTCCTGCCCGACCAGGACCGGCCCAATGAAGGCGTGTTCTCGTTCCAGGACGATGACGAGCAGTGGCTCTCGCTGCGCTATGACCTGACCGCGCCGCTCGCGCGTTATGTCGCGGAGAATTTCGACCGCCTGCCGAAGCCCTACCGCTCCTATCGCGTCGGCTACGTTTTTCGCAACGAGAAGCCCGGCCCCGGCCGCTATCGCCAGTTCCTGCAATTCGACGCCGACACCGTCGGCGCTTCCTCCGTCGCCGCCGATGCCGAGATGTGCATGCTCGCGGCGGATACGCTGGAGGCGCTGGGCATCAAACGCGGCGAGTACGTGATTAAGGTCAATAACCGCAAGGTACTCGATGGAGTGCTGGAAGCCATCGGACTTGGCGGCGAGGCATATGCTGGCAAGCGCCTTGCCGTGCTACGCGCGCTCGACAAACTGGATCGATTGGGTTCGGAAAATGTGAAGTTGCTTCTAGGGCCAGGGCGCAAGGACGAGAGTGGAGATTTCACCAAAGGCGCGGGCCTGGATTCAGTTCAGACCGAGTATGTTTTGGCGGTTATTCAGCATCAGCAGTTCGTTGCAGTCGGGAAATCGGCAGAAGTGGACTCGTGGAATAAGATTCTTGACGCGAACGAAGCAGCACGGGCTGGATTTTCAGAAATGAAACAGATTGAGGGGGTAGTTCGCGCTGCGGGTTATGGCGCTGATCGCATCCAGATCGACCCCTTTGTCGTCCGCGGCCTCGAATACTACACCGGCCTCGTCTACGAAGCTGATCTCACCTTCGAGATCAAAGGCGAGGACGGCAAGCCCGTTCGCTTCGGCTCTGTCGCGGGCGGCGGGCGCTATGACGGCCTCGTGGCGCGCTTTCGCGGCGAAACCGTGCCGGCCACCGGATTCTCCATCGGCGTATCGCGGCTCATGGCCGCGCTCCAGCATCTCGGCAAGCTCGATACGAAAGCAGCGGCCGGCCCCGTGGTCGTCACCGTGTTCGATCAGGACCGCATCACCGACTACCAAAAGATGGTGAAGGCCCTGCGCGACGCGGGCATCAACGCCGAGCTTTATCTGGGCTCCGGCAAGATGGGCCCGCAGCTGAAATACGCCGACAAGCGCGGCGCGCCCTGCGTCGTCATCCAGGGCGGCGACGAGAAGGCCAAGGGCGAAGTACAGATCAAGGACCTGGTCGAAGGCGCGAAGAAGTCCGAGGCCATCGCCTCGAATAAAGAGTGGCGCGAAACGCGCCCGGCGCAGTTCTCGGTGCCTGAGGCCAAGCTCGTCGAAGCCGTGCGCGAAGTGCTGGCGCGGCACGGCATTAAGTCGTAGCGGCGAGCCCGCGCAACCCAAGTAGCGGGGCCGGTTCCACCCTGCTACAAGGCCGCCCTCGGGGCTCCGGCTCCGCAGGACCGAATCATGGCAAGCGATCGCACCTCCTCTTCGGCGCGAACTAATCGCGCGGACGGGCTCGTGGACCTCTACGAGCGCGCGGGATACCTGCGCGTCGAGCCCGCCGTGCTGCAGCCGGCCGACGACTTTTTGGAACTGGCCGGCGAGGAGCTGCGCCGCTCGCTCTTCATCACCAGCGACGCGCGCGGCCGCGAGCTGTGCCTGCGCCCCGACCTCACCATCCCGGTTTGCCGCGGCCATCTCGAACAGGGCGCGCCCGGCCGCCCCGCGGCCTATTGCTATCTCGGCCCGGTGTTCCGCGATCGCGGCGAAGGCAGCGCGGAATTGCTTCAGGCCGGCATCGAGTCGCTCGGCCGCGCCGACCGCGAAGCCGCCGACGCCGAATGCCTCGCGCTGGCGCTCGAAAGCGTGCGCCAATACGGCGCCGCCGATCCCGAAATCCGCATGGGCGACGTCGGCCTGTTCATGGCGCTGGTGGCCGCGCTCGACCTGCCGCCCGCGTGGCAGCGCCGCCTGATCAAGGATTTCAACCGCGCCGGCACGCTGGAAGCCGATCTTGCGACGCTGAAGCTCGCCCGCGGCGCCGGAGCAGAGCACGCCGGCGTGCTCGCCGCGCTCGCCGGCTCCGATCCCGCCGCCGCGCGCGCGCTTGTGGCCGATCTCCTGTCGATCGCCGGCATCAAGGCGGTCGGCGGCCGCACGGTCGCCGAAATCGCCGAGCGCTTTCTGGAGCAGGCCGAGCTCGGCGCCGCCACGCGCCTGCCGGCCGAGACCTCTGCCGTGCTCGAGCGCTATCTCGCCATCGTCGGCGATCCCGACGAGGCCTCGGCGGCGCTGCGCACGCTGGCTAGCGACGCCGCGCTCGATCTTTCTGCGCCGCTCGACGCCTTCGAGCAACGCAGCGGCTTTCTCGCCGCCGGCGGCGTCGACGTGAGCGGCATTCGCTTTGCCACCGCCTTCGGCCGCACGCTCGACTATTACTCCGGCATGGTGTTCGAGCTGCACGCCAAGAAAAAGGGCCGCGCGAATGGCCCGCTCGCCGCCGGTGGCCGCTATGACCGACTGCTCACGCTGCTCGGCAGCGCCAATCCCGTGCCAGCGGTCGGCTTCGCGGTCTGGATCGAGCGGCTCGAACAGGCGGGAGGTCGGCCGTGAACGAGCCGCTCATCGTCGGCGTGCCGTCCAAGGGGCGGCTCATGGAGAACGCCCACGCTTTCTTTGCGCGCGCCGGGATTACGCTGTTGCAGCCGGGCGGCGGCCGCGATTATCGCGGCACCGTGCCCGAACTGCCGGGCGTCGAGATCGCCTATCTCTCCACGGCCGATATCGTCACCAACCTGGCACAAGGCGCGATCCACCTCGGCGTCGCCGGCGAGGATCTGGTACGTGAAATGATACCCGATGCCGATGCGCGCGTGGTGCTGTTGGACGGTCTCGGCTTCGGCAACGCCAACGTGGTGGTCGCCGTGCCGCAGGCCTGGATCGATGTGCGCACCATGCGCGACCTCGACGACGTCGCCACCGCCTTTCATCACAAGCGCGGCCGGCGCGTGCGCGTCGCCACCAAATACGTGAATCTGACGCGCGGCTTTTTCTCGCGCCACGGCATCGCCGATTACCGGATCGTCGAAAGCCTCGGCGCCACCGAAGGCGCACCTGCATCCGGCACCGCTGAACTTATCGTGGACATCACCACCACCGGCTCGACGCTTGCCGCCAATGGGTTGAAGGTGGTCGACGACGGCGTGATGTTGCGCTCGCAAGCCAATCTCGTGGCCTCGCTCCAAGCCGAATGGGGCACCGACGCGCGCGCTACCGCCCGCGCGTTGCTCGACCGCATCGCGGCCGAGCGCCGCGCCCACACCATGCGGGAGGTGCGCACGCGCTTTCCCGATGCCGACGCCGAGATGGTCGCCGAGGCCAAAGGCCGCTTCGGCGTAATCGCCCCGCTCGGTGGGCCGACTTCGTCGGGCATGCTCACGCTCTTGTGCCCGCCCGACGCGGTGCACCTGCTGGCGACGTTTCTACGCGAGCACGGTGCCGAGCACGTGATGGTGGCCGCGCCCGAATATGTGTTCGCGCGCGAAAATCCGCTGTTCGACAAGCTCGCGGAGCGGCTCGGCTGAGCCTCACTGCGCGCGGAATACGATCGCGCGTGCCAGCGTGAAATTGACCACGAAGCCGCCGCCAATGGCCAGAATCTTCGCAACCAACAGCGGCACATAGGGCGCCGCCAGCAGCAGGATGGTGGTATTGGCGAGGAAGCCGCCAACCTGGGTCGCGGCGAACATGAAATAGGCTTTGAAGCTGTATCGCCCGCCCGAGTTGGCGGCGAAGGTGAAGCGCGAATTCATCAGATACGAGCCGCTCACCGCGATAATCCAGGCGCAGCTGTTCGCCACCACCAGGTTGCTGGTGACGGTCGCCAGCGCCAGGAAGAAGATCGCGGTATCGACCCCGGCGTTGACGAAGCCGATCAGGCCGAAACTCACCAATTGGGTAAACAGCGCACGCAGCGAGGCCCAGTTCATGCGGCTGCATAGCATGGCTTGTGCGATTCGCCCGATGGTGACGCCGCCCCTGGCCCTTGCTAGGAACGGCCACTAGGGACGGATCATGGCGTCACGGACGGATAAATCGGCGCGCAATGCCGCGCCCGCCAAGCGCGCGGGCGCCGGACTCTCGATCGTCGTGCCGCTGTTCAACGAATCCGCGGGCCTCGCCACGCTGCATCAGCGGCTGGTCACCGCCGCCAAGGCGCTCAGGAAGTCGCGCGGGCTCGCCGTCGAGATCGTCTATGTGGACGACGGCAGCGGCGACGACACGATGAAAATCGCGCGCAAGTTGCCCGCCAAGGGCGCCGACCTGCAGATCGTTTCGCTGTCGCGCAATTTCGGCAAGGAAGCGGCGCTGCTCGCCGGGCTCGAATACGCGCGGCACAGTGCGCTCCTGTTCATGGACGGCGACGGCCAGCATCCGCCCGAGCTGATCGAGCGGCTCGTGACGCTGTGGCACGTCGATGGCAACGACGTGGTCTATACGGTGAAGGCGCATCGCTCGAACGAGTCGGCGACGTTTCGTCTTCTGGCCAAGTTGTTCTACCGCCTGCTCAATTACGGAGCCCGGCAACCGATTCCGGAAGACGCCGGCGATTTCCGGCTGTTGTCGCCGCGCGCGGCCGAGGCGCTCAAGCGCATGCCGGAGCGCAACCGCTTCTTCAAGGGACTTTCGAGCTGGATCGGCTTCCGGCAGGCCGGAGTACCGTACGAACCTCCCGCGCGCATGCACGGCCACTCAAGCTGGAATTTTCCCGCGCTCGTCGGGCTGTCCATCGAAGGCCTCACTGCGTTCTCCACCACGCCGCTGCGCATCGCAAGCCTCTTGGGCATTCTACTTGCCGCGAGCGCGCTGGTGTTCGGCCTCTGGACTCTCGGCGAGACCTTCATCGTCGGCCGCGACGTGCCCGGCTATCCGTCGGTGATGATCGGCATCATGGTGATCGGCGGCGCGCAGCTCATCGTGCTCGGCGTGCTCGGCGAATATATCGGGAAGATTCTCTCGGAGCTGAAGGCGCGTCCGGTTTATTTCGTCGCCGAGCACGAGCGCCGCGAGGCGAGCGAATGAGGCGCATCGTCGTTTGCGCCGACGACTATGCCCTCGCACCGGGAGTCTCCAAGGCGATCCGCGCGCTGATCGAGCAGGGCCGCATCAACGCCACTTCCGTCATGACCGGGGTGCCGGGCTTCGCGACCGAAGCGGCCGTGCTGGCGATGACCGAGGCCCCCTTCCGCTTCGAGACCGGCCTGCACGTGACGCTCACCGGCCCGTTCCGCCCGCTCGCCGCGGCGCCGCTGGCGGGCGCGGACGGAAACTTTCCCCCGCTTGCGAAGTTTCTCGACCCGCTGGCCCGGTTCCGCATCGATCGCCGCGCGGTCGAGGCCGAGGTCGGCGCCCAGATGCGCGCCTTCACGGACGCCTTCGGCCGGCCACCCGATTTCGTCGATGGGCACCAGCACGTGCAGTTACTTCCCGGCGTGCGCGAGGGATTTCTTGCCGCGGTGGCGCGCTTCGTGCCCAAGGCCTGGGTGCGGCAATGCGGCCCGGCGAACTGGCGCGCGCTCGTTACGGCCGACAACAAGACGCGATTTATCGCCGCGCTCAGCTATGGTTTCCGGAATAAGGCCGCGCGCGCGGGGCTACGGTTCAACCCGGCCTTCGCCGGCGCCTATGACTTCGGCGCCGATGAGAATTTCGCCGCGCTGTTCGCCCGCTTTATCGACGGGCTTCCTGCGGACGGCCTCGTGATGTGCCACCCTGGCTTCGTCGATATAGAACTGAAGGCGCGCGACCCGCTCACCGACCGGCGCGAGGCCGAATACGCCTTCCTTGCGGGCAATGAGTTCCCGCAGATCCTCGCCCGCGCCGGCGCGACGCTGTCCTGAACGTCATGCCGCAGCAAGCGGCGCCGGCTCCATGCGGTGGCCGCCGTCCGGCAAGCGCTTGAAGTCGAACCGGCGCTGGTGCAGCCCGAAGAGCGTCGAGCGGTGGCCGATCGAGATCACGGTCGCCTGCGGTAGCCGCTTGGCGAGCAGCCGATACAGCTCCGCCTCCGAGTCCTCGTCGAGCGCCGAGGTCGCCTCGTCGAGCAGCAGCATTTCGGGCTTGCCGAGCAGTGCGCGTGCCAGCGAGAGCCGCTGCTGCTCGCCTTGCGAAAGCACATGCGGCCAGGACGCGTCTTCATCGAGGCGATCCTTGAACTTCGCAAGCCCCACCGCATCGAGCGCTTCGGACATCGCCGCGCGTGAAAAGCCGTCCGGCGCATCGGGATAGGTCAGTGCCGCGGCGAGCGTGCCGAACGGCACATAGGGCCGCTGCGGCAGCACCATCAGCTTGCCCTTGCCGGTCGCGATCTTGCCCGCGCCGAACGGCCAGATGCCGGCGATCGCGCGGAACAGCGTCGACTTGCCCGATCCGGTCGGACCAGTCACCAGCACGCTCTCGGCCGGCGCGATCGTGACTTTCTCCGCCCGCACCAGCGGCGCGCCGGTCGGCAGCCGCACATCGAGGCCGTCGATGCCGAGCCCGATCCCGTCGCGCTCCTCGTGCGCGAGCGCGCTCACGCGCTTCAGCCGCTCCCCTTCGGCCACCGCCTGCTCGAAGCCAGTGAGCCGCTCCACCACCGAGCGCCATTCCGCCAGCGTCGCGTAGATGCGGACGAAGAAGCTCAAGGAGTTTTGCACCTGACCGAAGGCCGAGGCGGTCTGCGTCAGGATGCCGAGCGAGATCGTGCCCGCGAAATAAGCCGGGCTCACCACCACGAACGGGAAGATGATCGCTGCCTGGGTGTAGCTCGCGGAGAACCCGGTGAGCCGCTTCTGCGCGTTCATGATGCGGCGGAAGTTTCCAACCAGCGTCGAGAACCGTTCGCCGAGCCGCCGCCGCTCGGCGGGTTCGCCGTCCAAAAGCGCGATCTGCTCGCCGTTTTCGCGCACGCGCACCAGGTGGTAGCGAAAATCCGCCTCGAAGCGTTGCTGGTTGAAATTGAGCGCGATCAGCGACCGGCCGATATAATGTGCGCCGATCGTTCCAAGCACAGCGTAGATGATGGCAGCCCACACGAGATAGCCTGGGATCGTGACCCCGAAGATCGGAAATGCCGCCGCGCTCGATAGGCCCCAAAGGATGACCACGAAGGAGATCAGCGTCAGCACCGCGCCGATCAGGCCGATGCCGATTTCGATCGTGCGCAGCGCGAACAGCTCGAGATCCTCGGCGATGCGTTGGTCCGGGTTATCGGCCGGGTCGCCGACCACGCGCATGCGGTAATGCACGCCGTGTTCGAGCCAGCGCGAGAGATATTTTTCCGTCGTCCACTGGCGCCAGCGGATGCGCAGCCATTGCTGCAGATAGATCTGATAGACCGCTGCGATGATGAACGCGACGGCCAGCACGGTGAAAACCAAGAGCTCGCGCTGGAACGAATCCCAGGCCTTGTTCTGAATCGCGTCGTAGAAGCGCGCGTTCCACTGGTTGAACAGGACGTTCAGCGCGACGATGCCGAGCTCGAGGCCGATCACACCGCCAAGCAAGAGCCAGCCGGCGAAACGATCGTTGCCGCGGAAGTAGGGCATGGCCAAGCGAAAGACGTCTTTGATCGCGGAAAGTAGCTGGGACACGGGCGTTCTCCGGCGGCGGTCGGTTATGGGCGAGTCGCTTGAACGGCAAATCTAGCCGATCGAAGGCATATGCGTTGCACGAGGCGCCTCACCCCGAAAACAAAAGGGGCGCGGCTTTCACCGCGCCCCCGTCTCTCAGGTCTTGGATTGCGTCAGTAATCCATCCCACCCATTCCGCCACCGCCCGGCATAGGCGGCATCGGCGTTTCCTTCTTCGGAAGTTCGGCGACCATGGCCTCGGTCGTAATCAGCAAACCGGCCACGGAAGCCGCATCCTGCAGCGCGGTGCGCACGACCTTGGCCGGATCGATGATGCCGGCCTTGAACATGTCGACATATTGTTCGGTCTGCGCGTCGAAGCCGTAATCGGCATCCTTCGAATCGAGCAACTTGCCGACCACGATCGAGCCCTCGACGCCCGAATTTTCGGCGATCTGCCGCACCGGGCTTTCCAGCGCCTTGAGCACGATGTTGATGCCGGCCTGGATGTCGGGATTGGAGTTCTTCAGCTTCTCGATCGCCTTCTTGGCGCGCAGCAGCGCGACGCCGCCGCCGGCCACGATACCTTCCTCGACCGCGGCCCGCGTGGCGTTAAGCGCATCGTCCACGCGATCCTTTTTTTCCTTAACCTCGGTCTCGGTGGCGCCGCCGACACGGATCACCGCGACGCCGCCCGCGAGCTTCGCGAGCCGCTCCTGCAGCTTTTCCTTGTCGTAATCCGAGGTGGTCTCTTCGATCTGCGCCTTGATCTGGCCGACGCGGGCTTCGATGTCCTTCTTCTTCCCGGCGCCGTCCACGATGGTGGTCTTTTCCTTCTCGATGATGACCTTCTTGGCGCGGCCGAGCATGGCGACCGTCACGCTCTCGAGCTTGATACCGAGATCCTCGGCAATCAGCTGACCGCCGGTGAGGATCGCGATGTCCTCGAGCATGGCCTTGCGCCGGTCGCCAAAGCCCGGGGCCTTGACGGCGGCGACCTTCAGGCCGCCGCGCAGCTTGTTCACGACGAGCGTCGCCAGCGCCTCGCCTTCCACGTCCTCGGCGATGATCAGCAGGGGCTTGCCGGTCTGCACGATCGCTTCGAGCAACGGCAGCATCGCCTGCAGGCCCGAAAGCTTCTTCTCGAACAGCAGCAGATAGGCATCCTGCAGCTCGGCGGTCATTTTCTCGGCATTGGTGACGAAATAGGGCGAGATATAGCCGCGGTCGAACTGCATGCCTTCGACGATCTCGACGTCCGTATCGAGCGACTTGGCTTCTTCGACGGTGATGACGCCCTCGTTGCCGACCTTCTGCATGGCGTTGGCGATCATCTTGCCGATCGCCTCGTCGCCGTTTGAGGAGATGGTTCCGACCTGGGCCACCTCGGCGGAAGACTGTACTTTCTTGGCGCGCTTCACGATGTCTTTCACGACCTCGTCGACCGCAAGATCGACGCCGCGCTTCAGATCCATCGGATTCATTCCGGCGGCCACGGACTTCGCGCCTTCCCGCACGATCGACTGCGCCAGGAGCGTCGCCGTCGTGGTGCCGTCCCCGGCCTTTTCGTTGGTCTTGGAGGCGACTTCGCGCACCATCTGCACGCCCATGTTCTCGAACTTGTCGTCGAGCTCGATTTCCTTCGCCACCGTCACCCCGTCCTTGGTGATGCGCGGCGAGCCATAGGACTTGTCGAGCACGACGTTGCGGCCCTTGGGACCGAGCGTCACCTTCACGGCATTGGCCAGAATATCGACACCGCGCAGCATCCGGTCGCGCGCGTCGGCGCCAAATCGTACTTCTTTCGCAGCCATTTACTTCTACTCCTGATTTGAGATTGCTAGGCGCGCGCCGCTTATTTCGCGATCACACCCATGACGTCGGACTCCTTCATGATCAGGAGATCCTCGCCGTCGATCTTGACCTCGGTGCCGGACCACTTGCCGAACAGCACCCGGTCGCCGACCTTGATGTCGATCGGAATGAGCTTGCCGGCCTCGTCGCGGCCGCCCGGGCCGACGGCGATCACCGCGCCTTCTTGCGGCTTCTCCTGGGCGGAGTCCGGGATGATGATTCCGCCGGCGGTCTTTTCCTCGGCGGTAACGCGGCGCACGACCACGCGGTCGTGCAGGGGACGGAACTTCATTTTCATGCGGCCACCTCTTGCGCGCGCCGGCGGACCGGCGGGATTTCTGAATTGGCGAGATATCTCAGAGTCTTGAAGGCGCTGGCACTCGGCTATAGCGAGTGCCACGGCCGCGGGGAAAATGGGCGGGCGGGCCCTGAATGTCAAGGCGCGGCCTTGAAGCCGGTTTCAGCCCGCTAGCGCCCGCACCGCGTCATACAAAAGCTTCGCCGCGGCGAAGGCGAGGATCAGGTAGCACCAGAAGAACAGCCGGTTTTGCTCGAGCCGGTCGTGCAGGTATTTCCCGACCCATACGCCGACCGGCACCGCCGGCGCCAGCGCCAGCGCCGCCCACAGTGTCGAAGGCCGGGCGAATGCGAGCAAGCCATAGGGCACGAGCTTGATGAGATTGCCGAGCGTGAAGAGCGCGATCGAGGTGCCGGCATAGACCGTCTTGTGCAGTCCGCGCCGCAGCAGATACATCGCGACCGGTGGTCCGCCGGCGTGGGCGATGAAAGTGGTGAAGCCCGCGGCCGTGCCTGCGGCAAGCGCAAGCGGCGGCGAGACCGGGAGCTTCCGCGGCGGTACTTTGCGCCCGCGTAGGTACCAGTCGATCGTGAAGGCGAGCGTCACCGCCCCGATCGCCGCCGCGACCAAACGCGGATCGACATAGGCGAAGAACAGATATCCGAGGGCGATACCGAATACGAGGCTAGGCAAGAGCCATAGAAGATCGGGCTTCGACCAGGTCTTCGGCGTGAACGAGCCGAGCGCGAACGCATCCATGAGCGAGACGAGCGGCGCCACCACAATCGCCGCCTCGATCGGCAGCATTACGAGCGACAAGAGCGGCACGCCGAGCGTGGCCAGCCCGCCGCCGAAGGCACCCTTGCCCACAGCGATGAGGAACACGGTTGGAAGGCCGACGAGATAGAAGAGGAAATCGGAAGGCATGCCGGGCGCCCTTATAGCAGAAGCGCCCGCTGGCGCCGTTGTCCGTTTGGCTTAAGTCTGCGAAAAATGCGAGCCTAGGTTCGGGGGCTCTCATGTTCCGCGTCGTTTTGTCCTGTCTGCTTGCCTTCGCCCTCTCTGGCTGTATCGCCGACCTGGAGAGGAGCGGCGCGCTGGAGACCCGCGGCGTCTCGGCCCCGCTCAGCGCCGACAAGCTCGCTGGCCGTTGGGGGCTCGCCTCCTATCATGACGCCAAGGATGCCAAGCGCGTCGAGAACGCGGCGCGCGGCCAGTGCGGCAATCCCTACGTGATCGCGCGCGGCCGCGGCAGCACAGTCTTGATGCACATGCCGTTCGCTACCACCGCGACCGAAATGGAAGTGCGCAGCGGCGCCGGCGCGACCTATATCGGCCCGTCCGGTGGGCAGATTTCCGGCGACCGCGAGGTGATCCGCTGGGACGGCCGGGTGCTGGTGTTGAAATGGGTCGACCAGCAAGCCGCCGCCACCTACGGCACCATGGTGTTCGTGCGCTGCGCGGGCACGGCGGCGTAAGCAAACGAATCGCGTAAGACTTCCCGCGATGTCTCTCCTCACCCGCCTCGCCGGACCCTGGCGCGCGATTCCGGTGCTGGGCGTCACGCAAATCCTCGCCTGGGGCACGATCTTCTATCCGCCGGTCCTGACTGTGCCGCTGATCGCCGCCGAGCGTGGCTGGTCGCTCGCCTTCACCATGGGCGGCTTCTCGCTCGGGCTTGCCGCCTCCGGGCTCGCCGCGCCGCTCGTCGGCACGCTCATCGACCGTCACGGCGGCCACTTCGTGATGGCGGCAGGCTCCTTGATCGGCGCGGTCGGACTCGTCGGCCTCGCCTATGCCGCCGATCCCGTTTCGTTTCTCATCGTGTGGGCGGTGCTCGGCATCGCCATGGCGACGGGACTCTATACTCCGGCGTTCTCGAGCCTGGGGCGCATTTTCGGCGCCGAGGCGCGGCGACCGATCACGACGCTCACGCTGATCGGCGGCTTCGCCTCGACCGTGAGCTGGCCCGCGACCTATTTCTTCATCGAGGCGGCAGGCGTTCGCGGCACTTTCCTGATCTATGCGGCACTGCTCGCGTTGGTCGCGGCGCCGCTCCATGCCTTCGCCCTGCCGCGCCACCACGCCCACTCCCGCCCGGCCGCGCCCGACAAGATCTCGCCGACCCAGAAGCCGCTGCCGGCGCGCGGCACCATCTTCCTGCTCGTGGCCGCGGCCTTCGCCGCCTATGCCTTCGTGCCATCGGCGCTCGGCGCGCACATGCTTGCGATTTTCGACCGCATGGGCCTCGAGCCCAGAACCGTGGTCCTGATCGGCATGCTGTTCGGGCCGGCGCAGGTGGCCGCGCGGCTTTGTGAGTTCTTCTTCGCCCGCGAGGTGCACCCGCTGCTGATCGCGCGCGGCGCGGCGATCCTGATGCTTGTCGCGTTCCTGTTGCTCGCCCTGTTCGGCGCCTCGCCGCTGGTCGCCGCCGCCTTCGCCATCCTGTTCGGTGCCTGCAACGGCCTGATCACGATCGCCACCGGAACGGTGCCGCTCGCCCTGTTCGGCGCCGAGGGCTATGGCCGGCTGCTCGGGCGCATCGGCGGCCCCTCGCGCCTGCTGCAGGCGGTCGCCCCGCTCGCCATCGCCTTCGCCATCGAGCGCTATTCGGACCCGGCGGCGCTCTCGATCATCGCAGCCTTCGCAGCCGTCGCATTGCTATGCTTCCTGTTCATCCGCCACCCGGCCTGATCGTCAACCTTCCGTAAACCATGATCACAAACAGGCGCCGGCCTTGGCCCGGCGCGCGGCGGCGTTTACCGATCAGTCGTCATGGCTCGTTAGGGATAAATGAGGCGGCGCCATGTCGGCCCGCCAGTTCGGCGCTTTGTACAGAGTACGTCGATGCGCACACTGATCTCGTTTCCGCTTCTCGTCTTCACTACCGCCGCGCTGACCGCAGGCGTGCACACCGGCGCGCCGGCACAGGAGCGGTCCGGGCCGCTCGTCATCAGCGCGCCGCGCTACGAGGCAGAACCGCTCCCGGGCCGGCCCGACTTCGCCCCGGGTACGCGCCTCGCAACCCGCGAGCGCAACAATTTCGGCGGCGGTCTCTTCGAGTTTCTCGCCGGCGGTGGTCGCAACACGACGTTAACGCGCCAGCCTTCCGACCGGCCCTGGCAGGACGCCACGCCGGAATATGACCGCGACCCAGGCCGCTATCACGCGCCGCAGCCCTTCCTCTTCGGTCGCCGCGACGCGCCCGACGTGCGCGAGACGCCGGCGCGGCCCGCCTTCGACCCACGCTTCGCCAAGCAGACCGTGAGCTACATCACCAACGAAAAGCCGGGCACCGTCGTGGTCGATACCCGCGCCCGCTTCCTCTATCTCGTGCAGGAAGATGGCAAGGCGACCCGCTACGGCATCGGCGTCGGTCGCGTCGGCTTCACCTGGTCGGGCGTCAAGACCATCTCGCAGAAGCGCGAGTGGCCCGACTGGCGGCCGCCGGCCGAGATGCTGAAGCGCCGGCCCGACCTGCCGGTCTGGATGGCCGGCGGCGCCGACAACCCGCTCGGCGCGCGCGCGATCTATCTCGGCTCGACGCTCTACCGCATCCACGGCTCGAACGAGCCGCACACCATCGGCCAGGCCGTGTCCTCGGGCTGCTTCCGCATGAAGAACGACGACGTGATCGACCTTTATGACAAAGTGAAGATCGGCACCAAGGTCGTGGTGATCTGACCTCTCAACCGACGAGAGTTTCGACGGGGCCGCCCAAGGGCGGCCCTGTTTCGTTTCGCGCGCCGCATTGCATGCAAGCGAATTTGACCTTCCCGCGACCGCGATTTCCTGTAGCCTCCGGCCCGGATATTTCGGGGACGGCCGGTGTCCGACAAGAGGCCAAGCCACGCGACGGAGGAAGCCGAGGAGCGACTGGCCTGGCACCGGCGCGAGCCGCGCCACCTCGGGCTCGGTCTCGAGCGCATCGGGCTCGTCTCACTCCGCTACCGGACCGTCTCGGCACTGATCCTGGTCGCGCTCGCAATCGCCGCATTCTTCGGCATCGAGCGCATCAAGGTCGATGACTCGCTGAGCCAGCTGTTCCGCTCCAACACCCCCGAGTTCAAGCAATACGAAGAGGTGACGCGGCGCTTCCCGTCGAGCGAATTCGACGTGCTGGTGGTGATCGAAGGCAAGACGCTGCTGGCGCGCGAGTCGATCCAGAAGCTGCGCGAGCTCGTCACCGACCTGCAATTGATCGACGGCGCGCGCGGGATTATTTCGCTGTTCTCAGCGCGCCAGCCGCCCGAGGGCGGGCGCCTGCCCGAGGCCCTGTTCCCGAACCAACTGCCCGAGGGCGCCGAGTACGACAAGCTCAAAGAGCGCGTGCTCGCCAACGAGATCATCCGCGGCAAATTGCTCTCCGAGGACGGCGAGCTCGCGCTCATCGTGCTTTCGCTCGATCCGACCGTGGTCGAGAGCAAGGGCCTGTTCGACACCGTCGCTGAAATCCGGAAGACCTTGGCAAGCGAAATCGCCGGCACCGGATTGAGAGGCCAGCTTTCGGGCGTGCCGGTCATGCAGCTCGAGATCAGGAACGCCGTCGAGCGCGACCGGCTGCTCTACAACGCCTTGGGCTTCATCGCCGGCTGCCTGATCGCGATCCTGTTCTTCCGCCGCGTCGCCTTCATGATCATCGCCGCCGGGCCGCCGCTCTTGGCGATCCTGCTCGCGCTCGGCGCGCTCGGCTGGCTCGATTTCCGCCTCAACATGTTCCTGAACGTGATGACCCCGCTCATCATGGTGATCAGCTTCTCCGATTCGATGCAGCTCACCTTCTTCGCCCGCGACCGCCTGCTGCACGGCGAGAACAAGTTCGAGGCGATGCGCAACGCCATCCTGGTCGTCGGCCCGGCTTGCGTCTTGACCCACGCCACCGCGGGCTTTTCGTTTGCAGCTCTTCTGTTCTCGGATTCCCACCTTATCCAGACTTTCGGTGCCGCGGGCCTGGTCGCGACAGTCATCGCGTTCATCGCCGTGCTGATGCTGGTGCCGCTGTTTGGCGTTCTCCTGATCCGCAAGGAAGAACGTTTCGCCGCCAAGGTGAAGGGCTCGGACGCCGCCGTGGACGCGTTGCGCAAACTGTGCGGCTTCATCGCCGCGCGCATGGTGCGCCACCCGGGGCTCTACAGCCTCATCAGTGTCGTCGTGATCGGCGGACTAATCGCAGTCTATGCCAATTTGGAGCCGCGCTACCGGCTCGCCGATCAGGTGCCCGACAAGCAGCAGGCGGTCGCGGCCTCAAGCCGTCTCGACGCCAAGCTCACCGGCGCCAACCCGGTCGACGTGCTGGTCGAGTTCCCCAAGAACACGGCGCTCTATGCGCCGGAAACGCTGAAAATCATCGCCGACGTGCATGCGATCGTGGAAAAACAGGCCGGCGTCGGCAACGTATGGTCGATCGAAACGCTCCGGCGCTGGCTTGCCGAAAAGGCGGGCCGCTCCGACATCGATACGCTCCGGCAATATGTCGAGATCCTGCCCGAACACCTGACGCGCCGCTTCATCTCGGCCGAAAAGGATTCGGTGGTGGTGTCCGGGCGCATCCCCGACGTCGACGCCAGCGAGCTGCTGCCGGTTATCGAGAAACTCGGTCAGGCGCTCGGCGCCGTGCGCGCACAGAACCCGGGATTCCTCCTCTCCGTGACCGGGCTATCGGCGATCGCAGCGCGCAACAGCGCCAGCATGATCGGAAAACTGAATCAGGCGCTGACCGCCGAGATCATCCTGGTCGCCGCCTTCATCGGGCTCGCGTTCCGCTCGTTGCTGGTGATGATCGTGAGCATCCTGCCAGGCATTTTCCCGATCGTGGTTTCGGGTGCGCTGCTGTGGACCATGGGCGAGGGCCTGCAATTCGCGAGCGTCGTGGCGCTGACGGTTTCCTTCGGCCTGGGATTGAGCGCGACGATCCACTACCTCAACCGGCTCCGGATCGAGGACAAGCCGCACGAGGACCCGGCCGTCGGCGTCACGCGCGCGACGGTGCTGGTGGGGCCGGCGCTGATTCTCACATCCGTGGTGCTGGCGTGCGGGCTCGCCGTCACCGTGTTTTCGGACCTGCCGTCGCTGCGCCTGTTCGGCTGGCTGAGCGCGTTTGCGATGATCGCGGCGCTGGTCGGCGACCTGCTCATCTTGCCGGCGACGGTGATGTTCCTGCGCAAGCGCATGCCGTGGGGCAAACGCGCACGCACTATGCCCAAGCCTGCTGAATAATAAGCCCGCCGAATAAGCGCGGACGCGGGGCTCGTATCCTAGCCCTTATCTGCCGCGCTGTAGGTTGATCGAAACGACGGTGACGTCGGTGCCGGTCGGGCGGATGGTGACCGCTTGCGCATTGCCGGTCGTGGTCAGCGAGAGCGCGGCCGTGAACGGCCCGCCCGCGACATTCGCCTCGATGAGATTGCCGGTGGCCTTGCCGTTCACCGCGCCGCTCACGTTGCGGGTGATTTCGGCCCAGGTACCGTAGACGGAGCCTGCGTTGTAATCGATATTGCTGTTGACCTCGAACTTGTAGGAGTCGCTGGCGCAACGCAGCTCCTGCTGCATGTTCCGGTCGGAATTCTCGACTTTGTATTTCGCCCGGCAGCGGATGCGCTCGGTCGCCCCGCTGCTCAAGGTGATCGTGCCGTTGCCGGTCCAGTTGCCGTGAAAGTTGGCGAACGGTGTCGGGCCTTGCGCCAGAGCTGCGGGCGGAAAGGAGAGCAGGAGTGCCAAGGCGGTCATGGCCGCGCCGGTAAGGGACCCGTTCAATCGCGACGACATCGATTCGCCCTCCCCCCGTAAGACCTATACCTGCCCCGGCCGTCTTATACGATCAACCGATAAGCCGGCACTGTCAAAAACTCTTCGAATTCCAGCGCCAGTGACATATCGGTGAACAGCTGGATCGCCTCTGGGAAACGGCCCGAATCGTAGTTGGTCGGCCCGATCGACTGGCGCACCTTGGCCATCTCGTCGGTCAGGACGACGCGGAACAGCTCGGCCGTCACCTCGCGCCCATCGGCGAGCTTTGCCCGGTGATAGAGCCACTGCCAGACCTGCGCCCGGCTGATTTCGGCGGTCGCCGCGTCCTCCATCAGGTCATAGAGCGGCACCGCACCCCGGCCCCGCAGCCAGGCCTCGATGTACTGGATGCCGACCCGGATATTCTGCCGCAGCCCCGATTCCGTACGCTCACCGGCCTGCACCTCGAGCAGCTGGTCGCGGGTGACCTTCAGGTCGGCGCGTAATTTGGAGAGCTGATTGGGCTTCGGCATCAGCTTGTCGAACACTTGCTTGGCGATCGGCACCAGGTCCGGGTGCGCTACCCAGGTGCCATCGTTGCCGTCGTGCGCCTCGCGTTCCTTGTCGGCGCGCACCTTGGCGAAGGCCGCATCGTTCTTGCGCGCGTCGCCGCGCACCGGGATTTGTGCCGCCATGCCGCCCATGGCGAAGGCCCCGCGGCGGTGGCAGGTCTTGATGAGAAGCGTCGAATAGGCGCGCAGAAACGCGCGGTCCATGGTCATGGTGCCGCGGTCGGGCGTCAGGAACCGCTTGTTCTTCCCGAGCCGCTTGATGAAGGAGAAAATGTAGTCCCAACGGCCGCAATTGAGCCCGGTGATGTGCTCGCGCAGCTCATGAAGGATTTCGTCCATCTCGAAGGCGGCGGGCAGCGTCTCGATCAGAACCGTCGCCTTGATCGCGCCCTTGGCAATGCCGAGCTTTTGCTGCGCATGCAGGAACACCTCGTTCCACAGCCGCGCCTCGAGGTGGTTTTCGATCTTGGGCAGATAGAAATAAGCGCCGGTCTTGGCCGGTCCGAAACGCTTCCAGTTATGGAACAGATAAAGCGCGAAATCGAACAGCGCACCGGATACCGGCTCGTTATCGACGACCACGTGCTCCTCGTTGAGGTGCCAGCCGCGCGGCCGCACGATCAACACCGCACGCTCTTTTCCAGGTGCGTAGCGTTTGCCAGTCTGCGGCTCGACGTATGTCAGTTTTCCGGCCCAATAGTCCTTGAGATTGATCTGGCCTTCGATCAGGTTCGCCCAGGTCGGCGAGGTGGCGTCCTCGAAATCAGCCATATAGACGTCGGCGCCGGAATTGAGCGCATTGATCACCATCTTGCGGTCGACCGGGCCGGTGAGCTCGACGCGGCGGTCCTGCAGGTCCTTGGGGATCGGCCCGACCTTCCAGTTGCCGTCGCGCACTTGTTTCGTCTCAGCGAGGAAATCGGGGAGCTCACCGGTATCGAAACGCCGCTGCCGCTCGCCCCGGCGCGCGAGCAAGCGCTTCCTAGTCGCATCGAAGCGGCGGTGCAGATCGGCGACGAAGGAAAGCGCGTTGCGGGTGAGGATTTCGTCGTAACGCGGGCCGGCCGCGCCGCGCACCGCGACACCCTGCACGCTGGGAAATGCGCTCTTGACCGGACTCTTGGTCGCAGCTCGCGCCAGTGGACGGCCCGGCGCCAGCGCCGCCGCCCGTCGCGGCGCGCTGGCCCCAGCCTTCCCGGACTTGCCCTTCCCGGTCTTGGTCTTCCCTTTGGATTTCTTGGCTTTTTTCGCCACGCCGTTCAGCCCACCCGAATCCTGGCGCAAGCTTAGGGCATCAACTGCTAACTCCGAAATTTTCGCTCAAGCCCTTGTGGCGCAAGGCTTCGGGCATGGGCCCGCCGCTCGCCCAGTCCAAAAGTTCAACTGTGTGGACAATGGGGATTTGGGTGCCCTGCCCGATCTGCACCATGCAGCCGATATTGCCAGTGGCCACCAGATCTGGGGCGGTCTTTTCGAGGTTCTCGACCTTGCGGTCGCGCAGCCGCGTCGCGATTTCCGGCTGCAGCAGGTTATAGGTGCCGGCCGAACCGCAGCACAGGTGCCCTTCGGGCACGTCGCGCACCTCGAAGCCGGCGCGTGAGAGCAATTCCTTCGGCTCGCGCACGATCTGCTGCCCGTGCTGCATCGAGCAAGCCGAGTGATAGGCGACCGAAATTCCGCACGCGGGCGCCGCGGGCATTTCGAGCTTCATCAGATACTCGGAAATGTCTTTCGCGAGCGCGGAGACCTTCTCGGCCTTCTTGGCATAGACCGCGTCGGTGCGCAGCATGAAGCCGTAGTCCTTGATCGTGGTGCCGCAGCCCGACGCTGTGATGAGAATGGCATCGAGTCCGTCGCCTTCGATCTCGCGCATCCAGGCATCGACGTTGTTCTTTACGAAACGCAGCGCATCGCGCTCGCGCCCCATGTGATGGGTGAGCGAGCCGCAACACGCCTCGCCGCGCGCGAGCACCACCTCGATGCCGTGGCGATTGAGCAAGCGGATCGCTGCCGCGCGGATCGAAGGCTTGACCACTCGATCGACGCAGCCCGACAGCAGCGCCACGCGGCCCTTGCGCCGACCCTGCGCCGGATAGACGCCGGAGTTTCTCAGCTCGGTCTGCGGCAAGCGCCAGGGCGCCAGCCGCAGCATCGCAGCGACTCGGTTGAAGCCGAGGGTGTCGAGCAGCGGCGCGAACGGTTTGCCGAGCGGAGCTAATAACAACATGCGCCGGAAGCGCGCCGGATACGGCATGAGCCATGCGAGCAACGCGCGCAGCATCCGCTCCGGCAACGGCCGCCGGGAGGTTTCCTCGATATGCGCGCGGGCATGATCGACCAAATGCATGTAGTGAACGCCCGAAGGGCACGTGGTCATGCAGGCGAGGCACGAGAGGCAACGGTCGATGTGCGTCGTCACCTCCGCGTCGGCCGGCCGGTTATGCTCGAGCATTTCCTTGATAAGATAAATGCGCCCGCGCGGACTATCGAGCTCGTCGCCGAGCAACACATAAGTCGGGCAGGTCGCGAGGCAAAAGCCGCAATGCACACAGGCGCGCAGAATCTTGTCCGCCTCCCCGATATTGGGGTCCGCGAGCTGGGCAAGGCTGAAATTCGTTTGCATGACTGCTCAGATGCCCGCGTACATGCGCCCGGGGTTGAGCAAGCCCTTGGGGTCGAAGCTCTCCTTGACCCGCTTCGCGAGCGCGGCGAGCGAGGGCTCAAGTGGCTCGAACACGTCGCCGGCGCGTTGCGATGCATCGGCGCGCATCAGCGTCGCGTGGCCCTGAGCGCCGAGCACCCCGCGCACGACCGCTTCGCGCGGCGCGCCGTCGGGCATCTCGATCCACAGCAGCCCGCCAGCCCAGTCGTAAAGAACCTCGGCGCCGGTTTCCGTTACGAGCTTGGTGCCGATCGCGGCACCCGCCGTCGCGGTCGCCGAAATGCGCCATACCGCGCGCTCCTTCCTGGCCACGAACGGCATCACGTCGCGCACCGCACGCCAGAACGCGCGCGAATCCTCGGCATCGAGCGCGCCGAGCGTCCCGATCGGCTTCAAAATGTCTTCCAGCTTCTGCCGCCGATAGGCGATGGAGGGCGCGATCCCTTCCAGGCGCAGCGCGGTCACCGCGCGTCCCGCCTTGGCCACCGCGGCCACCGGTATTTTTGCTGCCACCTTGGGCGGCAGATGCGCCGCGCCCGAGACTTCGTTCGATGACCCCATGCCGGCGGTCATGGCTTCCGCCGCGCGCGCGTCGGTCAGGCCGAGCACCAACACGGTCGCCACGTCCTCGGCCCGCGGCAGCACTTTGATGGTGAGCTCCGTCATCACCGCGAGCGTGCCCCAGGAACCGGCCAAGAGCTTCGGCAAGTCGTAGCCGGTGACGTTTTTCACCACGCGTCCGCCGGCCTTGAAGATTTCGCCGCGCCCCGAGACCGCGCGCACACCGAGCGCAAAATCGCGCGCCGCACCAGCTTTGATCCTGCGAGGTCCGGATAGATTGACCGCTAACGTTCCGCCGAGCGTCGCCGCATTCGCCGCCCCGCCCAGAAGCGGACCCAGATCGGGTGGCTCGAAGGCGAGCTCCTGGTTCTTGTCCGCGAGCAACTTCTCGATTTCGGCAAGCGGCGTTCCGGCGCGGGCCGAAAGCACCAGCTCCTCAGGCTCATAGAGCGTCACACCGGAAATGACGGAAACATCGAGCGTGCGGTCGGTCTGCGCCGCACGGCCGATGCCGCGCTTGGAACCATGGCCCACGAGCTCAAGCGGCTTGCCGCCGGAAAGCGCGTCATTCAGCGCTTCGACGACTTCCGCTTCGTCCTTCGGTTTCAACGCGTCGGCCATCTTCTTCCTTCACCTCTCCCCGCTGGCGGGGAGAGGTCGCGCCGAAGGCGCGGGTGAGGGGCGTAGAGGTTCGGGTGCCGATCGAAAAGCCCCCTCACCCCGACCCTCTCCCCGCACGCGGGGAGAGGGAGAAAGACTAGAACCGCGGCAAGTCTGGAAACGCCACCTTGCCCGCGTGCACGTGCACGCGGCCGAGCTCGGCGCAGCGATGCAACTTCGGAAACACCTTGCCGGGATTCAGCAAACCCTTGTCATCGAACGCGCATTTCAACCGCTGCTGCTGCGCGAGATCGATTTCGGAAAACATCGCTGGCATCAGGTCGCGTTTCTCGACGCCGACCCCGTGCTCGCCGGTGAGCACGCCGCCGACCTCGACGCAGAGTGTCAAAATTTCCGCGCCGAACTTTTCCGCGCGCTCCAGTTCGTCGCCCTTGTTGGCGTCATAGAGAATGAGCGGATGCAAATTGCCGTCGCCGGCATGAAACACGTTGGCGCAGCGCAGCCCATACTTCTCGGTGAGTTCGCGAATGCGCGCCAACACAATGGGCAGCTTGGCGCGCGGAATGGTGCCGTCCATGCAGTAATAGTCCGGCGAGATGCGGCCGACGGCCGGAAACGCCGCCTTGCGCCCGGCCCAGAATTTCAGCCGCTCCTCCTCCGAGTTCGACGCACGCAGCATCACCGCGCCGCAATCCTTGGCGATCGCACTAACGCGCTCGATTAGCGAACTGCATTCGACCTCGGGCCCGTCGAGCTCGACGATCAAGAGCGCCTCGACGTCGAGCGGATAGCCAGCATGCACGAAGGCTTCCGTGGCGTGGATCGCGGGCTTGTCCATCATCTCCATGCCGCCCGGAATGATGCCGGTGCCGATGATGCGGGCGACGCACTCGCCGGCCGCCTCCGACGTGTGGAAGCCGATCAATACGGCGCGCGCGGTTTCGGGCTTCTTCAAGATGCGCACCGTCACCTCGGTGACGACGCCGAGCAGGCCTTCCGAGCCGCAGATGATCGAAAGCAGATCGTATCCGCCGGCATCGAGATGCTTGCCGCCGATGCGGATCACCTCGCCGGTGATTAGCACCATCTCGACGCCGAGGATGTTGTTGGTCGTCATGCCGTATTTCAGGCAATGCACGCCGCCGGAATTCTCAGCGACGTTGCCGCCGATGGTACAGGCGATCTGCGACGAGGGATCGGGCGCGTAATAGAAGCCGCGCCCACCGACCGCGTTGGAAATACCCAGATTCGTAACGCCCGGCTGCGCGACCACGACGCGGTTCTCGTAGTCGATGTCGAGAATGCGGTTGAACTTCGCCAGCCCCAGCAGAACTCCATCCGCTAGCGGCAGCGCGCCGCCCGAGAGCGAGGTACCGGCCCCGCGCGGCACCACGCGAACGCCGTTGGCGTGGCAGTAGCGGAGAATTTTCGAAACCTGCTCGGTGGTAGAGGGCAGCGCCACCACCATCGGCAGCTGGCGGTAAGCCGTGAGCCCATCGGACTCGTAGGGCCGCATGCCGGCTTCCGAATCGATCACTGCCTCGCCGGGCAGGATTTTGCGCAGCGCCGCCACGATCTCGGTGCGGCGCGCGAGCACATCCTGGTCCGGCGCCGGCATGGCGACCATGGGGATCCTCCGAAATTGACCCTAGCAGATTGCCCTGGAACTTAAGAAACTCAAAGACTTAGCGCGCGCCGGGCCGCCGCGGTCACGGCCGTGAGCTCAGCCCCCGCCTCGACCTTGCTCCATGAAATCGCGCCCGCATCGAACTTCTCTTGCTCGCCAGCGACCTTGGCATCCGCGTCCGACGCATCCGCCACTCGCCCGCCCACGCGCGCCACGCGCGTATCGAGTTCCGCCTCGAGCCATATGCCGTCGAACTTGACCCCCGCCTCTTTCGCCACCGCCTCGATCGCTTCGCGCTCTTCCGGCCGCGCATGCACAGCATCGACGATGGCAGAGTGCCCTGCGCGCAGTGTGCGGCGGGCAAGATCCTGGAACCGCGCATAGACCCGCGCCGTCGCCTCTTGCGAATAAGCGTCCTGCGATAATTTCTCCGTCTCGCCCACGTTGAACAGCCGCTTGCGCTCGATGTCGGAGCGCAGATGCACCGCGCCCGGCGCGGGCAACAAGAAAGGCGCGAGCGAAGCGGCAAGCGCGCTCTTGCCCGCGCCGGAAAGCCCGCCGACCGCCACCAGCCGTGGCTTGGGCGGCGCGATCAGGAGCGTTGCGAGTGCTAAATATTCGTGCGCTTCGTCATCAGCCGAGGCCCGCTCCTTTCCTTCCACGAGCTTGCGCTTATCGAGCGCAACACGGGCGCGGATCGTTGCGCGCAGCGCGAGAAAGAACGGCAGCGCCGCTAGCGCGTCGAGATGCTCCTCCGCTCCCGCCGCCAGCAGATAGCGGTTGAACACGATATTGGCGGCACGATCGAGCTTGCGATCGACCAAGTCCATGAGCAGAAATGCAAGATCATAGAGCACGTCGCCGCTTGCGATCAGCGGGTCGAACTCGATGGCGTCGAACAACACCGGCTTGCCGTCGATCATTGCGACGTTGCACAAATGCAGATCGCCGTGACCGTGCCGCACGAAGCCGGCCTTACCGCGCGCCATAAGCAACGGGCGGATGAGGCCGAGACTCGCGCGCAGCGCCTCGATCAGCGTCGCGCCGTCTTTCGCTGCTACCACTTCAGGCGCGGCGCGAAATGCTGCTGCCGCATCGTCCAAGTATTTGCCGAGTACTGCGATCCAGGGCGCCACCTCTACGACCGGAATCGTGCGGTGCGCCGCCGCCACCGCCTCGCCAAGCGCACGCGCGAACGCGTCGCCGATGCCGCCACGCTTCGCCGCTTCCTCGAGCGTTTCGCCAAAGCGGCGCATCTCAACCGCCCATTCCACCGGCTCGCCGGCGCCGCCGAGCGCGAGCCGCCCGCCGCGGCGCATGATCGGCACCACGCCGAGATAGAGCTCGGACGCGAAGCGCCGGTTCACTTCAAGCTCGGTGCGGCAGGCTGCCTCGCGCTTTGCAAGCGTCGAATAGTCGAGATAGGGATATTTCACCGGCCGCTTGATCTTGTAGACGCGCTCGCCGGCAAGAAAAACGTGCGCACCGTGCGTATCGATCCGCTTGACCTCCCCGGCAGAAAGACCAAAGGTTCCCGGATCGCCGAGCAACGTTACGACGGCAGCCTGCGCCGGATCGATTTCGGACATGCAATTCTCCTTTGCAGACCGCATGGCACGTGCCGCACCGGTGGCTTTGCGCCAAATCAACGCCTTCGGCTAGGATTTCCCGCAGCAATGCCTTTGGCAAACGTTCATGGAGCCCCGATGACCCCGCTGCCGCACGCCTTCAAGCGCATCCGCCTCAACCTCGCCCGTTCCAAGGACTTTCCCGAGGGCAGCGCGCGGCACGGCTACGAATTCGTGGCGCCGCTCGATGGAGAGGGCCGCATCGACCCTGTGCTGTGGAAGCAGCACCGCGATCAATGCGGCGTTCGCCGATTCTGGGAAAAGCAGCCCGACGAGATCGGCCGGCTGGTGCACCGGCCGGGCGGCCAGGGTGGCGTGTGGAAATTCGACTACGACCCGGCCGGCAGCGAGGACGACGAGGCCGGCTACCGCTTCGGCGCGCACCTGTTCCGGCCCGGCGAATACGTCTCGATCCGCGACGAGGACGGCGTCATGCACACCTTCGTGGTCGCGACCGTGGAATCGCTTTAGCTATTTCGGCTTGCGCTCGCGCGGCACACGGCCGTCTTCCGGCGGCGTCGGCGCGGGCTCCGTCACCGCGACCGGATCGGAGGCCGGAAACGTCTCTTCGAGTCCTTCGTCGAGCGCGCGCTCAAGCCGGCGCCTCACTTCATCGTACGGGGCTGGCTTCTTCGGCTTCGTGGTCCGCGGCATGGACGGCTCCTGTCCGATTGCGCGGATTTTCCGCGTCAGGGTTTCCCCACGATCAGCACGTGCAGACTGCGCGGCCCGTGCGCGCCGAGTAAGGTCTTCTGCTCGATGTCGCCCGAGCGCGACGGGCCGGTGATCCAGTTCACCGCGCGCGGCATTTTTCCCTCGCCGAATTTCTTGCGCAGCCGGTCCCAGACCGTCTCGTAATCGCCGGCCACATCCTTGGCATCGATGATGACCAGATGATGGTCGGGCAGGAAATTGAGCGTCGTGGGGTTGTCTGGGCCCGAGAGCAGCACAAGCGTGCCGGATTCCGCCGCCCCACCAAATGCATAAGAGACCGCCGCGAGCTGCTTGCCGTCGGAGCGGCCGGTCGAAACTTCCAGCGTCTTCTCACTGTCCCATGGAATCTGCTGCAGCCGCGCGTCGTCGCCGCGGCGCACCCGCATCGGCAGATTCTTCGAACGCAGATAGGCCGAAACCGCCGCCGGCACTTCATCGGCGGAACCGAGCTGCTGCACCGTGCCGGAGATTCCTTCGACCTGATCCTTGAACACCTTCATCCGCTCCGTGGGCGGCTTCTGCGCGCGCGCGGGAATCAGCCCGCGCGGATGGCGCACGATGCGATCCTCGACCGTGGTCTTGCGCGGCGCCTCGCGGCCATTGACGCCGAGCGAGCGGCGGATCGAGCCGAGCACCAGATCGCGGCTGCTCATGGCTTGCCCTCGTGCTTGCGCCGGCGCTGCTCGCGCTGCCACTGCGCCTGGAACGTCGAGCCTTCCGGCGCGGGGAAGTCGCGAAATTTCGTCCAGCCGCGCGCCAGCGGCAGGAAACGGAAGCGGCCGCGCCATCCGAGCAGCGAAAGCGCGCCGACCGCGATGCCGGTCGCGAAGCGATAGAGCCGCGGCCGCTTGGCGAACGCCGCCCAGATGCCGAGTCCCCAGCGCACCGGCGCCGGCGAAAGATGCCGCTCGAATTCGCGCTCGCGCCAATGGCGCATGAGTTTCGGCAGCGGAATGCGCACCGGGCAGACTTCCTCGCAGCGGCCGCAGAAGGTCGAGGCGTTCGGCAGATGCTTGGCGTTCTCGATGCCGACGAATACCGGGTCGAGCACCGCGCCCATGGGCCCGGCATAGACCCAGCCATAAGCGTGACCGCCGACCGCTTGATAGACCGGGCAATGGTTCATGCAGGCGCCGCAGCGGATGCACCGCAGCATCTCGCGCAAAGCGCCGCCCAGCATGCTGGAGCGGCCGTTGTCGAGAATAACCACGTGATACTCGCCCGGCCCGTCCGGGTCCTCGGGCCGCCGCGGGCCGGTGGCGAACGTCGTATAGGCCGCCATTTCCGCGCCGGTCGCCGTGCGGCCGAGCACGCGCAGCAGTGTCGTAGCGTCCTCGAGCGTCGGCACGACTTTCTCGATCGAAGCCAGCACGATCAGCGCCTTGGGCAAGGTCTGCGTGAGATCGCCGTTGCCTTCGTTGGTGACGAGCACCGAGCTGCCGGTCTCGGCCACGAGGAAGTTCGCACCGGTGATGCCGACATCGGCGGCGAAGAATTTTTCGCGCAGGATCGCGCGTGCCTCCGCCAAGAGCGCGGTCGGCTCGTCGAGATTGCGCCCCGCGGAGAGCTTGGTGTGCACGCGGCGGAAATCGGCCTCGATCTGCTCTTTCGTGAGATGCACTGCCGGCGCGATGATGTGCGAGGGCGCCTCGCGGCGAAGCTGGATGATGTATTCGCCGAGATCCGTCTCGATCGGCGTAATGCCGTTTTCCTCGAGGAAATCGTTGATGCCGATCTCCTCGCCGATCATCGACTTGCCCTTGGTCACGGTCTTGGCCTTGAGCCGCTTGCAGATTTCGAGCACCGCAGCGCGCGCTTCTTCGGGCGTCGCCGCCCAATGCACCTGTCCGCCCGACTCGGTGACGCGCTCTTCGTAGCGCTCCAAGTAGAGATCGAGATGCGCGAGCGCGTGGTCCTTGATGTCGCGCGACTCGTCGCGCAGCGCGTCGTACTCCGGCAGCTTCGCCACCGCTCCTGCCCGCCGGCCGATGAAGCCGACTTCGGCCCGCGTCAGCGCCTTCTGCAATTGCGCGTCCTCGAGCGCGCGGCGTGTGTTATCGCGGAAGCGCGTCGAGGTGATGGCCTGGGTCATGGCGTCCCCTCGGACGGATTGCGCTTGGCGCGCTCGCCGATCGCGGGCTCCTGCACCATGCCCGCCAGCACCTCGGCGACATGGCGCACCTGCACGGACTTGCCCTGCCGCTGCAGCTTGCCCGCCATATTCATCAGGCAACCGAGATCGCCAGCCAGCAGCATGGGCGCGCCGGTGGCGACTACGTGTCCGATCTTCTTCTCGACGATGGAATTGGAGACTTCCGGATATTTGACGCAGAAGGTGCCGCCGAATCCGCAGCAGACGTCCGGGTCCTTCATCTCGGCAAGCGCGAGGCCGGTGACGGTCGAGAGGAGCTTGCGCGGCTGCGCCTTGACGCCGAGCTCGCGCAGCCCCGAGCAAGCATCGTGGTACGTCGCCGTGCCGTCGTAGATCGCATCCACGCGCTCGACCTTCATCACGTCTACGAGGAAGCTCGTGAGCTCGAAAGTCTTCTGGCAGAAGGCCGCAGCGCGCGGCATCCAGCCCGGATCGCCGGCGAAAATCTCCGGGTAATGCACCCGGATCATGCCGGCGCAGGAACCGGACGGCGCCACGACGTAGTCGTAGGGCTCGAAGGCCGAAATCACCGCTTCGGCGATCTCGCGGGCGGTCGCCCGGTCGCCCGAATTGAACGCCGGCTGGCCGCAGCAGGTTTGCAGTGGCACCTCGACCTCGCAGCCTGCGTCTTCCAGCAACTTCGCCGCCGCAAAACCGATCTTCGGCCGGATCAGGTCCACCAGACAGGTGACGAAAAGCCCGACCCGCTCGGCCTTTGCGGAACGGTCGGGACGCGGCTTTCTTTTGTTCATGCCGGGTGCGGTGGAAACGGATGGAGCGGCGTTCGCAGCACGCGGATTCGTGTTATTCGAACGCTGGCACAAGCGTAACACCAGGGGTAGGGCAATGAAAGTCGTCACCTGCATCGAGGACCTGCGCGAGATCGCGCGCCGCAAGGTGCCGCGCATGTTCGTCGATTATGCCGAGAGCGGCTCCTACGCCGAGGAAACGCTGCGCGCCAACCGCGCGGACCTCGAAGCCGTGAAGCTGCGCCAGCGGGTTATGGTCGACGTCTCGAACCGCGACCTTTCGACCACGATCTTGGGCCGGCCCGTATCGCTGCCGCTCGCGCTCTCGCCCGTCGGGCTCTTGGGCATGCAGCACGGCGACGGCGAAATTCTCGCGGCCCAGGCCGCCGTTGATGCCGGCATCCCCTTCACGCTCTCCACCATGTCGGTCGGCTCGATCGAGGACGTGGCGGAAGCGACCAGGAAGCCGTTCTGGTTCCAGCTCTATGTGATGAAGGACCGCGGCTTTATCAAATCGCTGATCGAACGCGCGGCGGCGGCCAAATGCAGCGCGCTCGTGCTCACGGTGGATCTGCAGATCCTCGGCCAGCGCCACAAGGACATCAAGAACGGCCTTTCCGTGCCGCCCAAGATGAAGCTCGCCAACCTGATCGATATCGCCACCAAGCCGGCCTGGGTCTGGAGCATCCTGCGCGCCAAGCGGCGCAACTTCGGAAATATCGTCGGCCACGTCGGCGGCGTCGCCGACATGTCCTCGCTCGCCAACTGGACCGCGAGCCAGTTCGACCCGACCTTGAACTGGAAGGACGTTGATTGGGTACGCAAATATTGGAAAGGCAAGCTGATCGTCAAAGGCGTGCTCGACACCGACGACGCCAGGAAAGCTGTGAAGGCTGGCGCCGACGCCATCGTCGTTTCCAACCACGGCGGCCGCCAGCTCGACGGCGCGCCCTCCTCGATCTCCGCGCTGCCCCGGATCGCCGACGCGGTCGGCGACAAGGCCGAGCTGCTGTTCGACGGCGGCGTGCGCTCGGGCCAGGACGTGATGCGCGCGCTCGCGCTCGGCGCGCGCGCTTGCATGATCGGCCGCGCTTATGTTTATGGCGTCGGCGCCGGCGGCAAGGCGGGCGTCGCCGCCGCCATCGAGACGATCAGGAAGGAACTCGATATCACCATGGCGCTCACCGGCACCAAGCGGGTCAAGGACATCGACCGGCGGGTGCTCGCGGGCTCGAACGTCGCTTAGCGCTCCGGCTACTCTTCCTTGTAGCCATACTCCGGCACGTTGCCGCTGGCGCCGTAATATTTATACGGCAGGAACTTGCCCGACATAGTGATCCACACCCGATTGCCCAATGACTCCTGAACAGTTGTGCAGAGGCAAGATCGAAGCTATCGAAAGAGCGGAGGCCAGTTTCGTGCAGAGCAAGAACGTCACGATGGGCGGAGGAACGCTCGTCGATCACCCGTTGCGTGCCGCCGTGCTTGGCGAGCTGCACGCGCGGCCGTTCACGCCGATCGAGACCCCGCGGCGCATCCTCCACTTCGGTTTCCTGATCGACGCCGCGGCCGCGCAAGCCGAACGCACGGCGCTTGTGGCTTTCTGCACCGGCAACAGCATTCCCGCGCCCTCGCCCACGGCCAAGCATCACCGCTGCACATTCGGCAGCGCAACGCTGCGCTGGGAAAACCACGCCGAGTTCTCGACCTATACCTGGGAACTCCCCGCGCCCGGCGCCATACCGTTCGAACCCGCGGCCGGCGCGATCCCGAACGTGATGGCGAGCGTGCCGCAGCCCGGACCGCTGCTCGTCGCTCTCGACCTGCATTTGATCGACGAGCGCGGCGGGGTGATGGCCGAGACCCTGTTCGACCGCGCCAGTCTCGCGCGCAGCAAAGTGATCGAGGGTGCCGCCGTCATTGCCACCGACTTCCAGCCTGACGCCAGCGGCTTCATCCGCATCCTGGTGACCGACCGTGATCTCAAGGCCGATCGCGCCGGCGCGCTGGTGCAACGGCTCTTGGAGATCGAGACCTACCGCACGCTGGCCCTCCTCGGCTTGCCCGAAGCGCAGCGCATCGCACCCGCCGTGCAGCGGATCGAGAAGCGGCTCGGCGAGCTAACCGAAGCCATGCGCCGCACCGAGGGCCTCAGCGCCAATCGCGAGCTCTTGAACGAACTGACCGCACTCGCCGCCGAACTCGAAGCCGGCGCCGCCGCGGCCTCGTTCCGCTTCGGCGCCAGCCGCGCCTATCACGACATCGTCCGCGCACGCCTCGCGGCAATCGCCGAACAGCCGCTTGGCGGCTATCCGACCTGGTCGCAGTTCCTCGATCGCCGCATGGGCCCGGCCATGCGCACCTGCACCACCACCGAGGAGCGCCAGATGGCGCTCTCCGAGAAGCTCTCCCGCGCCGCGCAACTCTTGCGCACGCGCGTCGATGTCGAGCTCGAGCAGCAGAACCGCGATCTGCTGGAATCGATGAACGAGCGCGCGCGGATGCAGCTTCGCCTGCAATGGACCGTGGAAGGCCTGTCGGTGGCGGCGATCAGCTATTACGTGGTCGGGCTGCTGCACTATCTCTTCAACGGCCTGCACCAAGGCGGGTTCGACGCCCGCTATGGCTTCCGGCTCAACGTGGAGCTCGCCACCGCGCTCACAGTACCGATCGTGGTGCTGCTGGTGGCCTTCGTCGTGCGCCAAATCCGCCGCCGCGACACCGACCGGCGCGGCAGTGGGACCAAGTAGCCGTCCCACCCGTTATCCGGTCTATGCCGCCCACGCATGCACGCGAGGCTTGATCGCCGCGGCTCGCCGGGCGAAACCAGTACCAACGAAAAGCCCGCCGGGAGAACGTCATGCTCACCAGCCGCGACCGCATCCTCACCACCCATGTCGGGAGTCTCCCGCGCAATGCCGCGCTCACCGACCTCCTGATCAAGCGCGAGGCCGGCGAGAAGATCGACAAGCAGGCGATGGACGCGGAGATGGACCGCTCCGTCGCGCACGTGGTGAAGAAGCAGGTCGAGGCCGGCATCGACATCGGCAATGACGGCGAGCAGCAG
>DATBTC010000043.1:0-16134 GCA_036559465.1 Xanthobacteraceae bacterium
CGCGATGCCGATGCCGGTTCCCGGTGCGCTCATGCGCCGCCGTGCTGCTTCCATGCTCGCACTGCTCGGAATTCCGCTGCTCGCCGCGGGCATGTATTTCTCGCTCGGTTCTCCGGACCTGCCCGGCGCGCCGCTCGCCGCGCGGCTGGCGCGGCCGCAAGAGGGAATGGACGTCGCCATTCTCATACAGCGGGTCGAGGCGTTGCTTGCGCAGAACCCCGGCGACGGCCGGGGCTGGGAAGTGATCGTGCCCTTCTATCTCAACGTCGGCCGCAACGACGACGCGTTGAAAGCGCAACAAAATGCACTGCGCATTCTCGGCCCCTCGTCCGAGCGCGAAGCTACGCTCGGGGAAACGCTGGTCGCCGTGTCGAAAGGCGTGGTCACGCCCGAAGCGCGCGCCGCTTTCGTCCGTGCGATCGCAATGAGCGCGAAAAATCCCAAGGCGCTTTTCTTTCTCGGGCTCGCGGCGCAACAGGCCAACAAGCCCGACGAGGCGAGGGTGATCTGGGGCAGTCTTTTGGAAAACGCGCCAAAAGACGATTCCTGGGCTTTCTACGCACGCTTTCAGATCGAGCAGCTCGGAAAGAAGCCATGACCCGTCGCAGCCGGCGTCTCGTGATGATCGGCGCGGCGCTCGCGGTGCTCGGCGTTGCAGCGGCGCTGGCACTTTCGGCGCTGCGCGAGTCGATCGTCTTTTTCGTGACCCCGAGCGAGCTTGCGGCCAAGCCGGTGGAGCCCGGCAAGCGGCTGCGCATCGGTGGACTCGTCAAGGAAGGCAGCCTGAAGCGTGAGGGACTGGAGGCCCGGTTCGTCGTCACCGACGGCGCCAAGGATCTCGCCGTCGTCTATCGCGGCGTCTTGCCCGATCTCTTCCGCGAGAAGCAGGGCGTGGTGGCCGAGGGCGCCCTCGACTCGGCCGGCTTCTTCCGCGCCGACATGGTGCTCGCCAAGCACGACGAGACCTACATGCCGAAGGAAGTCTCCGACGCGCTCAAGAAGCAGGGCGTGTGGCGTGAAGGGCAGGGGAAATGATCCCCGAGCTTGCCCATTACGCCCTCGTGCTCGCATTCGCGCTCGCGCTGGTGCAGACGTTCGTTCCGTTTTGGGGGGCGGCGAGAAACGATGCGGCGCTGATGGCGGTGGCCGGGCCGGCCGCGCTCATGGGACTCCTTTTCGTGGCGCTCGCCTTCGCCGGGCTGGTCGCCGTCTATATGCAATCCGATTTTTCGGTGGCGCTCGTGCAGGCCCATTCGCATTCCGCGATGCCGCTGCTCTACAAAGTCACCGGCGTCTGGGGCAACCACGAGGGCTCCATGCTGTTGTGGGCGCTGGTGCTCTCGATCTTCTCCACGCTGATTGCCGCCTTTGGCGCAAACCTGCCGGAACGCCTGCGCGCCCGCGTGCTCTCGGTCGAAGGCGCCATCGCCGCGGCTTTCCTTCTCTTTATCCTAGCGACCTCAAACCCCTTCGCCCGCCTCGAAATTCCACCGGCCGAAGGCCGCGATCTCAATCCGATCCTGCAGGACATCGGGCTCGCGGTGCATCCGCCGCTGCTCTATCTCGGCTATGTCGGCTTCTCCATTACCTTCGCATTCGCTGCTGCCGCCCTGATCGAGGGTAAGATCGACGCCGCCTGGGCGCGCTGGGTCAGGCCCTGGGCGCTAGCGGCCTGGACGTTTCTGACGCTCGGCGTCGCCATGGGTTCCTACTGGGCTTATTACGAGCTCGGCTGGGGCGGCTTCTGGTTCTGGGACCCGGTCGAGAACGCCTCGCTCATGCCCTGGCTCGCGGGCACAGCGCTGCTGCATTCGGCGCTTGTCGTGGAGAAGCGCGATGCGCTGAAGGTCTGGACCGTTCTGCTGGCGATCCTGACCTTCTCACTTTCGCTCTTGGGCACGTTTCTGGTGCGCTCCGGCGTGCTTACGTCCGTGCATACGTTCGCAAGCGACCCGACGAGGGGCGTCTTTATTCTTGCGATTCTCGTCTTCTTCATCGGCGGCTCACTCGCGCTCTTTGCATTACGCGCGCCCGCGCTGAAACAGGGCGGCATTTTCGCGCCGGTCTCGCGCGAGGGTGCGCTGGTGTTCAACAATCTGTTCCTGTCCACCGCCGCCGCGACGGTGCTCGTCGGCACGCTCTATCCGCTCGCGCTCGAGGCCGTCACCGGCGAGAAGATTTCAGTCGGCGCGCCGTTCTTCGACCGCACCCTGGGGCCCTTATTGCTGACGCTCGCCTTCATCATGCCATTCGGACCCATGCTGGCCTGGAAGCGCGGCGATCTCCTGGGTGCGGCGCAACGCCTGACCCTCGCGGCGCTGGCCGCCTTTGTGCTGGCTGCCATCACGCTCTATTCGACTGCGGGCGGACCTTTGCTCGCCGCCGTGGGGCTGTTCGTCGCGATCTTCGCGATCGTGGGCGCTCTCAGCGAACTTTCCGACCGTATCGCGCTGTTCCGCGAGCCGTTCTCTGCGTCGTTCCGGCGCGCCTTTGGCCTGCCGCGCTCGGCCTTCGGCACCGCGCTCGCACATATGGGTGTCGGCATTACGCTTCTCGGTATCGTAACCGAGGCCGGCTGGAGCGAGGAGAAGATCCTGGCGTTGAAAAACGGCGACCGCGTCGCCATCGCCGGCTTCGAACTCGACTTCAAGGGCATTGTGAAGCGCGACGGCCCCAACTGGCGCGACGACGTCGGCCGCTTCGAAGTGCGCCGCGGTGGCATCGTGATTGCAGTGGTGGAACCGGCCAAGCGCACCTATCTCGTCGCCAGCCGGCCGACTACGGAAGCTGGGATTGCGACCTTCAGCCTCGGCCAGCTCTATATCAGCCTTGGCGATCCCATGGATGGCGGCGCGGTTTCCGCGCGCATCTACTGGAAGCCGTTGGTGATGTTGATCTGGCTCGGCGCCGTAGTGATGGCGCTCGGCGGCGCGCTTTCGCTCTCCGATCGCCGACTCAGGATCGGCGCGCCACGGCCGGCACGCCGTGCCGCCGTCGCGCCGGCGGAGTGAACGATGCGACGCTTGGCGCTTTTTCTTTTCGCGGCGTTTCTATTCGCCACGCCCGCTTTCGCCGTCGAGCCTGACGAGGTTCTTTCCGATCCTGTGCTCGAAGCCCGCGCCCGCGTGCTCTCGAAAACGCTTCGCTGCATGGTCTGCCAGAATCAGTCGATCGACGATTCCAATGCGCCGCTCGCCCGCGATCTGCGCATTCTCGTGCGCGAGCGGCTCAAATCCGGCGACAGCGATGCGCAGGTGAGGGAATATCTGGTCGCGCGCTATGGGGAATTCGTGCTGCTGGAGCCGCGAATCTCTCCGCGCACGATCGCGCTCTGGGCCGCCCCCGGTTTTGTTCTCGTTCTGGGCCTGTTAGGGATCGCGCTGTGGATACGCCGCCGTGCTCCGGCCGCTCCAGCGCCGCTGACAAACGAAGAAAAACAACGGCTTAGCAAGCTCACGGACAAGTAATCGACCTTACGAAACTGTAACGCGGCGGCCAGTGGATTGTAACGCGCGCCTTCCTACTTTCTCCATCGAACCTGCAGGAAATGCGGGTCACAAGGAGAACCCGGATGTCGCCTTCCACGGATTCCACGACCCGCAGCCTGTTCACCCGCCGCCGCTCGGCTCTGCTCGCCAGCGTTTTCGGCATTGCCGTTCTCGGCTTCGCCGCGGGCCAGGTGATTCTCCCCCCCGTTTCCTCTCCCGCGCTGGCCCAGATCACCACCGACCGGCCGGCCGGCCAATATTCCTTCGCCGACGTCGTCGAGCGCGTGCGGCCCGCCGTGGTCAGCGTGCGCACTAAGATCGACGGCCCGCGCACCTCTTCCATGGAGGAAGACGCGGAAGAGCGCGGCCCCGGCCAGAACGTACCGCCGAACATGGAGCGCTTCTTCCGCCGATTCTTCGGCGATCAGCCCAACTCACCCAATTCGCCGATGCCGCGCAACCGGCGCGTCACCGGTCAGGGCTCCGGCTTCTTTATCTCCGCTGACGGCTTCGTGGTCACTAATAACCACGTGATCGACAAGGCTACGACCGTCGAAGTCATCATGGACGACGGCAAGGTCTATACCGCCAAGGTTCTCGGCCGCGATCAGCGCACCGATCTCGCGCTCTTGAAGATCGACGGCCGCACCGACTTCCCCTGGGTCAAGATCGCGACTTCTCAACCGCGCATCGGCGATTGGGTGCTCGCGGTCGGCAATCCGTTCGGCTTGGGCGGCACCGTCACCGCCGGTATCGTCTCGGCTCGCGGCCGCGACATCGGCGCCGGGCCCTATGATGACTTCCTGCAGATCGACGCCGCGGTGAACCGCGGCAATTCCGGCGGCCCAACCTTCAACCTCGCCGGCGAAGTGATCGGCGTCAACACGGCGATCGTTTCGCCGACCGGCGGCAATATCGGTATCGCGTTTGCCATTCCGGCCGAGACTGTCAGCCGCGTCGTCGCCTCGCTGAAAGAGAGCGGCATCGTCACGCGCGGCTTCATGGGCGTCAACATCCAGCCCGTGACCGCGGAGATTGCCGAAAGCCTCGGCCTCAAGGAGCCGCAAGGCGCTCTCGTCGCCGACGTGCAAGCCGACAGTCCGGCAGCCAAGGCCGGTATCAAGTCCGGCGACGTAGTGATGGCGGTGAACGGCACGCGCATCAAGGACGCTCGCGAGTTGTCGCGCCGTATCTCGCTGATCCCGCCCGGTACGACCGTGAAGCTTTCGGTCATGCGTGAGGGCAAGGAGCGCAATGTCGATGTCTTGCTCGCCAAGCTTCCCGAGGACCGCACCGCGGATCGTGCTGAGCCGCGCGGCCGCGACCGCGATCGTGCTGATCGCGACCGCGATCGGGTAGTCGAGCCGCGCCTGGGCCTCTCCATGGCCCCGGCCAAGTCGGTCGCCGGCGCCGGCGATATCGGCGTCGTCATCACCGAGGTGAAGCCGGATGGCCCCGCCGCCGAACGCGGGCTCAAGTCCGGCGACGTGATCCTCGAAGTCGCAGGCAAGGCGGTTTCGACGCCGGCCGACATCCGCGACGCATTTTCCGCAGCCCGTACCGGAGGCAAAGGCGTTGTGCTCATGCGCGTGAAAACCGAGCAGGGCACCCGCTTCGTGACAGTTCCGGTCGGACGCGGCTGAGTTGGGTGCAGGCGGCGGCATTCCCCCCACGCCCCCTCCGACCGCCTGATACCCGGGGCGGGAGGCCAAAAGCCTCCCGCCCTACTTTTTAGAGCATCGCCTATAGGCTTCAAATGCGCGAAAATCCGGCTATCGAATCTCTGGTTGCGGATTCCGCCATGCGCCTGCTTGTCGTCGAGGACGATCGCGAAGCCGCCGAGTACCTGAAGAAGGCTTTGCGCGAAGCCGGCCACGTTGCCGAGATCGCCGGCGACGGCGAGACCGGCCTGGCGCTCGCGCTCGACGGCGACTTCGACGTGCTGGTGGTGGACCGCATGCTGCCCAAGCGCGACGGCCTCTCGCTCGTGGCCGAGCTGCGCGAAAAGGGACGCGCCACGCCGGTGCTGATTCTCTCCGCGCTCGGCCAGGTCGATGACCGCGTCACCGGGCTGCGCGCCGGTGGCGACGATTACCTCTCCAAACCCTATTCCTTCTCCGAACTCCTGGCCCGCATCGAGGCGCTCGCGCGCCGTGGCGCCCCGCAGGCCGCCGACACCGTCTATCGCGTGGCCGATCTCGAACTCGATCGCCTCGCCCATAGCGTGACCCGCGCCGGCAAGGAGCTCCCGCTGCAGCCGCGCGAGTTCCGCCTGCTCGAATATCTCATGCGCCACGCCGGGCAGGTCGTCACCCGCACCATGCTGCTCGAAAACGTCTGGGACTATCACTTTGATCCGCAGACCAATGTGATCGACGTGCACGTCTCGCGCCTGCGCTCCAAGATCGACAAGGGTTTCGACAAGGCGCTCCTGCACACCATCCGCGGCGCCGGATACATGATCCGTGACGGCGCTCGGTAGGCTCGTACGAACGACGGCGTTCAAGATCGTCGCCGTCTACATGATCCTGTTCGCGCTGTTCGCCGGCGGCGTGATCGCGTACCTCGCGCGGCATACCCAGCAGCTCGTCCTCGACCAGATCACCGAGACGATCGACGCCGAGGTGCGCGGGCTCTACGAGCAATACAATATCGGCGGTATCCGCCGCCTGGTGGCCGTGGTCGAGGCACGCGCCAACTTGCCAGGTTCGAGCGTCTATCTCATCACCACCGCCACCGGCGTAACGCTCGCCGGAAATGTCGCCGATGTTCCGACCGGAACGCTCCAGAGCACCGGCTGGCGCGAGATCACTTACAGACGCAGCGAGGAGGGCGCCGAGGCCAAGGACTCGCGCGCGCTCGCGCGCGTCTTCGTGTTGCCCGCAGGCTTCCGCCTGCTCGTCGGCCGCGACCTGGAAGAGCGCGAACTCATCCGCCAGGTGCTCGCCGCGCCCGCGCGCTGGGCGGTGTTGGTGCTCGTGATCATGGGCGTGACTGGCGGCGTGTTCATCGCGCGCCGCGTCCTGCGCCGCATCGACGGTATGACGGCCACCAGCGATCGCATCATGGCCGGCGACCTCACCGGTCGTCTACCGGTGGCGGGCTCCGGCGACGAATTCGACCGGCTGGCCAGCAGCCTGAACGCCATGCTCGAGCGCATCGAAGCGCTCATGATCGGATTGAAACACGTCTCCGACAATATCGCCCACGATCTCAAGACGCCGCTCACGCGCCTCAAGAACCGTGCCGAGGAGGCGCTGCGCACCGCCAAGAGCGACGCCGAATATCGCGCCGTGATCGAGAAAACGATCGAAGAATCCGACGGCCTGATCCGCACCTTCGATGCGCTCCTGATGATCGCCCGCGCCGAGGCCGGCCAGGCACGCGAGCACATGACCGATTTCGACGCCGCCGATATTGCCGAGAGCGTAGCCGAGCTCTACGAGCCGCTAGCCGAACAGCAAGGCCTCGCGCTGAAGCTGGAAGCCAAGGGACCCTTGCCGGTGCACGGCAGCCGCGAGCTGATCGGCCAGGCGCTCGCCAATCTGATCGACAACGCGATCAAATACGGCAAGCCGCAGCCGGGCCAGCCCGCCGAGATCGTCATGAGTGCGCGCGGCGAGGGCGGCGCGGTGCGCTTCGTCGTGGCCGATCGCGGTCCAGGCATCCCGGAGCAGGATCGTATGCGCGTGCTCGAGCGTTTTGTACGGCTCGAAGCTAGCCGCACCCAGCCCGGCGCTGGGCTCGGCATGTCGCTCGCGGCCGCGGTGGCGCGGCTACACGGCGGCGAATTGAAGCTTGAAGACAACGCGCCGGGCCTGCGCGTTACACTCTCGATCCCGGCAGGCGCGAAGCCGGCGGTTTGACACCCGCACCCCGATCTAGGAAGGGGTGAGGGATGGCCTTGCGCGCGACGAAATCCAAAAGCCTGTTGCCGCTTGCTGCGCGCTTCACCGAGGCGCCGCGGCTACTCGCACCTAAGACCGCAGCGGCCAAGCTCGACGAGGCGCTTGCGGGTTCCGGCAAAAAGCTTGCCCGCGAGTTCGCAGTGCTTTTCAAGAAGTATCCGCGCGCCCGGCGCATACTCGAAGGCCTAGCTGAAGGCTCACCGTTCCTCTGGGAAGTCGCACAAGCCGATCTTGCCGGCCTGCGCGCGCTGCTTGCCGGGTATCCCGAGCAGGGGCTTGCAAGGATCATCCACCGCATCCGCGCCGCGCGCGCCGCCAAGAGCGAAGCGGCGGTCATGCGCACGCTGCGCAAGTCGCGGCGCGATGCAGCCCTGCTCGTTGCGCTCACCGATATCGGCGGCGCCTGGACGCTTGCGGTAGTGACCCATGCACTAACCGCCATTGCCGATGCCGCCGTCGGCGTCGCGGTAGATTTTCTTCTGCTCGCCACGCAGCGTACCGGAAAGCTCAAACTCAAAGACCCAAAGCGACCCGGCGAAGGCTCCGGCTTCTTCGCGCTCGCCATGGGTAAGTTCGGCGCCGGTGAGCTCAATTATTCGAGCGATATCGACCTGATCCTGCTCTACGACCCGCACGCCAAGCTGAACGGCCTCGACCCCGCGCCCTTCTTCATCCGCCTCGCGCGCGATCTGGTGCGCATGCTGCAGGAGCGCACGCCCGACGGCTATGTATTTCGCGTCGATCTGCGATTGCGGCCCGACCCGGGTTCGACGCAGCTTGCGGTCGCCACCGACTTCGCCGCCGCTTACTACGAGCGCGAGGGCCAGACCTGGGAGCGCGCGGCCTTCATCAAGGCACGGCCCTGCGCCGGCGATATCGAAGCCGGCACAGCATTCTTGAACGAGCTTTCGCCCTTCGTCTGGCGCCGCTATCTCGATTATGCCGCCATCGCCGACGTGCACGCCATGAAGCGGCAGATCCATGCTTTTCGCGGCCACGAACAGATCGCGGTCGCCGGCCACAACATCAAGCTCGGCCGCGGCGGCATCCGCGAGATCGAGTTTTTCGTGCAGACCCAGCAATTGATCGCCGGCGGCCGCTCGCCGGCATTGCGCATGCCCGAGACGCTGAAGGCGCTCGACACGCTCGCGGCCGAGCGTTGGATCAGTGCAGAAGCGCGGGACGAGCTCACGGCTGCCTACGTGTATCTCCGCCGCGTCGAGCACCGGCTGCAGATGGTCGCCGACGAGCAAACGCATACGCTTCCTGCCGAACCGGACGCGCTGGAGCGCTTCGCACGCTTCTTCGGCGCGACCGGCAGCAAAGCTTTCGCCAAGACGCTGGTCGCGCACTTGCGCCGCGTGCAGGGCCATTACGGCCGCCTGTTCGAGGATGCGCCGCCGCTCGCCACCATCGAGGGCAAGCTCGCTTTCCCAGCCGACGCCGACGACCGTGAGGCGCTGGAGACTCTTTCCCGCCTCGGCTTCAGGAACCCGCGCGCCGCGAGCGATACCGTGCGTGGCTGGCTGGTCGCCAAGCACCGCTCGCTGCGGCCCGAAGCCGCGCGGGCCGATCTGCAGACGATCCTGCCCGCGCTGCTCGACGCACTCGCCCGCACCGGCAACGCCGATGCCGCGCTGGTCGCCGCCGATCGCTTCTTCACGGAGCTTCCAGGCAGTATTCGCCTGCTCGCTGCGCTGCGCACGCACCCGGATCTCGTGCAGCTGCTTGGTACGATCTTCGGCACCGCGCCGCGGCTCGCGGAAATCGTCGCCCCGGCGCCTTCGGTGCTCGACGGCCTGCTCGATCCGGCTTTCTTCGGCGAGCCGCCCGGCGCTGAAATTCTCGCCAAGCGTCTCGATATCGCGATCAAGGACGCGCTTGATGAAGAAGAGTTTCTCGACCGCGTCCGCCGCTTCGGCCGCGAGCATCTGGTCCTGATCGGTGTTCGCGTCTTGTCCGGCGCGCTGTCGGCGGCCCGTGCCGGCGAGGCCTATACGGCGCTCGCCGAGGTCGTGATCCGCACGCTGCACCGCGCGGTGAGCGAGCGCTTCGCTGCTCAGCATGGCCGCATCAAGCGCGGCGAGAGCGCGGTCCTCGCCATGGGCAAGCTCGGTGGCCGCGAGATGACGGCCGGCTCCGATCTCGACTTTCTCCTGCTCTACGACTTCGATCCTAAGCACCCCGAGTCCAACGGCCCGCGGCCGCTGCACGCCACCGAATACTACGCGCGCCTGACCAAGCGGTTGGTGAGCGCGCTGACGACGCCGACCAACGCCGGCAAGCTCTATGACGTCGATCTGCGGCTGCGTCCCTCGGGCCGCTCCGGCCCGATCGCGACGGCGATCGAGAGCTTCCGCATCTACCAGCGCGAGGAGGCCTGGACCTGGGAGCATATGGCGCTGACGCGCGGCCGCGTCGTGTCTGCCCCGTCCGGCTTCAAGGCTCGTGTCGAAAAGGAGATCGGGCGCGTGCTGCGTATGAAGCGCGATGCCGCGATGGTGTGCCGCGACGCGGCGGAAATGCGCCGCGCCATCGCCGCCGAGAAGGGCGAGGGGAGCCGCTGGGATTTCAAGAGCGCCGCCGGCGGCCTCACCGACATTGAATTCATTGCGCAGTATCTGCAGCTCGTGCACGCAGCGAGCCGGCCGGAAATCCTCAATGCAAATACCGGCCAAGTGCTCGCAAAGGCCCAGTCGCTGGGCCTGCTCGACACCGCCGACAGCGAGCTGTTGCGCGGTGCCTGGCAGCTTTACGCCGATCTTGGACAGATTCTGCGGCTCTGCCTATCAAAGCCGTTCGATCCGAAGCAGGCGGGGCCCGGATTGCTCACGCTGCTCGCCCGCGCGGCGGGCCTGCCGGATTTCGCGACGCTCGATGCGCACCTGAAAGACACGCAGAAGCGCGTACGCGCCTGTTTCAAACGACTCTTAGAGGTGGAATAGGCTTCAGGCCGCGAGCTGCTTTCGCACCTCGAGCGGCAGCCGGATGATGACGGCCGTGCCGATACCCTCGACCGAGCGGATGCGCATGGCGCCGCCGTGCAGCTCGGCGAGTGAGCGCGCGATCGCGAGCCCGAGGCCCGAGCCCTTGTGGGTCTTGGTGAACTGGCTCTCCACCTGTTCGAACGGCCGGCCGAGCTTCTGCAACGCGATTCTCGGGATGCCGATGCCCGAATCCTCGATCAGCAGCATCGCGGAGTTTCGCGAAATGCGCGCCCGCACAACGATCCGGCCGCCCTCCTGGGTGAATTTGATGGCGTTCGAGAGCAGATTGAGCAGGATCTGTTTCAGCGCCCGGCGGTCGCCGCGCATGGCGAGCCCCGTTGCGATCTCCGACTCGACCTTGAGTCCTTTCTCGTCGGCCTTGACCGACATCACGCGCATGGTCTCGGTCACCAGCTCGTCGAGCCGCACGTCCTCGAACTGCAGCCGCACGCGGCCCGCCTCGATCTTCGACATGTCGAGAATGTCGTTGATGACGTCGAGCAGATAGCGCCCGCTCTCGCGAATGTCCTCGCAGTATTCGGTGTATTTTTCCGAACCCAGCGGGCCGAACATGCCCGACTCCATGATTTCGGAGAAACCGATGATGGCGTTGAGCGGCGTGCGCAACTCGTGGCTCATGTTGGCCAGGAAGTCGGACTTGGACTGGTTTGCGTTCTCCGCGCGGGTTTTTTCCTCGGCGTATTTCTGCGCGAGTTCGGCGAGCTGCTGCGCCTGGTATTCGAGCGTCTGTTGCGAGCGGCGCAGATCGGCGATCGTCACCATCTTCTGCCGCTCGCTCTCCATCAGCCGCTCTTCGTGGCGCTTGATCTGCGTGATCTCGGTACCGACCGAAACCAGGCCGCCGTCCTTGGTGCGCCGCTCGCTGATCTTGAGCCAGCGGCCGTCGGCGAGCTGCGCCTCGTAGGAGCGCGCGCCTTCCTCGGGCTTGCCGTCGGATTTGAGCGCGGTGCGCACGATCGGCTGGCGACCGACCGCGAGCACGTCCTCGTAAGCCGTGCCGGGCACGGTCATTTCCTCGGGCAGCCCGTGCAGCTGCTGATACTTGGAATTGCACAGCACCAGGCGGCTCTCGGCGTCCCATAGCACGAAGGCCTCGGAAATATTCTCGACCGCGTCCCGCAACCGCATATCGGCGGTGGCGGTGCGCTCCACCAGCTTGTGCTGCTCGGTGGTGTCGACCGCGATCCCGATCAGGTGCGGGCTGTCGTCGCCGTCATAGCGCACGAGCTGGGCGCGGGCGCGCAGCCAGACCCAGTCGCCGTTGGCATGCCGCATGCGGAAGGCGCGGTCGATCACACCATCGGAAGCGTCGGCGAGCTGCGTCGCGATATCATAGAGACGCCCGTCCTCGCGGTGCACGAGGTCGTCGACTTCCCAGAATGACAGAAGCTCTTCGCGCGGCTCCAGACCGAGAATCTCGAACATGGAGTCCGACCAATAGATGCGCCCGCGTGCCAGGTCCCAGTCCCACAGTCCGCAGCGCCCGCGATTGAGCGCGGTGTCGAAGCGCGTGCGCACCAGCTCATAGATAGTGTCGGCCTCCTGCGCGCGCGTCGATTGCCAGTGAAAGGCGAAGCCGAGGATCAGCAGCACGAAGCCGGTGGTGGTGATGAGCGTGATCGTGAGCGCGGAGTTCCCACGCCAACGCTCGAGCACGGTGTCGCGCGGCTGCAGCAAGGCGATCTGCCCGAACGGCGCGGCCAGCGTTCGCACCGTGACGAGCGCGAGTGTTCCGTCGGCGAGCGCGACCTCCATTACGCCCGCCCGCTCGGCGAGCACGGTCAGCGCCTGGCCCGGGCCGAGCACGTCAATCAGCGTCGCGGGAAATTTTCCTTCCGGGGCCGTAGCGAGGATTCGTCCACCGGCCTCGGTGATATAGAGGCGCCGGCCGCGGGCGATGGCAAGGGTCGGCAGCGCCTCGCGCAGCGTCGCCTGCGCCTTGGCCGCTGCGGTGTCATCGCCGGCGCGCCGAGTAAGATCTTCGCCCAGCAGCAACGAAAGTAGCGCCAGCTCCTTGCCCGCGTCGTCGATCGTCTCCTGGCGATGGTTGGTGATCTGCACCACGGCGCCGACCGCGACTGCGGCAATGAAGGCGACGATCAGAATCGGCACTGCGCGTCGCAGCAACGGCTCGGCTGTCAGCAGGCGCTGCAGCACAGGGCGATGCAGCGAGTGAGCGAACCCGCGCAAATTTTGAGTCTGAAAGGAAGCGCTGGCCGCGTTGGTGCGCGCCATCGCAGGCCTCCCCGGAGTCCCGTACCTACATCGTCGGAGCGATGTGCCGCATCTCCCCGAATCGCCCTATAAGAATCGAAGTTTGAGTCGCTTGTCTAGAGTCAAGAGACGAAAAAAGCCGGTTTTTGGGTAGCAACCGGAGCTTTCTACGCCGGTTCCGCGTGGCCGATCACCCGGTGCACATCGCGCCGACGCTCCTTGAGCCGCCGCTCCAGCTCATCCACCGCCGCATGCACCGCTTCGACCGGGAGCGCGGGGTCGGCGCGGCAGTGGAAATTCACCACCAGCCCCAGCGGCGTCTCGCGCACGCGCACTTCGTGCACGTCGCCGAGTGGGCTATTCGCCGGGACCAGCTCGCCCATCAAGTCCGCGATCTCCGCCCGCACTTTTTCGACCGCCTCGCGGCCGGAAATGCCGGCGGTTTGCATCGGCTCGATATGGGTTTCGACCTCCGCCCTGCCGCCGATGTCCTCGCCGATCGCGTCTTCGAGGCCACTGGCGATCTCGTGCGCCTTGCCGAGCGGCATGGCGCGGTCGACTTCGAGGTCCAGGCTGATCGCCGGCCCACCCGCTAGCTGATGAACCATGATGTGATGCACCGCGAGGCCGCGGTTACGCGCAATCACGATCACCCGCTCAAGCACCGTTTCGTTATTGAGCGCCTTGGGCGTGATCGTCACCGTCACTTCGGCCTCGGGCAAGGCCGCGCGGATCGCGGCGATACACTCGCTCTGAACCGCGGACACTCGATCGAGCGGCAACAGGCGGCTCACCGCGACGCCAAGCTCCACGAACAATTGTGGGCCGACCTGGCGGGCGCGCACGCGCTCGATCGCCACCACGCCGCCGACGCGTCGGGCGATAGCCGCGATCTTTTCCGCAGCGCCCTCGGGCGCCGTGTCGGTGAGCGTGTCGATGGTGCGCCGCGCCAGCCGCCAGCCGGCCACGCAGATGAGGACGCCGACCACGCCCGCCGCGACCGCGTCGGCCCACAGGTACCCCGCTGCGACGGCGGCGAGCCCCACCAGCACCGCGAGCGAGGACCATAAATCCGAATCGAAATGCAGCGCGTCGGCTTCCAGCGCCTGACTCGAGGATTCCTTCGCCACTTGGCGTAATTGCCGCGCCCGAAAGAAATCCACCACAATAGACAGAACGATTACGCCGAAAGCCCAGAAGGTGGCTTCGACCGTGTGGCCGTGGTCGCCGAACAATCGCTGACCCGATTCCCAGAATACGATGCCCGCGAGCACGAACAGAAGCGCGGTGGCCGCCAGCGCCGAGATGCTTTCGATCTTGCCGTGACCGTAATGGTGCTCCGCATCCGCTGGCTTACCCGAGACGCGTACGGCGAAATAAGTGATGACGGTGGCCACCAGATCGGCGAGCGAGTGGCCGGCCTCCGAAAGGATCGCCAGCGAACCTGAGGCGAATCCGACCACCGTCTTGGCGAGCGTGAGCCCGGCCGAAGCGACAACCGATCCGAGTGCGACGCGTTCCTTGGCTTCCTGCATCGAAATTCCGCCGATCATGCAGCTCGCGCCGAACACCTTGTTCGGCCGCAAGGGCAGACCTATGCTTACCCGAAATTCTTCTTCAAATCCCGCAAACGTCACGCTTCAGAACAAGAAGTCACGGGGAGGGTAAGGAAATGTTCCAGCTCGTACGTTGGGCGCTCGCTGCGCTCGCCTTGACCGCGCTCGGCGCCGCGTCACCGGCGCTCGGCCAGGCCTATCCGTCTCGGCCCATCACGATCGTCGTGCCCTTGGCGGCCGGCACCGGCATGGACGTGATCGCGCGCATGTACGGCGAGAAGCTGTCGCAGAGTCTCGGCAAGCCGGTAATCATCGAAAACAAGCCGGGCGCGTCGCTGATGCTCGCCGCCGTCGCGGTGGCGAACGCGCCGGCCGACGGACACACGCTGTTGATTTCCACCAGCTCCGCGATGTCGATTAATCCGACGCTGTTCAAGCAAATCAACTACGACCCGGAAAAGGATTTCGCTCCAGTCTCCTGGTATCTGAAGTCGCCCTTCATCCTGGTCGTCAATCCGGCGCTGCCGATCCAGTCGGTTCCCGACCTCATCAAATTTGCCAAGGCGTCGGCGACACCTCTCACCTACAGCTCGCCGGGACCCGGTGTGGCGCAGCACCTGTCCATCGAATTCATGAAGCAAAGATTCGGGCTGGACATGAATCACATCCCGTATCGCAGCACTCCCCAGTCGATGGTGGATATTTCCACAGGCGTGGTGCATCTCGCCTTCGCCGAAGCCGGGGCTTCATTGCCGCTGATCAGGGACGGCCGCTTGCGCGCGCTCGCGGTCTCCGCACTGACGCGGCTTCCGGTGCTGCCCGACGTCCTGCCGTTCGCTGAAGCTTCCGGCGCCGCCGATTTCGAAGCCGTGTCCTGGCACATGCTGCTCGCGCCGGCCAAGACGCCGCGCGAGATCGTCGTCAAGCTGCACGAGGAGATGAAGCGGATCATGTCCGACAAGGACATGCAGCAAAGGATGGCGCTGCTCGGGCTGATACCGATCGACCCGCCTTCCATCGAGGTGACCGTGCAATATCTCAAATCCGAGAAGGAAAAGTGGAGCGCGCTGGTGAAGAAGCTCGGATTGGCGGGCTCGCAGTAACGCCTCGCGCGACCTGCCATGCGCGGGACGGGTGGCATCCCGTCCCCCGATCTGGCAGGAAGGGGCATGACTGCTTCGCATGCCCGCAAGTGGCGCTTTTCCGTAGCGCCGATGATGGAGCGGACCGATCGCCACTGCCGCTACTTCCATCGGCTGCTCACCCGGAAGACGCTCCTCTATACCGAGATGCTGACCACCAGCGCCGTGATCCACGGTGATCGCGCGCGGCTGCTGGGCTTCGATCCGTTCGAGCATCCGGTGGCGCTGCAACTCGGCGGCTCCGATCCGCGCGAGGTGACCAAGGCCGCCAGGATCGGCGCCGACCTCGGCTACGCCGAAATCAACCTCAACGTCGGCTGCCCGTCTGACCGTGTGCAAAGCGGCCGCTTCGGCGCCTGCCTCATGGCCGAGCCCGAGCGCGTGGCCGATTGCGTCGCCGCGATGAAAGCCGCTGTCGCCGTGCCGGTCACGGTCAAGTGCCGGCTCGGCATCGACGAGCAGGACACCGAGGAATCGCTCGACCGGTTCGTCGATCGAGTTGTCGCTGCCGGGGCCGACGCGCTCATCGTGCACGCGCGCAAGGCTTGGCTCGACGGCCTTTCGCCGCGCGAGAACCGCGACATCCCGCCGCTCGATTACGGTCGCGTCTATCGGCTGAAGGCCCGCTTGCCGAATGTGCCGATCGTCATCAATGGCGGCATTGCAGACATCGCTGAAGCCGCGCGGCATCTCGAATACGTGGATGGCGTCATGCTCGGCCGCGCCGCCTATGAGCGCCCGGATTTGCTGCTTGCGGTCGATCCGGAGATTTTCGGCGAGCCCGCGCCCGCCGCCGACGCGCGCGAGGCCATCGAGCG
>DATBTC010000044.1:0-52725 GCA_036559465.1 Xanthobacteraceae bacterium
CCGCTGAGGCGCATTCACCGGAGAACCAGATGTTCCGTTTCGCACTCGCGTTCGTGCTTGCCCTGTCGCTCGCCTCCGCCGCTTCGGCGCAGACCGATCCCAATCTGCTCACGCTCGAGACCACCAAGGGCCGCATCGTCATCCGGCTGCGCACCGATCTCGCGCCCAAGCACGCCGAGCGGTTGAAGACGCTCGCCAAGGAAGGCTTCTATAACAACGTGCCGTTCCACCGCGTGATGGAAGGTTTCATGGCGCAAACCGGCGACGGTCAGCGCGGCGATGGCACCGGCGGCTCGAAATATCCGAATCTGCAGGCGGAATTTTCGGCCGTGTCGTTCAAGCGCGGCATCGTCGGCATGGCGCGGCGCGGCGACAGCATCCATACCGCCAACAGCCAGTTCTTCATCATGTTCGCCGAGAACTCGGGCCTGAACGGGCAATACACCGTGATCGGCGAGGTCGTGACGGGCATGGACGTGGTCGACAAACTGAAGCGCGGCGCGCCCGGCAGCGGCGCCGTCACCGATCCCGATAAAATCGTCCGCGCGATCGCGCAGTAGGAGAACAAGATGGCGAGCGACCCCGAGAACACCCTAATCCTGGAGACCACCAAGGGCTCCGTCACCATCGCGCTGCGGCCCGATCTCGCGCCCGGTCACGTCAAGCAGATCAAGGAACTGGTGCGCAAGAAATTCTACGACGGCATCGTATTCCACCGCGTCATCGAAGGCTTCATGGCGCAGACCGGCTGCCCGCAAGGCACCGGCACCGGCGGCTCGGGCAAGAAGCTGAAGGCAGAGTTCAGCAAGGAAAAACACGTCCGCGGCACCGCCTCCATGGCGCGCGCACAGAACCCGGACTCGGGCGACAGCCAGTTCTTCATCTGCTTCGCCGCGGCACCCTTCCTCGACGGTCAGTACACCGTCTGGGGCCAGGTTACCGAAGGCATGGAGAACGTCGACAAGATCAAGCGCGGCGAGCCGGTGCAAAATCCGGACAAGATCATCTCGGCCAAGATCGCGGCGGACGCTAAGTAGAAGTAACGGACCCTCTCCCATCCCAACTCGGGCTTGCCCGAGTTGGGCATTTTGGAATGGCCGAAGTCGGAAATATCCGACTTCGGCAGGGGAGAGGGTCAACCGGTACCGCTGCTTACTTCTTTTTCTTCTTCGCCGCTGCTTTTTCGGCGGCCTCTTTCTTCTTCATGGCCGCTTTTTCGGCGGCTGCCTTCTTTGCCGCCGCCTTCTTATCGGCGGCCGCTTTCTTTGCCATCGCCTTCTTTTCGGCGGCCTCTTTCTTCTTCATGGCCCGCTCTTCGGCGGCCTTTTTCTTGGCTGCGGCCTTGTCGGAAGCAGCCACCGTCAAGTCTTTGGCAACGGTGCCAGGAATCTGGGTAAACATCAGACCCGTAGCGAGAAAACCGGCCGCGACCGCGACGGTTAGAAACGACCTAGTGCGCGACATTTGTGCGCTCTCCTGTATGAGTGACCGCCTTGCGGCGGCTCTTAACGGGTACACGGTAGGAGCCGGTTTCTGAACGCTGACTGAATAGCGCTGGCGGCCAAGAGGCGGAGTAACGGATTGCGCGCCGATCTATTCGACTACCAATTGCCCGCGGACCTCATCGCGCTCCGGCCCGTATCGCCGCGCGACGCGGCAAAGTTGCTCGTGGTGCGGCCGGGTTTAAGCCCCGAATTAGCCGATTGTACGCTGCGCGACCTGCCGGAATTCCTGCGCCCCGGCGACGCGCTGGTGCTGAACGACACCAAGGTGATCCCGGCGCGGTTAGAGGGCGTGCGCACGCGCGACGATGGCGCCGCCAAGATCGAAGCCACGCTCATCGAGCGGCGCGGCGAGGATTCCTGGCTGGCACTGGTGAAGCCCGCCAAGCGCTTGCAGCCCGGCGACCGCATCCGCTTCGGTCATGAAGGCCGCGTGTGCCTGTTGGGCAATCTTGACGCCATTGTCGAGGTGAAAGGCGAGGGCGGCGAGGTGCTGCTACGCTTTGATTTCCACGGGCCTGTACTCGAGGAGGCGATCGAAGCGCTCGGCCATGTGCCGCTGCCACCTTACATCGCGTCGCGCCGCGCTGACGACGAGCAGGACCGCACCGACTATCAGACCGTCTATGCCGCCAACCCGGGCTCGGTCGCCGCGCCCACCGCGGGCCTACATTTCACGCCGGAACTGCTCAAGCGCATCGAGGCGCAGGGCGTCGTCCTCACACGCGTGACGCTGCAGGTCGGCGCCGGAACGTTTCTTCCTGTGAAGAGCGAAGACACGGCGGGCCATCGCATGCACCCGGAGCACGGCGAGGTCTCCAAGGCCACGGCCATCGTGTTGAACGGCGTGCGCGAGCGCGGCGGCCGCATCGTCGCCGTCGGCACCACGGCGCTGCGGCTGCTTGAATCCGCGGTCGGTGAGGGGGGCGGGCTCAGGCCGTTCAGCAGCCCGACCTCGCTCTTCATCACGCCGGGCTACAAGTTCCGCGCCGTGGACGCGCTGCTGACCAATTTCCACCTACCGCGTTCGACACTGTTCATGCTGGTCGCAGCTTTTTCCGGTCTGGAGCGCATGCAACACGCCTATGCGCACGCCATCGACAAGGGCTATCGCTTCTATTCTTACGGCGACGCCTGCCTGCTATTTCCCGAGACCTGAAAACAATCGATCGAATAATTCGCCTGATCCTTTGGGCATGCGGATGCGAAAATCGTTTCTCAACACCGATGTGAGCTCATCCGGCGTCTTCAATGTGCGCCGCTCGATCCGCCCGTCGGGGTGGTGGATCCGAAGATCGCTATTGAACAAGCCGTAGCGGCAATCGCCGACCGGGCGCGCCACCATCAAGCCCTGTGTGAAGATCGATCCCGGATTGGTGGAGGTGAACCAGTTGGCGACCTCCCAGTCGGCAGGCGCTTGCTCCTGCAATGCAAGCTGAAAAATCGGCGCCCATTGCTGGCTGAGTTTTGCCTGTAGCTGGAATTCGTCGCCGACCCGGATCAGCCGATGGAGTCCATGCGGAGTCGATTGCTCGATATCGGACGCCAGCCGCAACGGCGCCGTAAGCGTGAGCCGCCCGAACCCCACATCGGCGATGTATCGCCCTTCCGGTAAGTCGATCCGAAGCACCATATGATAACGCGGAGTGACCGTGCCGGGCGGCACGTTCCATTGCACCCGCGCTGCAAGGGTCGCGACTGAAAAACCCAAGGCCTCCAGCACGCCCGCAAATAAGGTGTTCTGCTCGTAGCAATAGCCGCCGCGCCTCTGGTCAATGAGCTTTGCCGCGAGCGCCTTCAGCTCCAGCGGCACCGGCTGCTTCATCAGGGGATCGAGGTTCTCGAATGGAATGGCGACCGGATGCAGCAGGTGCAGCGCTTGCAGCGTCTCCAGCGTTGCGGCCCTGGGCCCTGAATAGCCGATGCGGGCGAAGTACGAATCCAGGTCGATTGCAGCCATCGCAACATCGTATCAAGCGAGGTCTATAATGTCAGCGTTGGGAGGGGAGCATCATGAAATATGTTCGCGTCTACGCCGAGAACGCCGAGAACGGTGACCAAAACCCTTTGAGCTTCGATCTCCTGCTCGACGACAAGGGCAAGGCCGCCGGCGACTTCTACATGTACGGCCTCTCGGGTCGACCCGAGGATGACGGCCAGTGCTATCCGTTCGCGCTGATTGCCGACGGCAGCATCGACTACGGCGCCTCCTACGAGAACGAAGAGGACCGCTGGTGGAAGACCGACCTGCGCGAGAAGAAGATTGAGATGAGCGCCGAGTTTAAAGTGTCGGAGAAGGAACAGGAATACGACTATACAATCGTCAAGATCGACGAACTCGGCGGATAATTCCGACTTGTTCCGCTTTTCCATCCTCGCCGGCGACGGCGACGCGCGCCGCGGCGAGATCGCAACCCCGCGCGGGAAAATCCGCACGCCCGCCTTCATGCCGGTCGGCACCGCCGCGACCGTCAAGGCGATGCTGCCCGAGCACGTACGCGCGGCCGGCGCCGACATCGTGCTCGCCAATACCTATCATCTGATGCTGCGCCCCGGCGCCGAGCGGATCGCCGCGCTCGGCGGCCTGCATAAGTTCATGCGTTGGCCGCAACCGATCCTGACCGACTCCGGCGGCTTCCAGGTCATGTCGCTATCGAAACTGCGCAAGGTGGAGGAGGGCGGCGTCATCTTTCAATCCCACATTGATGGCGCGACCGTCGAGCTTTCGCCCGAACGCGCCATCGAGATCCAGCGGCTGTTAGGCGCCGATATTTCCATGCAGCTCGACGAATGCATCCGCTTGCCCGCGCCCGACGCGGAGGTGGAGCGCGCCATGACGCTCTCGCTGCGTTGGGCCGAGCGCAGCAAGCGCGCATTCAGCGCACAGCCTGGCCGCGCGCTCTACGGCATCGTGCAGGGCGGCGTATCGCCGGAACTGCGCCGGCGTTCGGCGCGCGAACTCGTTGGCATCGGCTTCGACGGCTATGCCATCGGCGGCCTCGCGGTCGGCGAGCCGCAGGAGATCATGTACCGGACCCTCGACATCACGGTGCCGGAACTGCCGGTAGACCGGCCGCGCTATTTGATGGGCGTCGGCGAGCCCGACGACATTCTCGGCGCGGTCGCGCGCGGCATCGACATGTTCGATTGCGTGCTGCCGACCCGCGCCGGCCGCCACGCGCTCGCCTATACCCGCTTCGGCAAGCTCAACATGAAGAATGCCCGCCACGCCGACGACCCGCAGCCGCTTGATCCTGAAAGCACTTGCCCGGCCGCGCGCGACTATTCGCGCGCCTACCTGCATCATCTGGTGAAGGCCAACGAGACGCTCGTCGCCATGCTGCTGACCTGGGCCAACGTCGCCTATTACCAGGAGCTGATGGAGGGCATCCGCCAGGCGATCAGCGCCAAGCGCTTCACCGATTTCGCGGCTGAGACGCGCGAGCGTTGGGAAGTGGTGAGCCCGGATGGGATCGAACCATCGACACCGTGATTAAAAGTCACGTGCTCTACCACTGAGCTACGGGCCCTAGGCGCGACAGGTATGGGGCCCCCGGATTCGCGTCAATAGCCCGCACGTGTGCGCCACCGTCTTCATCCGTCCGAAAGCCTGATTCCGCGCGGCCATTGACCCGCCCCGGCGACCCGCTACATGGTTGGGCGAGGAGTTTTCGCATGCCCGTCATCAATCGCGTTGCCGACCGCGCCGACGAAGTCGCCACCTGGCGGCGCGATTTCCACAGCGATCCCGAGCTGCTCTACGAGGTACACCGCACCGCCGCCAAGGTCGCCGACAAGCTGAAATCCTTCGGCTGCGACGAGGTTGCCACCGGCATCGGCCGCACCGGCGTCGTCGGCGTGATCCGCGGCCGCAAGAAGGAGAGCGGCAAGGTCGTGGGGCTGCGCGCCGACATGGACGCGCTGCCGATCGAGGAAGCCACCGGGCTGCCATACGCCTCCAAGAACCCGGGCAAGATGCACGCCTGCGGCCACGACGGCCACACCGCGATGCTGCTCGGCGCCGCGCGGCATCTTTGCGACACGCGCAATTTCGACGGCACCGCGGTCGTCATCTTCCAGCCCGCCGAAGAGGGCGGCGCCGGCGCCAAGGCCATGATCGACGACGGCATGCTCGACCGCTTCAAGATCGACGAAGTGTATGGCCTGCACAATTATCCCGGTCTGCCGGTCGGCAGCTTCGCGATCCGCTCAGGCCCGCTCATGGCCGCGGCCGACCGCCTCACCATCGAGGTCGAGGGCGTCGGCGGTCACGCGGCGCGGCCGCATTTTGCCGTCGATACGGTGCTGGTCGGGTCCGAGATCGTCAGCGCCTTGCAGCAGATCGTTTCGCGCAACGTCGATCCGCTCGAGAGCGCGGTGGTCTCGATTACGCTGTTTCAGGCCGGCTTCACCGACAACGTGATCCCGCAGAGCGCGCTGCTGCGCGGCACCGCGCGATCGCTCAAGGCGGAAACGCGCGACCTTTTGGAGAAGCGCATCGTCGAGATCGCCGAGGGCGTCGCCCGCCTGCACGGCGCCAAGGCCAAAGTGCTCTACAGCCGCGACTATCCGGTGGTCGTGAACGATCCCGGCGCCACCGACTTCGCCGCCTCGGTCGCCCGCGATGTCGCCGGCGCGGCGCAGGTGAACCCGAACGCGGTGCCGGTCATGGGCGGGGAGGACTTCGCCTTCATGCTGCAGGCCCGCCCCGGCGCGTTCATCTTCATGGGCAACGGCGACACCGCGCCGATCCACCACCCGGCCTATGACTTCAACGACGCGGCGATCCCGTTCGGCAGCTCTTATTGGGTGCGCCTGGTGGAAACCGCGCTGCCGACCTGACGGCCCGCCGGACGCGAAAACGTGATGCGGCAAGACGATGGCAATAGCCTGTTGCCGCCTTGCCGAAACCCCTGCCTCCGATAGACTCAGGCCTAATTTCACCGGCGCTCCGGAGGCGTTTTGGCTTCCGAACAACCCTGAGCGCCACAGGGAGGAAGTCATGTCCGCCAAGCTCACCCGCCGCGCTTTCGTGGCGACGGCCACTGCCGCTGCGACCATCGCGAGCCCCTACATCATCCGCGCCCAGGCCCAGGCTCCCGCCGCACCCGCGGCTCCACCGGCCGGGCCGTTCAAACAACCTCCGCTGCCGTTCGCCGAACCGCAGCTCGCGCCAACCATCGGCAACCGCACGGTGTTCCTGCATTACAACCGGCACCACGCCAGCTACTACGCCAACCTCAACAACATCACCAAAGACACCAAATACGCGACCATGAGCATCGAGCAGATCGTGGTCGAAAGCGCCAAGGATACCGACCGGCGCTTCCTCAACAACGCCGGCCAATGCTGGAACCACGAGCTCTATTGGAACATGTTGAAGCCGGGCGGCGCCAAAGCACCGACCGGCGCGCTCCTGGCCAAGATCAACGAGGCGTTCGGCAACGTCGACACCTTGAAGGAGCGCATGAGCGCGGCCTCGGGCACCGTGTTCGGTTCCGGCTGGATCTGGCTGGTGCAGGACGGCGGCAAAGTCGAACTCATGCCCACGTTCGGCGGCGACGGCCCGTTGACGAGCGGCAAGAACGCACTGATCGGCGTCGACCTATGGGAGCACGCCTATTATCTCGACTACGAAAATCGCCGCCCTGCTCACGTGAAGGCGGTGCTGGATAATCTAATCAACTGGGACTACGTGGCCAGCCGCTACAAGGCGTGAGCGCTAGCGGTTGAGCAATACCGTGCCACTGTCGGCTACTTCATAGCCGCCGAGTGCGGCGGCGCGGGACGCGAATTCGGGGCTGCGGGCGAGCTTGAACAGCACCTGCGGCCCCGGCTCGAAATAGTCGCGTCGCCGCAGCACGAGATCGAATTTCTCCCAGCAAAGCGAAACGAATTCGAGCCCGCGCGTCGCAGCGACCGCACGCGTCGCAATGCCGCAATCGGCGCGGCCCTCGCGCACCGCGAGCGCCAGATCGTCGCCGGTGCGGGCAGGGGCTTTGGCGCGCTTCAAGTCGGTGAGTTCGAGTTTCGCCGAGCGCAAGAGACGCAAGAGCAGTGCCTGCGCCCCGGCGCCAGCCTGCCGTTCCACCATGCGCGCGCCACGCTTGGCGACGTCTGCAATCGTTTTGACCTTCAGTGGATTGCCGGGAGCGAGTACCAAGCCTTGTTCGCGCCGCGCGAAAGAGATCAACACCGCGTCGGCGAGCGAACTCTCAACCGCGACCGCCTGCAGGTTTGCGTCTTCGTCCTCGCCCTCGATGCGATGCAGGTGAATGCCGGCGACCATCGCTTCGCCTGCCGCGAGCCGGCGCAGGCCGCGCTCGCTACCCTCGGCGAGCAACGCGAGCCCCGAGCCGCTCTCGCGCAGCGCCCATTCCAGCAGCGGGTCATGACTTCCTGCCACGATCGCGGGAGCAGGGCTAGCGACCAGGCCTTCCGGAACCAGAAGCCCGGCCGCCAGCCAGCGATCGAGCGCCGACTTCGGAAACAGCCACTTGCCTGTGGCCTTGGTGCAGGGAATGCGGCCCTGGGCGACCAGTTCATAGAGCTTGCGCTCGCCGAGGCGAAGGTAGCGGGCGGTTTCCGCCGTGGTCAGATACTCGTTCATGGCCTGCTTCAAGCTGCGTGAAACTGCGTTCTATACGAGATTTGTCCGAAAGGGGAATCCATGCCCTCTTTCGCGGAGGGAGGGCAAATGCCCGAAAACGCCTCGGCGCTGCAGCTCGTGCTGAGCGGCGATCCGGCCTTGTACGCCATCGTTCGGCTGTCGCTGTTCGTGAGCCTTTCGGCGGCGATCCTCGCGGCGCTGATCGGCGTGCCATTCGGCGCGCTGATCGCGCTGACCCGCTTCCGCGGCCGCGAAGGTGTGATCGTCACCCTCAACGCACTCATGGGCCTGCCGCCGGTCGTGGTCGGGCTCGCGGTGTTCCTGCTGCTGTCGCGCTCCGGTCCGCTCGGCTCGTGGGGAATACTCTTCACGCCGCAGGCGATGATCATCGCGCAAACCATCCTGATCGCGCCGATCATCGCCGCGCTCTCGCGCCAGACCCTTGAGGATCTATGGCTCGAATACCGCGACGAGCTCGCGGCAATGGACGTGGGACCGCTCGGCCGCATCGCCACCCTGATCTGGGACGCACGCTTCAGCCTAGTCACCACGTTGCTCGCCGGATTCGGCCGCGCCGCGGCTGAGGTCGGTGCCGTCATCATCGTCGGCGGCAATATCGACGGCTTCACCCGCACCATGACGACCGCGATCGCGCTCGAAACGTCCAAGGGCGATCTGCCGCTCGCCATCGGCCTCGGCATGGTGCTCTTGACGATCGTACTGATCGTCAACGCGCTCGCCTGGGGCACCCGCGGCCTCGGCCAGCGCTTCGCGGGATAGCAGATGCGAGCGCCCGTGAGCGAACTTCCGATCAACCTCGAAGACGTCAGCGTGACCGCGGGTGCGGTCACGGTTCTCGATCGAATTTCGTTGACGATCGCATCCGGTGCGCCGACCGCGCTGATCGGACCGAACGGCTCGGGCAAGACGACGCTGCTGCGCCTCGCCATGGGCCTGATCGAGCCGACGCGCGGCCGCGTGAGCTGGGGCGGCGTCGAGCACACGCCGCCGGTGCGCCGCGCGCTCATGTTCCAGCGGCCGGTGATGCTGCACCGTAGCACTGCTGGAAACCTGCGCTATGCGCTGGCCGCAGCAGGTGTCTCGCGCGATGCGCGCGGCACACGTTGTGAGGAGCTTCTCGCGCTCGTCGGCCTCTCCGGCCTCGGCGAGCGGCCCGCGCGCAAGCTATCCGGCGGCGAGCAGCAGAGGCTGGCGCTCGCCCGTGCGCTGGCCAAGGGGCCGGCCGTGCTTTTCCTCGACGAGCCGACCGCGAGCCTCGACCCCGCCGCCACCAAGGCGGTCGAGGATGTGATCGGCGCTGTCACCGCGCTCGGTATCAAAGTGGTGATCGCCACGCACGATCTCGGCCAGGCGCGCCGTCTCGCCGGCGAAGTCGTGCTGCTGCATCGCGGCCGCGTGGCCGAAATCGCACCCGCCGAAAAATTCTTCTCGAACCCGAAGACCAATGAAGCGCGCCGATTCGTGGCCGGCGAGCTGCTCGTCTGAATATGTAAACGGAGGAAATCATGCAGACCCGTCGTGTCGTTCTGGCCCTTGGAGTCACACTCGCGCTCGTGGGCGCTTCACCCGCCATCGCGCAGGAGCGCTCGATCGTCGTCGCCTCCACCACCTCGACCGACAATTCCGGCCTGTTCCGCCACATCCTGCCGCTGTTCAAAGCCAAGACCGGCATCGACGTGCGTGTGGTCGCGCTCGGCACCGGCCAGGCGCTCGATGTCGGCCGCCGCGGCGACGCCGACGTTGTCCTCGTACATGCCAAGCCGCTTGAGGAGAAATTCGTCGCTGACGGCAATGGTGTGAAGCGCTTCCCGGTCATGTACAACGATTTCGTTCTCCTGGGCCCAAAATCCGACCCGGCCCGCATCGCCGGAACGCAGGACGTTCTCGCCGCTTTTCGAAAAATCCGGGCGGCGGAAGTGCTGTTCATTTCCCGGGCCGACCAAAGCGGAACCCACTTCGCCGAGCTCAATCTATGGAAGGCGGCCGACATCGATATCGCGAAGGACAAGGGCCCCTGGTACCGCGAGATCGGGCAGGGAATGGGTGCCGCGCTCAATATGGCTTCGGCATCGAATGGCTATCTTTTGGCCGACCGTGGCACCTGGATATCGTTTCGGAGCCGTGGCGACCTTGAAATCGCAGTCCAAGGCGACCCGCCCCTGTTCAACCAGTACGGCGTGATCCTGGTGAACCCGGCGAAGCATCCGGCTGTGAAGAAAGAGCTCGGCCAGGCCTTCATCGATTGGCTGGTTTCGCCCGAGGGCCAGAAGGCGATCGCCGACTACAAGATCAACGGCCAGCAACTGTTCTTTCCAAACGCCTCCGCGCCGGGGGCCTGAGAGGTAACGGGCACCAGTAATGTGGATTATGAGGATAACTACGTAGTAGCGCTGAAATAATAGGTATTTTCCCTCAGAGGCGCCCGCGGAGACCCTCACACAGGCTTCGCCTTGCGGAACTCGCCGGTCGCCAGCACGACACCGGCCAGGATCAGCAGCATGCCGACCGCGTGATAGGGGTGCAGCCGCTCGCCGAGCGTCAGCCACGCCAGCGCTGCTCCGAAGGGCGGCAGCAGGTAGAGATAGACCCCGGTCACCGAGGGCCCAACCCGCTTCACCCCGTACTGGTAGAGCCCGAAAGCGAGCACCGACGGGAAGATTGCGAGCGCCACGATCATGGCCCAGGCCTTGATCCCGCTCGGAAAGGCGCCGAGCACGACGACCTCGTAGAGCATCGGCGGCACCAGGAGCGCACTGCCGGCGAGCGCAATCATCGCGAACAGAGGCAGCGTGCCCAATCGCGCCAGCCGCTCCCGCTTCAAAAGCACCGAATAGATCGCCCAGGCGAATGCAGAAACAGCGATCACGAGGTCGCCGCGGTTCAATTCGAGGTGGATAAGCCGTCCGAGTTCGCCCTCGAGCACGATCACGGCGACGCCGATGAAGCCGATCAACGCGCCGAACAGTGTCGCCGGCGACAGGGGCTTGCGATAGGCCGCCGCGTCCAGCAGCACGATCATGATCGAGGACGAGGCGTAGATCAGCGCGCCGTGGGTCGCGGTGGTGGTCTTGAGGCCCACATAGACCAGCCCGCCGCACAGGATCATGCCGAGAAAGCCGAGCGCCACGATCTCGCGCCACGCAGCGCGCATATCGGTCGAAGCCGCGGCGATCCCGGTCCACGCGAACGGGAGCAGGATCAATGCCGCCAGCCCCCAGCGCCAGAACGCGAGCGTCCACGGCTCGACATAGGCCACCGCCGCCCGGCCCATGACCAGGTTCGAGACGAAGAACAGCGGCATCAGCGCGAGCAGCGCGTAGACGCCGAGATTCGAGCGCGATTGCATGGGGATTTGGACCGGCGGGCGGATCGCTTTATCGGTTAGAACGAGTTCCTGCAATGCGGCGCGAGGAACTCAGCGCAACGCCAAACGCTGCCCGTCGAAAACCGCGGTTTGGCAGGCGACCTGATTGACCGCGAGCAGGGCGCAGATGCGCGCCGCCGCCGCCGCGTTGGCCAGCGGCCCCGCCACCAGCCGAAGCTCCACGACGCCAGGCTTGCCGCCGTCGCGGATGCTGACGAGCGGCTTCAGGTTAGCCAGCGCCGGGTGATTGCCGCGCATCGTCGCCCAAAGCGCCCGCAACGCTTCGACCGACGTATCGCCGCCGAGATCCACGGCGAATTCCGTACGTGTGGCAATCGAATCAGCGGCGGCACGGGGCGCCGCCAGCGCCTGGGCGGGTGGCGCGGCTGCGACGGTGGGAATTGCCAGCGCGGCCGGCCGCTCGCGCGTGACCGAGGCGGTGATGTCGCCTATGGACCGCTCGATCTGTTCAAGACGGCCCGCAAGCCGTTCGCGGTCGGCGGAAAGCAGGCGCACGGCATCCGAGAGCCGCGCCAATTCCAGCTCCGCGAGGCTCGGAGCGAGCAGCGGCGCCGGTGCCTGGATCGCTATTCGTTTCGCAGCCGCGCTGCGGGCGTCGCCGCGGCCGCCGAACGCAATGGCGATGCTGGCGGCCGCCAGCACCACCGCGCACAGTGCGAGCGTCCCCCACAGCAGATAGGGCGTGAAGGCATCTTCCGCCGGAGGGCCTCCGGCGCCGAATTTCGCCATTGCATCAACCGCCGGCCGAATCGGCCGAATCGAAGAGAATTTACCAGACTTGGCTCCGCATCTCGCTGCTGCTTCCGGTGCGGGCAAGCATCCGCTACACCGCGAGCGGCCCGAAGGCCCTGGGGATTCGATGCCCGCACGCACCACGATCTTGATCCTCGCTGCCGGCGAGGGCACGCGCATGAAGTCCGCGACCCCCAAAGTGCTGCACCGGATCGGCGGGGCGAGCCTGATTTCCCATGTGTTGGCTGCGGCGACTGCGGCCAAACCGGCGCGCATCGCCGTCGTCATCGGGCCCGGAAGGGCGGACGTCGCTGCCGAGGTGCGGCGTGTTGCACCCAAGGCCGGAATTTTCGTGCAGAAGGCCCGCCGCGGAACGGCCCACGCGGTTTCCATGGCGCGCAAGGCTTTCGACAGGGGCGAGGACATCGTCGTGGTGTTCGGCGACACACCGCTGGTGCGCGCGGAAACCTTGCGCAAGCTCGCGGCCGCGCTGAAACAGGCGCCGGTCGCCGTGCTCGGCTTCCGTGCGGAAAATCCCCACGGCTATGGCCGATTGATCGAGGAAAACGGTCGCCTTGTCGCCATCCGTGAGCAGACCGACACAAGTCCTGAAGAGCAAACCATAACGCTGTGCAACGCCGGTGTGATGGCGATCTCGGGCAAGATCGCGCGCGACGTGCTGGCACGCATCGGCAATGACAACGCCAAGCGGGAATTCTATTTGAGCGACGCCGTGTTGGTCGCGCGCAGCCTTGGACTTGCCGCGATCGTGCATGAGGCATCGGAGGAGGAGGTCATGGGCGTGAACGATAGGAACCAGCTCGCCGAGGCCGAGGCCTTGCTGCAAGCGCGCCTGCGCGTTGCCGCGCTCAAGGGCGGCGCCACGCTGATCGCGCCGGATACCGTTTTTCTTTCGGCCGACACCAAGCTCGGCCGCGACGTGATCGTCGAACCCTATGTGATTTTCGGGCCGGGCTGCGTCGTCGAGGACGGCGCGAATATCCACGCGTTCTCACACCTGGAAGGCGCGCGCGTGGGCAAGGGCGCCTCGGTCGGCCCATTCGCGCGGCTGCGGCCGGGGACCAAGCTCGGCAAGCAGGCGCGCATCGGAAATTTCGTCGAGGTCAAAGCCGCCTCGATTGAGGCCGGCGCCAAGGCCAATCATCTTGCCTATATCGGCGACGGCCGCGTAGGCGCCGACGCCAATATCGGCGCCGGAACCATCTTCTGCAATTTCGACGGCGCGAAAAAGCACTTCACCGATGTGGGCGCGGGCGCCTTCGTCGGCTCGAACTCCGCCCTGGTGGCTCCGGTCAAGGTGGGCAAGGGCGCCTATGTCGCTTCCGGCTCGGTGATCACCGAGGATGTACCCGCCAATGCACTCGCGGTCGGCCGGGGACGGCAGGTGATCAAGCGCGGCTGGGCCAAGAAGTCGGGCAGGGCCAAGCTAAAGCGCAAGGTTAAGGACACCGATTAACCGATTCATCCGCCTTTACTTGCAACCGGGCGCAATCCGAATTGATTTCATCGGAACGGCAACGGCTCCTAAAGGCATTGTGGGTACGGTGCGGTCGGAGGGGTGAGGCCAATTCATGTGCGGCATCGTCGGGATTCTGGGCAATGAACCGGTCGCCGGCGCCATGGTCGAGGCGCTGAAGCGGCTCGAATACCGCGGCTACGATTCCGCCGGCGTCGCCACCCTGGAGAGCGGCAAACTCGCGCGCCGCCGCGCCGAGGGCAAGCTCAAGAACCTGGAAGATCGGCTCAAGCGCGAGCCGCTCGGTGGCAAGATCGGCATCGGTCACACGCGCTGGGCCACCCACGGCGCGCCGAACGAAAACAACGCCCACCCGCACGCCACCGACAAGCTCGCCGTCGTGCACAACGGCATCATCGAGAATTTCCGCGAGCTGCGCGAGGAACTGCAGAAAAAGGGTGCTGAGTTCAAGACCGAAACCGACTCGGAAGTCATCGCCCACCTCGTCACCCTCGAGATGAAATCGGGCAAGAGTCCGGTGGATGCGGTAGTCGCGTCGCTGCCGCGCCTGCGCGGCGCCTTCGCGCTCGCCTTCATCTTCACCGGCGAAGAGGATCTTCTGGTCGGCGCCCGCAAGGGCAGCCCCTTGGCGGTCGGCTACGGCTCGGGCGAAATGTATCTCGGCTCCGACGCAATCGCGCTGGCGCCCTTCACCGACGAGATTTCGTATCTGGAGGACGGCGACCTCGCGATCGTGCACCGCAAGAGCGTCGAAATCCGCGACGGCTCGGGCAAGCGTATCGAGCGGCCGGTGCAGAAGAGCACGGCCGGCGCCTTCCTGGTCGACAAGGGCAACCATCGCCACTTCATGGCGAAAGAAATCTACGAGCAGCCCGAAGTGGTCGGCCACACGCTCGCGCACTATCTCGACATGACGCACGAAGTCGTGCGGCTGCCGATGACGCTGCCGTTCGATCTGGCGCGCGTGCCGCGCATCGCGATCTCCGCCTGCGGCACCGCCTTCTATGCCGGCATGGTCGCCAAATACTGGTTCGAGCGTTTCGCGCGCATGCCGGTCGATCTCGATATCGCTTCCGAATTCCGCTACCGCGAGGCGCCGATGGAAAAGGGTGGCCTCGCGATCTTCGTCTCGCAATCGGGCGAGACCGCCGACACGCTCGCCTCGCTGCGCTACGCCAAGGAGAACGGCCAGCACACGCTCTCGGTCGTGAACGTGCCAAACTCAACCATCGCCCGCGAGAGCGAGGTCGTGATGCCGACGCTCGCCGGCCCTGAAATCGGCGTCGCTTCGACCAAGGCCTTCACCTGTCAGCTTGCGGCGCTCGCGTGCCTCGCCATCGCCACCGGTCGCGCGCGCGGCGTGCTTTCTGAGGTGGACGAGAAGAAGCTCGTTCAGGCGCTGATCGAGGTGCCGCGCCACATGGTCGAGGCACTCGCGCTCGAGCCCGAGATCGAGCGGCTCGCCAAATCCATCGCCGACGCCAACGACGTGCTCTATCTCGGCCGCGGCACCAGCTTCCCGCTCGCCATGGAAGGTGCGCTCAAGCTCAAGGAAATTTCCTATATCCACGCCGAGGGCTATGCCGCCGGCGAGCTGAAGCACGGGCCGATAGCGCTGATCGACGAGACCATGCCGGTGGTCGTGATCGCGCCGTTCGACCGCGTGTTCGAGAAGACTGCTTCCAACATGCACGAAGTGCTGGCGCGGGGCGGGCGGATCATTCTCGTCACCGACCGCAAGGGCGCGGAAGCCGCCGGCCTCAAGGCCGAGACCATCCTGACGTTGCCCGACATGCCCGCGACCGTGGCGCCCATGGTCTACGCGGTGCCGATGCAATTGCTCGCCTACCACTTGGCCGTCGTGCGCGGCACCGACATCGACCAGCCGCGCAATCTGGCTAAGTCTGTCACCGTCGAATAAGACGCGCTTCCTATTTTCCGGGCGTTTGCTACCCTTGAGCGATCAACTTCAAGGAGGCACACGGCCATGAATTTCCAGCAGGCGATCGCTTCCGGTTTCAGCAACTACGTCAATTTCTCCGGCCGCGCCGTGCGGTCCGAATTCTGGTTCTGGGCGCTGTTTTCGTTCATCCTCGGCATCGTGGCCACATTCCTCGATTACGCCGTGTTCGCGGATTTCGACATCTGGACGTTGATGGATGCTTCGTTTTCGCCGATCAACGCGCTCGTGAATCTGGCGCTGATACTCCCCAGCATTGCCGTCGGCGTCCGCCGCCTGCATGACATCGACCGCACCGGCTGGTGGCTGCTGCTCTTATTCACGATCATCGGAATCATTCTCCTGATTGTCTGGTACTGCACCAAGGGCACAACCGGATCGAACCGGTACGGGCCCGATCCGTTGGCCTGATCGGATCATGCAGAAGCCGGAGACCGGGTATCTCCTGATCGCGGACATCACCGGTTACACCCGCTTTCTCAAGGATTCCGAGCTCGAGCACGCGCGCGGCATCCTGGAGCAGTTGTTTTCCGCGCTGCTGGCCAAGCTGCGATCCCCATTCGCGCTCTCCAATATCCAGGGCGATGCCATCCTGGCGCACGCGCGCGCCGGCCACGTATCCGACGGCCAGCACGTGCTCGATACGGTGGAAAGCCTCTATTGCGCCTTCGCCGACGCGCTCGAGGCGATGCTGCACAACACCACCTGCACCTGCGCCGCCTGCAGCAATATCGCCAAGCTCGATCTCAAGCTCTTGGTGCACTTCGGCACCTATGTCGAACAATCCATCGCCGGCCGTCAGGAACTGGGCGGGCCGGACGTGATCGTCATTCACCGGCTGCTGAAGAACAGCATCGTTTCCACGACCGGTATCCGCGCCTACGCAGCATTCACCGAAGCAGCGGCGAACACCACGGGTCTAGCCGAATATTTCGGACATGCCGTACGTCACCAGGAAAAAGACGAAACCTTCGGCGAGATTCCGCTTCGCGTTCTCGACATGCGCCCGGTCTGGGAAGCCCACCGGGAAAAAAGCGTTATCGTGATCGGCGAGCACGACGCGCGCGTCTGCGAGGACGTTTCGGTCGATCTCGCCATCCCGCCGGACCGGGCTTGGTACTATCTCACCGATCCGAACATGCGCGGCGCCATGGTCCCGAACTTGACGAAATTCACCCGCATCGGTGCCGACCGCGGGCGCGCCAATGTGGGCACGGTCGATCACTGCGCCCACGGCGACGGCTCCGTACACGTGTTCACCATCGTCGATTGGCGGCCGCACGATCACATCACCTATCACATGCGTTTGCCGTTCGGCGCTGTGTTGCCGTACACGATTTTCATCGCGCCTACCACGGAAGGCAGCCGCGTCACCGCGCGCATAGGCCTGCCGATCGCTTCGAACAAATTGGTGCAAGCGTTCCTGCGCTTGCAATCGAAGAAGATCGGCGCCCTGTCGCATGAAACCTTGTCTGCTCAGCTCGCCAGATTGGTCGAGCGGGCAAAATCGGACGCCGCCGAAGGACTCGCAGCCAGAGTGCCGCCGGCTCTGACGCCGAGCGCGGTGAAGACCGCTGTGGACTCGCGTCTGGCGCCGGCCTGAGAACTAGCCGGCCTCCAAGAGCCGCGCCGCTTCCTCGCGCTCGAACAGGTGCAGAAGCAGGCGCAACGCCTTGCCGCGATCGGATATGAGCGTGGGATCGCGTTGCAGGATGAGCGCCGCGTCCTTGCGCGCGGCTTCCATCAGATCGCGATGCAGTTCCGGCCGCGCGATGCGGAAGCCCGGCAGGCCGCTCTGGCGCGTGCCGAGCACTTCGCCTTCGCCGCGCAGCGCGAGATCTTCCTCGGCAATCTCGAAGCCGTCGTCGGTCTCTCGCAATTTCGCGAGCCGCCGCTTCGCCGTCTCGCCGAGCGGCGCCCTGTAGAGCAGCAGGCAGGTCGAGCGCTCCGTCCCGCGGCCGACCCGACCACGCAACTGATGCAATTGCGCGAGCCCGAAGCGCTCGGCCTGCTCGATCACCATGATGGTCGCTTCTGGCACATCGACGCCGACTTCGATCACTGTCGTAGCGACGAGCAGTTTGATCTCGCCGCGCGCGAACCGCGCCATGATCTCATCGCGCTCGGCACCCTTCATGCGCCCGTGCACGAGGCCGACGACGTCGCCAAACTCGGCGCTCAGCGCCTCGTAGCGCGCTTCCGCGGCGGCAAAATCGACTTCCTCCGACTCTTCGATCAAGGGGCAGACCCAGTAGGCCCGCGCGCCTGACGCCAGCGCGCGCCCGACCGCTTCGACCACTTCGCCGGATCGCTCCAGCGACACCGTGCGCGTGTCGATCGGCGTGCGGCCCGCCGGCTTCTTGCGCAGCTCCGAGACCTCCATGTCGCCGAAATAGGTGATGACGAGCGTGCGCGGAATCGGCGTCGCGGTCATCACCAGCATGTCGACCGCCGCGCCCTTCTTCGCCAGCGCCAACCGCTGGTGCACGCCGAAGCGGTGCTGCTCGTCGACCACCGCGAGCGCGAGATCGCGAAACTCGACGCCCTCTTGGAATAGCGCATGGGTGCCCACGAGCAGATCGATCCTGCCGGCCTGTAGCGCATCGAGCAGCATGTCGCGCTCGGCGCCGCGCTCGCGGCCGGTCAGGATCGCGAGCGTAATGCCCGCCGCCTTCGCAAGCGGCGAAATGCGCTCGAAGTGCTGCCGCGCGAGAATTTCGGTCGGCGCCATGATCGCCGCTTGATGGCCGGCCTCGATGACATGCGCAGCCGCGAGCAACGCCACGATGGTCTTGCCCGAGCCCACGTCGCCCTGCAGCAGCCGCAACATACGCGTCTCGGACGAAAGATCGCCGGCGATTTCCTCGATCGCCTTGCGCTGCGAGCTTGTGAGCGAGAAGGGCAGCGCCGCTTCGATCTTGGCGCGCAGCCGCCCATCGCCCTTGCTCGCGCGGCCCGGTTCGCGCCGCATCTCGCCGCGCACCAGCGCAAGCGAAAGCTGATGCGCGAGCAATTCGTCATAGGCGAGCCGTGCGCGGAATTTCGATTCCGGCGCGATGTTGGATAACTCCGCCGGAAGATGCAGCCGCCTCACGGCTTCCGCGAACGAAGCAAAGCCGTGCTGCGCACGAAACGCCGGATCGTCCCATTCGGGCAATTCCGGCACGAACTTGAGAGCAGCCGCCGCTGCGCGGCGTACATTGCCGGCAGCCAACCCTTCGGTCAGCGAATAGACCGGATCGAGATCGGGAAGGCTCGCCAGTCCCTTTTCGTCGAGCACTCGGTCCGGGTGCACCATCTGCAGCCGGCCGTCATAGAGCGCGATCTTGCCAGAGACCCAGCGTTTCTCGCCGATCAGAAGCATTTTCTCGAGCCGGTCCGCGGGAATATTGAAATAGACGATTTCCAGCGTGTTGGTGTCGTCCTCCGCAAAAATGCGATGCGGCGCGCGACCGCGACCGGGCTGGTGCCGCTCGATCGTCACTTCCACGGTCGCGACCGTGTCGGGCACGACCTCGGCGAGCTTCGGCCGCGCGCGCCGGTCGATGGCGGAATAGGGGAGGTGAAAGAGCAGGTCGATCACCCGCGGCTCGCTGCGATCGAGCAGGCTCTCATAAAGCTTCACAAGCTTCGGCCCGATGCCGGGCAGCTTCTGGATCGAGCCGAACAGCGGATTGAGGATCGCGGGGCGCATCTGAAAATCGAACGTGACCGAACGGCGCCGGACGTGCAACCGCCCGGGCCGATCACCTTGAAGCCGGAAATGATTTTACCGGACTATGGATGCCGGCAACGGCAATAGACGTTGCCCGCCCCGTATTGCGGCTCGGAACCTGAGCCGAATGGCACGTACCAATAGACGTGGGTGGCGTCTTCCTCGACGCCGCTCACATTCCACTCCCGGTCGTTGCAGTATTCCAGGCCGGGAAACTTGAGGGCGCGGCGCGTGTGCCGGACATACTGGATGCTGCCGCGCGCGCACATCGAAAGCGGCGTTTTTTCCACTCCATTGATCTTGGTGCGCCTGCCTTGCGCTTCGGCCTGCGCCGTCCAGAGCGTCGCGGCAAAGCCCGCCGCCACTACAACGCACAGATTTCGCGTGATCGACTTCCGCACGGTAGCCCTCCAAGGTCCAAGCCCTGAGGAAGACTAGATAGCCGGCCCGCGCCCGGCAACTCGCCGCTGACACGGGCCGGCTGTGCGTCTATAAAGCCAGCGCCCGGCTCGTCCGGGCTTTTGGCGTTCGTATGAGCGGCACGGGACCAGCGAATCAGGAATTGGATGCACGCCGCAAGCGGCTGCGCTTTCGCGCCTGGCATCGCGGCATGCGCGAGATGGATCTCGTGTTCGGCCCGTTCGCCGACGCGGCCGTCGCGGGATTCACCGAAGCCGAGGTCGCGCAGTTCGAAGCGCTGATGGAAGCGCCCGATCCCGATGTCTATTCCTGGATCACGGGCGCCGCCGCGGTGCCCGCGAGTTTCGACACGGCGCTGTTCAAGCGCCTGTGCGCCTTCCATCTCGAAAAGATAGGTCGATGAACAAGCCGGTCTCGCCCATCGAGAAATTCGCGCCCGGCAAGCCGCTCACCATCAGCGGCGTGCCCGACGGCTTCTCCGGTGTGGTGGTGGCCGATCTAGCGCGGACGCTTCGCGCCCGCGACGCTTCGGCAAGGCTGCTCGTGCTGTGCCGCGACGCCGAGCGCATGGATTCGCTCTCACGCGCGCTCGCGTTCTTCGCGCCCGAGCAAAACGTGCTCCTGTTCCCGGCCTGGGACTGTCTGCCCTATGACCGCGTATCGCCGAACGCGGCGGTCTCGGCGCGACGCATGGCGACGCTCGCCGCTCTCGCGCATGGCCAGGGCAGTGTCGTGCTCGCGACCATCAACGCCGCACTTCAGCGCGTGCCGCCGCGCGAGTTCGTGGCGAACGCCAGCTTCTCGCTCGCCGCCGGCAACGCGCCGGGCATGGACGCGGTGGTGCGCTATCTCGAGCTCAATGGCTTCGCGCGCAGCTCCACCGTGCGCGACACCGGCGAATACGCAGTGCGTGGCGGCATCGTCGATCTCTATGCGCCGGGCGCCGCCGCGCCGGTGCGGTTCGATTTCTTCGGCGACACGCTGGAATCGATCCGCACCTTCGACCCGGAGACCCAACGCACCACAGGCTCGCTGCCGCGCCTCGGTCTGGTGCCGACCAGCGAGGCACGCCTCGATCCGGATTCCGTGCGCCGCTTCCGGCTCGCCTATCAGGCCGCGTTCGGCGGCCAGACCAAGGACGATGCGCTGTTCGAATCCATCAGCCAAGGCCGCCGCCATCCCGGCATGGAGCATTGGCTGCCGCTGTTCTTCGAACGCCTCGATACCTTGTTCGACTATTTGCCCGGCAGCCCGGTCGTGCTGGAGCCGTTGCTGGAGGAAGCCGCGCGTACGCGGCTCGATCAAATCGCCGACTACTATGCCGCGCGCAAGGAAGCCTACGAGAAAAACCAGCAGCCGCTCTATAAGCCATTGCCGCCGAAACAGCTCTATCTGCCGGACAAGGACTGGCAGGCGCGCCTCGGCGGCGCGGGGCTAGCGCGGTTGTCGCCGTTTGCGGTTCCCGCCGCGCCGAACGTGATTGAAGCCGGTGGCAAGGCGGGCCGCGATTTCGCGCCCGAGCGCACCGACGAGAAGAAGAATGTGTTCGACGCCGCGGCCGCGCACGTGCGCGCGTTGCAAGAGGAGCGCAAGCGCGTCGTATTCACCGCCTGGAGCGAGGGCTCGCGCGAGCGCCTCGGTCACGTGCTCGTGGACCACGGCCTCGTTGACTTGCGCACTGTCGTCGACTGGACGGAAGCGCTGAAGCTGCCAGCGGGTGCCGTGGGCCTTGCGGTGCTCGGCCTCGAGCACGGCTTCGAGAGCGGCGACAGCGCCTTCATCAGCGAGCAGGATTTGCTCGGCGACCGGCTGGCGCGGCCGCATCGCCGCCAGCGCCGCGCACAGGATTTCATCGCGGAACTCACCAGCCTTTCGGCCGGCGATCTGGTGGTGCACGTCGATCACGGCATCGGCCGCTTCATGCGCCTGAAGACCATCGAGGCGCTCGGCGCGCCGCACGATTGCCTTGAAATTCATTACGCCGACAACAATCGCCTGTTCCTCCCGGTCGAGAACCTCGACCTGCTCACGCGCTACGGCTCCGAGGAAACCGGGGCGGAACTCGATCGCCTCGGCGGCGTGGGCTGGCAGACCCGCAAGGCGCGCATGAAAAAGCGCGTGCTGGAAATGGCCGAGGCACTGCTACGCGTCGCCGCCGCGCGGCGGCTGCGCGAAGCGCCGATCTTCACCGTGCCGGAAGGTGCGTTCGAGGAATTCTGCGCGCGCTTCCCCTACGAAGAGACCGACGACCAGCGCGAAACCATCGCTACCGTGCTGCAGGATCTCGCCGCCGGCAGGCCCATGGACCGGCTGGTGTGCGGCGACGTGGGCTTCGGCAAGACCGAGGTGGCGCTGCGCGCGGCCTTCGTCGCCGCGATGAACGGCAAGCAGGTGGCGGTCGTGGTGCCGACCACGCTTTTGGCCCGCCAGCATTTCCGCACGTTTTCCGAGCGCTTCCGCGGCTTCCCGCTGCGGCTGGCGCAGGCTTCGCGGCTCGTGAAGGCCGCCGATCTTGCGAAGGTGAAAGAGGGGCTGGCGAGCGGCGCGATCGATATCGTCGTCGGCACCCACGCGCTCTTGGGCAAGGGCATCGCTTTCAAGGACATCGGCCTCGTGGTGGTGGACGAGGAGCAGCATTTCGGCGTCGTGCACAAGGAACGGCTCAAGCAAATCCGCAACGAAGTGCACGTGTTGACGCTGACCGCGACGCCGATCCCTCGCACATTGCAGCTGGCACTCGCCGGCGTGCGCGAGCTTTCGATCATCGCGACCCCGCCCGTGGACCGCCTGGCTGTGCGCACCTTCGTGACCCCGTTTGATCCCCTCATCGTGCGCGAAGCGCTATTGCGCGAGAAATATCGCGGCGGCCAGGCCTTCTATGTCTGCCCGCGCATCGAGGATCTCGCCGGCGAGATGAAGTTCCTCTCAGAACAAGTCCCCGAGGTGAAAGTCGCGACGGCCCACGGCCAGATGGCGCCGACCCAGCTCGAAGATGTCATGAGCGCGTTCTACGACGGCAGCTTCGACGTGCTGCTTTCGACTTCGATCGTCGAATCCGGCCTCGATATCCCGACCGCGAATACACTCATCGTGCACCGCGCCGACCGCTTCGGGCTGGCGCAGCTCTATCAATTGCGCGGGCGGGTAGGGCGCTCGAAGACCCGCGCCTACGCCATCTTTACGTTACCCGCCGAACGGCAGGTGACCGAGCAGGCAGAGCGGCGACTCAAGGTGCTGCAGTCGCTCGACAGCCTCGGCGCGGGCTTCGAGCTGGCGTCCCATGACCTTGATATCCGCGGCGCGGGGAATCTGCTCGGTGAGGAACAGTCCGGCCACATCCGCGAAGTCGGCTACGAGCTTTATCAGGAGATGCTGGCCGAGGCCGTGGCGCAGCTCGAGGCCGGCATCGAAGCGCCGGCACCGGACAAATGGTCGCCGCAGATCGCGGTCGGCACGCCGGTCATGATTCCGGAAACCTATGTGCCCGATCTATCCGTGCGCCTCGGCCTTTATCGCCGCCTCGCCGATCTCGAAGACGCATCCGAGATCGAGGCCGTGGCCGCCGAACTCATCGACCGTTTCGGGCCGTTGCCCGAGGACGTCAATGCGCTGCTGGAGATCGTAGCCATCAAGGCGCTCTGCCGCCGCGCCAATGTGGAGCGCATCGAGGCGGGCGCCAAGGGAGCGGTGGTTTCCTTCCGCGACGGCATATTCGCCAATCCCGAGGGATTGATCGGATGGATCGTCGAACCGCGCTCGGCCGCGCGCGTGCGGCCCGATCAGAAGGTCGTCATGTTCCGCGAATGGGAGACGGTGCAGGAGCGGATGCGCGGCACCAAGGATTTGCTTGAAACGCTCGTGCGCATCGCCGAGCGGGCGAAAGCAGCTTGACTAGGCTGCCGGCGTGGTCTCCCGCGCCTTGTCGATCGCACTGGCTAGAATTTCCGGCGATTGCGCGCCCGAAACCCCGAGCTTGTTGCCGAAAATGAAGAACGGGACGCCGCTGATGCCTGCTTGGTTCGCGCGCGCCGCCTCGGCTTCGACCTCGGCCACGTCGCGCTCGCCGGCGAGATCCTTCCGCACTTGCTCCGGATCGAGGCCCGCTTCGCGCGCCGCCTTCACCAGCACTTCGCGGTCGGTGAGATCGGCGCCCTCGCGGAAATAGAGTTCCATCAACCGCTGCTTCATCTTGGCCGCATCGCCGCGCTCGTGCGCCCAGCGGATCAGCCGGTGCGCGTCGATGGTGTTGGGTTGCCGTTCGATCCCATCGAGGTCGTAGACTAGGCCTTCCTGAGCTGCCGCCGCGGCCACGCGCTTGGCGATCGCCTTGTAGGCATCGACCGAGCCGAACTTGGTCGTGAGATACTCCTCGCGAGAGATTCCCTCGCGCGGCACCCACGGATTCAGAAAGAACGGATGCCAGCGCACCTCGACCGGCACATCCGGCCGAAGCGCGAGCGCGCGCTCCAGCCGGCGCTTGCCGATGTAGCACCACGGGCAGACGATGTCGGAGACGACATCGATTGTGAGCGGCTCGTTACTCATGTTCATCCTGCCATTCGCCGCGTTTCCGCGCGCGGCGCCACTGCATCGACCACCACTCGCGCGAAGCCGGCCGCTTCGAGCGCCACCGAAGCCGCCGCCGGATCGTCCACCTCGACGACGAGGCGCCCGCCCAGCACCGCATCGGGATTATAGGACACCGTCGCACCCGCCGCGACTGCCTCGATGCGCGCCTTAAGATCGTCGAGCCCGAAGCGCAGGCCGCCGACCACCGCGACGCTCGCAGGCCCGGAATCAATCACCACGCTCATGCCCTCGACCCGGCAGTGATAATGCGTGGGGACGAAACCGTCCTTGCCGATTACGGGCTTGCTGCCTGATGCGAAAACCTGGTGCGGAACCATGGCGCCGCGCAACGACACCGTTCCGTCCGGCTCGAGACGTGTCTCGATCCCGACCGGCGCCTCGGCCTGGCCGGGGAAAGACGAGCGGCCGACCGGGATCGGCGCCGGGCGATCTCCAGCGCGATGCAGCGCGACCGCACCGATTTCACCGAGCACGTGGAAATCCACGACTTCTCTCGCGTGAACGTCGGGATCGAACGGTGCGGGCGGTCCACGATGCACGGCTATGATCGAGGAGAATTCCTTTTCACTCACGCCAAGCAGCGCCGCCAGCGCGCCCGCGGGGGCGACCAGATGTGGCCGCTCCAATCCCATGCGCTCGATCGTCTGCGGCGCGAAGCCGTGCACGAGCTGCAGCGTGCCGCCGGTCAGGAGCCACGGCACGAAGGCAGCACCGATGCCCGCGAGCGAGGAGAGCGGCAACGTCGAGACGATCGACGCGCTCGATGCGATGCGCGCGGCGATCAGCGTCGAAAGCCCGGCGGCGATCCATTCCGCTTGCGTGCGTCCGACCGCGAATGGTCCGTCAGGCGCAGCACCGAAGGTCACGAGCGAAATTGCATCGGCCGCGCGTGCAGTTTCCACAGGCAGGGGTCCGGCGTTGCCCTCGGTGGGCTCCGTGTCGATGTCGAGTGCGATCATACCGTCTGGAAGCTCGGCCCCGAAGGCGCAGGGGAAGCTGAGCGAGATGAGCTCCGCGGCTATCTCGCATGCCACCGCCGCCGGACGCACATCGCCCGCGCGCGCAACGGTGATGATGCAAGCAGGCTCAAGCGGCGCGAGCGCGCGCACGAGATCGGACTTTCGCCACAGCAGCGGCACCGGCGCCGCGATCAGGTCCGCGCGTTCGACCGCCAACAGCACGATCGCGGCCTCGACGATGTTCGGAAGCTGCACCGCTACCACCGCCCGCGATGGCAGACCAAGTGAACCGAGTTGCCGCGTGAGGCGATCCACTGCAGCGTCCGTCCCTGCATAGCTCAAGCGCCGTGGCGGGCCGTCGGTGAACGTCGAACGGTCCGGCGGGTCGGCGAGCGCGATGGCCTGCGGCCTGGCGCGGGTGTTGCGCTTAAACACCGCGTCTAGCGCGACGTTGAGATCGAGGCCCGTTTCGTGTGCCTGACTCATCGCACCGCCCCCGCGCGCGCGCGCCACCACGTTTCGGGAACATAGCCCATCAAGGATAACTCGGATGGGTGCTCGATCGTGGTCCAGCGTGCGATCCAGTGCTCGGGCGGATGAAACAGCGGAATGACATAGAAGCCGGAGATCAGTACGCGGTCGAGCGCGCGCACCGCCGCGACGACTTCCGCGCGGTCGCGCGCTTTAAGCAGCGCGGCGATCATCGCGTCCACCGCCGGACTCTTGACGCCCATGTAATTGCGGCTGCCGCTCGTGTCGGCGGCCGCCGAGCTCCAGTAAAACGCCTGCTCGTTGCCAGGCGACAGCGATTGATCCCAGCGGTTCTGAATCATGTCGAAATCGAAGCCGATCCGCCGCGTCTCGAATTGAACCGCATCGACGATGCGTACTTGCGCGGCGATTCCCGCCCGATTGAGACTGCTTGCAAATACCTGGGCCAGACGCGCTTCGTCCGCGGCCTCGTTTCGGATTGCGATCATGATCTCGAACGCAAAGGGTTTGCCGGTCGCGCGCTCCACGAGATCGGTTCCGCGCAACTCGTAACCGGCGGCGGCAAACAGCACGAGCGCTCGGCGCAAGATCGCGCGATCGCGCCCGGAGCCGTCGCTGACCGGAAGCGACCAGGCGCCGTCCATCACATCGCTACGAACAGCGGCGGGGAAGGGCGCCAGCAGCGCACGCTCGCGCGCATCGGCCGCGCGGCCGAACGCCGATAATTCCGAACTCTGGAAATAGCTGCTCGTCCTGCGATAGAGGTCGAAGAAAAGATTCTTGTTGGTCCATTCGAAATCAAACAGCAGCGTCACGGCCTCGCGCACGCGGATGTCGGAAAAGATCGGTCGGCGCGTGTTAAAGACGAAAAACGAGCTTGGTTTCGGCAGGCCGCTGACGAACGTCTCCTTGACCACGCGGCCCTCACGCATCGCCGGAAAGTCGTAGACCGTTTGCCAGCGTGCCGGGTCGATCTCTGCTCGCACGTCGAAGAGGTTGCGCTTGAACGCCTCGTGATACGAGCTGGCGTCCCGATAATAGTCGAAGCGGACTTCATCGAAATTCCAGAACCCGCGATTGACCGCCAAATCGCGGCCCCAATAGTGGGGGTTGCGCACGAGCGTGACACTCTTGCCCGGATCGACCTTGGCGACGATGTAGGGTCCGCTTCCGATCAGCTGCGTGAAAGAAGTCTCTTCGAAACTATCGGCATTCAGCGCGTGCTTCGGCAGCACCGGCATAAGCCCGAGGATCAGCGGCATTTCGCGATCGTCGCTTCCGGCGAGATCGAAGCGTATCGCGCGCTCTCCAACCGCCTCGGCCCGCTTCACTTTCGAATAATAGAAGCGGTGATTGGGCCGGCCCTTGTCGCGCAGCAGCTGCCACGAGAACAGGACGTCGTCGGCCGTCACCTGCTTGCCGTCGGAAAAGCGCGCGCGCGGATTGAGTCTGAACACCACATAGGATCGCGCGGCGTCGGTCTCGACCGACTCGGCGATCAATCCATAGAGCGTGAACGGCTCGTCATAGCCGCGCGCCATCAGGCTCTCGACCACATAGCCCGTGATGATGTTGGTTCCGCTTACCAGGGGGCCCCGCAAACCCTGCGCGGCGAGCCCCCTGATGATAAAGGGATTGATGCCGTCGAAGGTGCCGAGCACGCCCTGGACCAGGCGTCCGCCCTTCGGCGCGTCCGGATTTGCGTAGCGGAAGTGCGTGAAGCCCGGCCCATAGGCCGGCTCGCCGTGCATAGCGATCGCGTGCCTCGCTTCACCAGCCGCACCCGGTTCGACCGGGAGCACGGCCAAGAACAGCGCCGCGATGAGAAAGCGAGGCGCGGCAAGGGCCGTTCTCGAACACGGCTTCGCCTGCATCGCATGCATCCGACGGTTCCGGCTCCGGGATTCGATTCGAAAGTTCGGCTGACTCACGATAGCATAAGGCGCTGGGCGGGGTTTGGAGGCCGTCCGGTCACGGTCTTGCCTCATTTGCCCTAGACTGGTCGCGCCTGAACAGCGTCGCTCGCCGGGGCTGATCGCCAGCGCTCTCGCTCCGCGAAAATCATTACAGGGGAAGCTCATGAGACTTCGTTCGTCCGCCGCGCGTTTGGCCGCGGTAACCACCGCAACCGGGCTCGCCGTCGTTCTTGCGGCCGGTTTCGGCTTCGAGGCGTCGGCTCAAGCGCCGGCGCCAAAGCAGCCCGCAGCTAAACAGGCGCCCGCCGCGGCAGCCAAGCAGAAACAGACCACGCCAGCAGCGCCGGCTGCGCCACAGGCGCCCGCCGCGCAGGACCCGAACGTGACGCAAGCCGTCGGTGTTCCGACGCCCTGGACCAAGATCTGCAGCAAGGATCCGCAGGCCAACAAGGAAATCTGTCTGATCACCCAGGAACTCCGCGCCGAGACCGGCCAGTTCCTCGCCTCGGTCGCCGTGCGCGAAGTGCAGGACGATCCGAAGAAGCAGTTCATCATCGCGGTGCCGCCCGGCATGCTCTTGGCGCCGGGAATGCGCCTAGTCGTCGACCAAACCACACCGATCGGTGCAGCCTACGCGATCTGCTTCCCCAATGCCTGCTACGGCGACGCCCAGATCACCGCCGAGTTCGTCACCGGCATGAAGAAGGGCACCCAGCTCGTCGTACAGGTGATCAACCAGACCGGCCGCACGGTGAACTTCCAGCTCATGCTCAAGGATTTCGCCAAGGCCTATGACGGCCCGCCCATCGATCCCAAGGTGATCGAGGAGCAGCAGAAGAAATTGCAGGAGGAACTGCAGAAACGCGCCGACGAGCAGCGCAAGCGCCTAGAGAGCCAGCCGCCCGGGACGCCTGCGGCACCTGCCGCGCGCTAGACGACCAGAGACGACAAGTCGAACGGCGCACGGCTTTCGCGCGCCGTTCTTTTTTTACGATTGTTGGGCTCGTCGCGGCTAATGAACCTGGCGGCCGCGCGCCCGATAACCGCCTTCGCCGTCGGAATCGAAACGCTCGCCGAGTTCCGGATGGCGCAGCGGCTCGCCGGAATCGTCGGGCAACAGGTTCTGTTCGGAGACATAAGCGATGTATTCCGTCTCCGCGTTCTCGGCGAGCAGATGATAGAACGGCTGGTCTTTGGTCGGGCGGACCGCCTCGGGGATCGAGCGCCACCATTCCTCGGTGTTGTTGAAAATCGGGTCGATGTCGAACACCACGCCACGAAACGGGAAATGGCGGTGGCGGACGACCTGTCCGATTCGATAGCGCGCGAGCCGACTCTTCATCCGGCTAGGGTAACTTCCAATTGTGGCGGCGCAAATAGCCCGGCCGCCCGCGGCGGCATTGGGTCACAGCTTATATAGGCCGGCGCGCGCGGGGTCCTTGGCCGCCACCAGCCGGGCAAGGTCCACGATCACCTTGGCCTGTTTCCAGGTGGCGTCGTCCTGCATCTTGCCGTCCAGCATCACCGCCCCGGTGCCGTCGGGCATGGCGTCGAGGATACGCTTCGCGAAAGCGACCTCGGCCGGGTCCGGGCTGAACACGCGCTTGGCGATTTCGATCTGCGAGGGATGCAGCGACCAGGCGCCGACGCAGCCCTGGATGAAGGCGTTCCTGAACTGCACCTCGCAAGCTTCCGGATCGGAGAAATCGCCGAACGGACCGTAGAACGGTTTGATTCCGTTCGCGGCGCAGGCATCGACCATGCGCGCGAGCGTGTAGTGCCAAAGATCCTGCTGGTAATGCGCGCGGATGCCGCCAGGATCGGCAAGCACTTTATATTCCGGATGCCCGCCGCCGACGCGCGTCGTTTTCATACGACGCGAGGCGGCGAGATCGGCGGGGCCGAGGCTTATGCCGTGCAGGCGGGGGGAGGCGGACGCGATCGCCTCGACGTTCATCACACCTTCGGCGGTTTCCAGAATCGCGTGGATCAGGATCGGTTTCTTCAGCGAATGTTTCGCCTCGAGTTGCGCGAGCAGCTGATCGAGATAATGGATATCCCACGGTCCTTCGACCTTGGGCAGCATGATCACGTCGAGCTTTGCGCCGACGGAGCCTACGATTTCCACGATGTCATCGAGCGCCCAGGGAGAGTTCAGCGCATTGATGCGGGTCCACAGGCCGGTCGCGCCGAACTCGTTTGCGCGCGCCATCTCGACGAAGCCTTTTCGTGCGGCCAGCTTCGATTCCGCAGGAATGGCGTCCTCGAGATTGCCGAGCACCACGTCGACGTCCTTGATAAGCTCCGGCACCTTGGCGCGAAGCTTCTCGTTGTGCGGCGGCACGAAATGAATCATGCGCTCGAGCTGCACCGGCAGTTCGCGCCATGGCGCGGGCGCGCCGGTGGCGAGCGGTCGATAGAAGTTGCGCGGAAGTTTCATCGGCAGGTCCAGTGACATTCGTTTAGCCGAGGCGCCGTCCTTCGCCTAGCCTAGAAAATCCTTTTACGGGGCGTCGCGCACGATGACGCGAAGCTTGTAGATGCGCGCCGGGGGGCGGTCCTTGAGCCAAGGACGCCGGTAACTGAACTCGACATCCGCGGTGCCGGGAGCGACCGGAACGAAGGTGAATATCTGGGCAGCGGCGGCGCCCGGCATGCTCGGCCGCCCGGTCTCCGATTTCGCCAGGCGCAGCACGCCACCGGTCGGCGCCGTGGGCGCCCAGGAAAATCCCGTACCCGCTCGCGTGGCGAGTCGAACAACGAGCCGTTGACCCCGCGACAACTCAACCGTCGTCCCATTCTGCCGTTCCGCCACAATGACGGCCCGCGTCGGACCCTGGGCCAGCGCGGGCGCGGCCGCCAACACGGCCACGATAATTGCTCCTATCGGCAGCGCTACGCGCATCGGGCGACTCCGCTTCGCAATCAATCAAAGAATATCCTAGAACAGGTCTGCAACGGCAGACCAAAGTTTCATCGCGACGGCGAAATCGGGCTCACCAGGCTGCACTCATGGCGGAAGTCCTCGGCCTAGCGCTGCCCTTCTTCGGGTTGATCTTTCTCGGCTACGCCTGCGGGCGGATCGCCAAGATCGACGAGCACGGCCTGGCTTGGCTTAACTTCTTTATCCTGTACATCGCGCTGCCGGCGCTGTTCTTCTATCTCGTCTCCCGCACGCCGTTTGAGGAAATCGCCAACTGGTCGTTCGTGCTGGCGACCACGCTCTCCACCTTCTGGTGCTTCGCACTCTCGCTCCTGGTCGGCTTTCTCTTGCGCCAGGGCAATCTGCCCGAGGCCACCATCACCGCTGTCGTCGGCGCTTACGCGAACGTCGGCTATATGGGCCCCGGCCTGACGCTCGCAGCACTTGGTCCCCAGGCCTCGGTGCCGACGGCGTTGATTTTCGTATTCGACTCGACGCTTTTCTTCGCTGCCGTACCTTTCTTGATGGCGCTCGGCGGCGCCGACGAAATGAGCGCCGGCCAGATGGCGCGTCTTGTGTTGCGGCGCGTGTTCACGCATCCATTCATCGTAGCGACGATTCTCGGCGTGATCGCCGCTTGGGCGAACATCGAGCTTCCGTCCGCACTCGATAAAATCCTCGAGTATTTGAAGAACGCCGCCGCGCCCTGCGCGCTATTCGCGCTCGGTGTCACCGTGGCGCTCCGGCCGATGGCGAGGATTCCCGCCGAAGTGCCTGTGCTCATTTCGATCAAGCTTATCGTGCACCCGCTGATTGCCTGGGTGATGCTGTCGCTGATCGGCAATTTCGACCCGGTCTGGGTCTATACCGCGTTGCTGATGGCGGCACTTCCGCCGGCGCTCAACGCCTTCATCATGGCGCGGCAGTACCACGTCTATATCGAGCAGGCCTCGAGCGGCATTCTCGTCGGCACCATTGCCTCGGTCGTCACCGTCACTGCTATGCTCTACTTCTTGAAGAACGGCCTGCTGCCACCGAACCTGTTCCAATGACGACACAAGCAAAGCCCAAGCCACTCGAGGGTATTCTGGTCGCCGACTTCACGACGCTGCTCCCTGGGCCGCTCGCGACACTGATGCTGGCCGAAGCCGGAGCCGAGGTCGTGAAGGTCGAGCGGCCCGGCGGCGAAACCGCGCGCATGATCGCGCCGTTCCTGCGCGGCCATTCGGCGGCCTTCGCCATGTTGAACCGCGGCAAGAAGCAGCTCATCGCGGATCTCAAGAGCGAGAAAGGCCTCGCGGCCGCCAACGATCTCGTCGCGCGCGCCGACGTGCTGGTGGAGCAGTTCCGCCCCGGCGTAATGGAGCGGCTCGGGTTCGGCTATGAGGCCGTGCGTAAGAAGAACCCGCGCCTGGTCTATTGCTCGATCTCCGGCTACGGCCAGACCGGGCCGAAGAGCGGCGAGGCCGGCCACGACATCAATTATATCGGCGAGACCGGGCTGCTCTCGCTTTCGCCCGGGCCGATCGAGCGGCCGACCGTGCCGCCGGCGCTAATCGCTGACATCGGCGGCGGCACCTTCCCGGCTGTGATCAATATTCTGCTGGCGCTCTTGCAGCGCGCCAAGACCGGGGAGGGCACCCATATCGACATCGCCATGACCGACGCGATGTTCACCTTCGCCTGGTACTCGCTGGCGGCGCTCTATTCGACCGGCCGGCTGCCGGACTCCAACGAGCTGCGCTACACCGGCGTCAACCCGCGCTATCAGATTTACACCACCAAGGACGGCAAGCTCGTCGCCTGCGGCGCGCTCGAGCAGCATTTCTGGCTTGCTTTCTGCAGCGCCATCGGCTTGCCCACTGAATTCGTCGACGATTTCAAGGACCCGGCCGCCACACGCGATGCGGTGCGCAAGATCATCGCGGAGCAAAGCGCCGCGCACTGGAAGCCGAAATTCGCCGCTGCCGATTGCTGCGTCACCGTGGTGCGCACGCTGGAAGAGGCGCTCGCCGACTCGCATTTCATCGGGCGTGGATTGTTCGCTCCTCGTGTGGACTTGCCCGGAGGAGCACCGATCGGGGCGCTCCCGGTACCGATCGCACCGGAGCTGCGCGTCGAGGACGAGATCCGGCCGTTCCCGACCGAGCGCTCGGGTCCGAAGCGCTAGCGCTCCACCCGCGGAAGATTTATGTCAGGACCCATGCCCTGGCGCATGAGGAAACGCCTGAGCACGCCCACGCGCGCTGCCAGATGCAGGCCGAAGCCCTTGGCGAGCTGCAACGGCAGGAAATCGGACAACAGCGACCGGTTCATCCAATCGACCGCGAGCGCACGCGAACGCACGTCGCTGCGACGTCGCTTGTCGTAGGAAGCGAGCAAAGCATCGCCGCCCGGGTCTTCGCCATTGCGCCGCTCCTCTGCGATCAATTCAGCAATCGCCGCCGCGTCGCGGATGCCGAGATTGAGACCCTGCGCACCGATGGGCGGCAGCACATGGCCGGCTTCGCCCACCAGCGCGACTCGCCGAGCCGCGAAACTTTCGGCAATAGAGAAACCGAGTGGGAAGGCGGCCCGCGTGTCCTCGACTTCCATGCAGCCGAGGATGGAATGGGCACGCCGCTCGATTTCGAGCGAAAGCGCCGCGCCGTCGAGCGCCATCAAGGCATCCGCTTCGTCCGGCTCGACCACGCACACCAGGCTCGAGCGGTTGCCGGGAAGCGACACCAGCGTGAACGGACCGCTCTCGGTGTGAAATTCGGTCGATACATTCCCGTGCGGCCGGCTATGGCGAAGATTGAGCGCGAGAGCGGTCTGCGGCAGCTCGCGCATCTCGACCTCGATTCCGGCCGCCTCCCGGCAGATCGAATTGCGCCCGTCGGCCGCAATAACAAGTCGCGCGCGCGCCACGGCGCCGGACGCCAGTCGCAGCGTGACGCCGATCGCATCGGGTTCGACCGCGACGATCGGCTCCTCGTGCACCCTCACGTTACTCGCTGCGCTTACCGCCGCACGCAAGGCGTCGTGCAAATGCACATTCTCGATGTTGTATCCGAACGCCGGAAGCCCAAGCTCGGCCGCGGAAAAAATCGTCTCCGGCGCGCGCAGCAAGCGCCGTGTCGCGTCCACCAGCCGCAACCGCTCGAGCGGCGCCGCTCTTTCCGCCAGACTCGGCCAGACGCCGATCGCTTCCAGGATTTCGACTGAGCTACCGAGCAGTGCGGTGGTGCGGCGGTCCGGCGCCGCAGGCCGCGGCGCGATCAGAACCGTATCGATGCCGGCGGCCGAAAGCATCAGCGCCGCGACGAGCCCGGAAGGGCCGCCGCCCACAACTGCCACTTCGCTGGTCATCGAATTCTGCATGGACGTATACGCAGTTCGCTTTCCGATAGAGGCCCACGCTTCGATGCGCTAGGAACAGGTAACCGAAGGACCCGCGCGAATCCATGGTTGCCGATCCGACCCCGCAGCAAGTCTCGCCCGCGCCGCTGATCGAGCGGGCAGGGGCGTTCGCCGTGCATGGCCTGACCGCCCTCGGCGCAGTGTTTGGGCTCTTGGCGCTGCTCGCGGCGATCGAGAGCGTCTGGATCGACGTATTCTTCTGGCTCGCGGTGGCCGTCGTGGTCGACGCAGTCGATGGCCCGCTCGCACGCCGCTTCAAGGTCGCCGAGACCCTGCCGCGCTGGTCGGGCGCGACCTTGGATTTCATCGTCGACTATCTCACCTGGGTGTTCGTGCCCGTGGTCGCGCTGGTCTATGGCAATATCCTGCCCGAACGTTTCGCGTTCCTGGCCAGCGGGCTGATCCTGATCACCAGCGCGATCTATTTCGCCGATACGCGCATGAAGACCGACGACGCATATTTCCGTGGCTTCCCCGCGGCCTGGAACCTTGTCGCCTATTATCTGTTTCTCGTGCGCCCCGATCCCTATCTCGCGCTCGCGCTGGTGGTCATCCTGTGCGCGCTTACCTTCGCGCCGGTCCGCTTCGTACACCCGCTCCGCGTCGAGCATCATCGCCTGCTCAATATCGTTTTGCTCGCGCTCTGGGGCGTGCTCGGGGTCGTGTCGCTCGTCACCGACCTAGCGCCGCCGCCGGCCGTCACCTATGGCCTCGTAGCCATCGCGCTCTATTTCCTGATCGCCGGGGCACTACGCCACCCGCGCTTCGAGAGAAATTGAGGGCGCGATGCTGGCCTGGATCGCAGACCCCCATGCCTGGGCCGCGCTTGCGGCGCTGACTGCCATCGAGATCGTGCTGGGTGTCGACAACATCGTCTTCATCTCGGTGCTGGTCTCGCGCCTTCCAGCCGAAGCGGCCAAGCGCGCGCGCCAGATCGGGCTGGCGCTGGCACTCGTCTTCCGCATCGCTCTGCTCTTCGCGTTGACTTGGATCATCGGCCTCACCGAGCCGGTGTTCAAATACGGCGATTGGGACCTGTCTTGGCGCGATATCGTGCTGATCGCCGGCGGCCTGTTCCTGCTCACTAAAGCTACGCGCGAGGTCCACGAAGAGATTGAAGGCGACGACGAAGCGCCGACCGCTATGGCAACGCGAAACGCATTCTATTGGGTTGTGGGGCAAGTGATCGTCATCGACATTGTCTTCTCGGTCGACTCAATCATCACCGCCATCGGCATGTCACAGCAGATCGAGATCATGGTGCTCGCGGTCCTGATCGCGGTCGTGGTGATGTATGCTGCGTCTGGCGCGGTCAGTCGCTTCATCAGACAGCATCCGACTACAAAGATGCTCGCGCTCTCTTTCCTGATGCTAATCGGCGTCGCACTGATCGCCGACGGAGGAGGGTTCCATATCCCGCGTGGCTATATCTATTTCGCCATGGCCTTCGCCGGGGGCGTGGAGTTCTTCAACGTACTCGCGCACAGCCGCCGCAAGAAAAAACCAAGAGGGTCCGCGAATTGAACGATAAGATACTTCTCGTCACAGGCGGAAGCCGCGGCATCGGTGCAGCGACCGCACGCGCAGCTGCGCGCGCCGGCTACAAGGTCGCGATCAATTACGTGAACGACGCGAAAGCCGCGGACACGCTGGCAAAAGAGATTCAAAAGGCCGGCGGCACTGCGGTCCCGATTAAAGCCGACGTGGCACGCGAGGATGAAATCCTGCGGCTGTTCGAAACCGCAGATCGCGAGCTTGGACGCCTCACCCACCTCGTAAACAATGCTGGCATCGTCAGCCGGGCAGGCAGGTTCGCGGACGTGGATGCCGAAACCATTCGCAAGGTCGTCGATGTCAATGTCACCGGCGCCATGCTGGTTGCGCGCGAAGCGGTCCGCCGCATGTCGACCGCGCGCGGCGGCAAGGGCGGTGCCATCGTCAATCTCTCCTCCGTGGCCGCGACGCTCGGCGCGCCTGGCGAATTCATCTGGTACGCCGCATCGAAGGGTGCGATCGACACCTTCACAGTCGGGCTCTCTCGCGAGGTGGCCAGGGAAGGTATCCGCGTGAACGCGGTTGCGCCCGGCCTGATCGATACGGAAATCCATGCCGCCGGCGGGCAGCCGGATCGCATCGCACGCATGGCGCCGACCATTCCGCTCGGACGCGCTGGCACGGCGGAAGAAACCGCGGCGGCAATCCTCTGGCTATTGTCGGAAGAAGCGTCCTACGTCACCGGCACCATCGTGCGCGTATCGGGCGGGCGCTGAGTAGGAGTCGCCTGTCGCGGCAGGGCAGGCTAAAAGGAAAACCGGCGGCGGCAGCCGCATTCTACGGGAGGAAGAAAAATGGTCGCGGCAGTCCGTATCCACAAGACCGGCGGGCCGGAAGTGCTCACCTACGAGGACATCCAGCTGAAAGACCCGGGTCAGGGCGAGGTTCGCATCAAGCAGAACGCCATCGGGCTGAATTACATCGACACTTATTTCCGCACCGGTCTTTATCCGCCGCCGAGCGGCAGCCTCCCCATGATCCCGGGCAACGAGGGCGCCGGCGTCGTCACCGCGGTCGGGCCGGGTGTCACCGATCTCAAGGTCGGCGATCGCGTGGCCTATGGCGCCGCCGTCGGTGGTTACGCCGCCGAGCGCAACATCCCTGCCGAACGACTAGTGAAACTCGATCCCAAGATCGACGACAAGACCGCCGCTGGCATGATGCTGAAGGGCATGACCGTGGAATATCTGCTTCATCGCACCTTCAAGGTGCAGAAGGGCCAGACCATTCTCGTCCATGCCGCAGCCGGCGGCGTCGGGCTGATCCTGTGCCAATGGGCGAACTATCTCGGTGCCACAGTGATCGGCACCGTCGGCTCTGCCGACAAGGCCAAGCTCGCCAAGGAGAACGGCTGCCACCACACCATCCTCTATCGCGACGAGGATTTCGTGAAGCGCGTCGGCGAGATCACCAACGGCGGCAAGTGCCACGTGGTCTATGACGGCGTCGGCAAGGCGACGTTCCCGGCCTCGCTCGATTGCATCAAGCCGATGGGCATGTTCGTGAGCTTCGGCAACGCCTCCGGCGCCATCGACGCCTTCAACATTCTCCTGCTGCAGACCAAGGGCTCGCTGTTCGCGACGCGCCCGACGCTGGTGCACTACGGCGCCAAGCGCGAGGATATGGTCAGCATGGCGAAGAACCTGATGGATGTGGTGGCCAAGGGCGCGGTGAAAATCCCGATCAAGCAGACCTATGCGCTGAAAGACGCAGCCAAGGCGCATGTCGATCTCGAATCGCGCAACACCGTGGGCTCAACCATCCTGATCCCGTGACCTGGCGGCGCGTTGCCAAACGCGCCCGCTTGCCTGAAAAGTACGGGCGATGGACGTCTTCGTTGCCGATTGGTTGAACCTGATGCTGCGCTGGGCCCACATGATCGTGGGCATCGGTTGGATCGGCACGTCGTTTTATTTCATCGCGCTCGATTACGGGCTGCGCAAGGAAAAGGGCGCGGCGCCGGGCATCCTCGGCGCCGAGTGGCAGGTGCACGGCGGTGGCTTCTATCACGTCGAAAAATACACGGTCGCACCGCCGCAACTGCCCGAGCATCTGGTATGGTTTCGCTGGGAAGCGTACCTGACCTGGGTCACCGGCTTCGGGCTGCTGGCCGTTCAATATTACTGGAACGCGCGCGCCTATCTAATCGATCCGGCGGTGCTGGACATTTCTCCCGTCGTCGCCATTACAATTTCTATCGCAACCCTGGTCGCCGGCTGGTTCATCTATGATTTCATCTGTCGCTTTATGGGTGACCGTACTGCGCTGCTCGCTTCCGCTGCATTCATTTTGATCGTCGCCGCGGCTTATCTGTTCCAACACGTCTTCTCCGGTCGCGGAGCGTTCATTCACGTGGGCTCGTTGGTCGGCACAATCATGGCCGCGAATGTCTTCCTCGTGATAATCCCGAACCAGAAAAAAATGGTGGCGCAACTGATCGCAGGCGAGGCGCCAGACGCGCGTCTCGGCGTCATCGGCAAGCAGCGCTCGCTGCACAATAATTATCTCACGCTGCCCGTATTGCTGTTGATGGTCTCCGGCCATTACCCGATGCTCTATAGCCATCCGCTCTCGTGGCTCGTTGTGGCATTGATCCTGATCGCAGGCGGCCTGTTGCAGCACCTGATCAACCGCCGCCAAGCCGGCGACGACTTCCATGCCTATAGCTGGGCGGCACCCGTCGCAGCCTTCGCGCTGATTTGCGCGGTAAGCGCCACCGCGCCGCGCCGCGCCGAGAGCGCACTGCAGGTGGCCGACGCCGAGGTGGTGCGGATTGCCGCGCATCATTGTGCCAACTGTCATGCCCGCAAGCCCATCCATCCCGGCTTCGCCGAAGCGCCAAAGAGCATCCGGCTCGAGACCGCCGCCGATTTGCGCCAATACGCCCGCCTGGTGCAGGCGCAAGCCGTGCAAACCAACGCCATGCCGCTCGGCAACGAGACCCGCATGAGCGCCGAAGAGCGCGAGAAGCTCGGCGCTTGGCTGGCGGCGCAACGATGATCCCGCTCGACTCCGAAGCGCTCGGCCGCCGCGCCGAGGCCATGCTCGAAGAACTGGCGGCGATTTCGGCCGAGCCCGACAAGCTGGTGCGGCTGTTCCTTACGCCCGAACATCGCCGCGCCGCCAAGCTCGTCGCGCAATGGATGGGCGAAGCCGGGCTCGAAGTTTCCGAGGACGCGCTCGGCAATGTGCGCGGGCGGAGCGGGCAGGGGCCGCGGCTGCTCTTGGGCTCCCATATCGACAGCGTCATCAATGCCGGCATTTATGACGGCCCGCTCGGCGTTGTAGCACCGATCCTCGCGGTCGATGCGATGAAACGTGCCGGCGCGAAATTGCCGGCGCTGGAGCTGCTCGTGTTCGGCGACGAGGAAGGTTCGCGCTTTCCCTCGACGCTCTCGACCTCGGCTGCGGTGGCCGGCGCATTCGACAGCAAGCAGCTTGAATTGAAGGATTCGAGCGGCGTGACCTATGCCGAAGCGCTGCGTGCCTATGGCAAGAACCCGGACGAGATTTCCCGCGCCGCCATCCCGCGCGGCGAGGCCGCCGCCTGGCTCGAAGTGCATATCGAGCAGGGGCCGGTGTTGGAAGCCAAGAACGAGCCGCTCGGCGTGGTCACCGCCATCGCCGGGCAGACGCGGCTCTCACTCACGCTCACCGGCGAAGCCGGTCACGCCGGCACGGTGCCCATGGATTTGCGGCGCGACGCACTCGCGGGCGCGGCCGAGATCGCGTTGCTCGCCGAACGCATCGCCCGTGAGGGTGGCGACCACATGGTGGCGACCGTGGGCCGCATGGAGGTCAAGCCGGGCGCGGTCAACATCATCCCGGCCGAGGCGCGCTTTACGCTCGATCTGCGCTCGCCATCCGACACCGCCCGCAAGGCAGCGATCCTGCGCTTCGAGAAAGATGCGCACGCCGTCGCCGCGCGTCGCAAGTTGACGCTGAAGATCGAGCCGATCCACGAGATCGCGACCACGCCGTGCGACGCGCAATTGCAGGAGCAGCTGGCGAAAGCCGTCGAGGCGGTCGGCGCCCGCGCAATCAAGCTGCCCTCCGGCGCCGGCCACGACGGCCTGATGCTCTCGAAAATCTGTCCGATCGCCATGCTGTTCGTGCGCTGCAGAGGCGGTGTCAGCCACAATCCGGCGGAATATGCATCGCCCGCCGACATGGGGCTTGCGATCGCAGCGCTCGTGCGCTTCATCGAGAATTTCGGAGCGCGGCCATGAGCGACCCAGCCTTTCACGGCGCAGCCGATTTCCTGAAGGCGCTGGTGCAGGTGCCGAGCGACAATCCGCCTGGCGATTGCGCGCCCCACGCGGCGGCCACGGCAAAGCTGCTCGAAGGCATGGAGTTTGTCGTCGAGCGCCATCTGGTTCCGAAATCCCATGTCGAGCGCCACGGCATGCGCTCGGTGGTGAACCTCGTGGTGCGAGAGAAATTCGGCGCGGGCAGGGGACCGACCATCGCGCTCAACGCCCACGGCGACGTGGTGCCGCCGGGCGAGGGCTGGAGCGTCGATCCCTATGGTGCGATCGAGAAGGATGGCGCGATTTTTGGCCGCGGCGCTGCGGTGTCGAAGTCGGATTTCGCGACCTATGTCTTCACCTTGCGTGCGCTTAAGGCCGATCGTCACGGGCTCGATGGCCACGTCGAATTGCACTTCACCTATGACGAGGAAGCCGGCGGCGAGGTCGGCCCCAAGTGGCTGCTCGACGAGGGCATCACCAAGCCCGATCTAGCGATTTGCGCCGGCTTCTCCTATTCGGTCGTCACTGCGCACAACGGCTGCCTGCATCTCGAAGTGACCGTGCGCGGCCGCCAGGCCCATGCGGCCATGTCGGAGAGCGGCGCCGACGCGCTCGAAGCCGCCAATGCGATTCTCGCAGCGCTCTATTCAGAGCGGAAAAAGCTCGCGCGCACCAAGAGCAAATCGCCCGGCATCGGTTCGCCGAAGCTCAATGTCGGGCTGATCTCCGGAGGCATCAACACCAACGTGGTGCCCGATCGCGTGACGTTCCGACTCGATCGCCGCATTATCCCCGAGGAGAACGCCGCCAAGATCGAAAAGACGCTCATCGCGCTCATCGCGAAAGCCGGCAAGCGCAAAGGCATCAGCCTCGAAACAAAGCGCATCATGCTCGCGGAGCCGCTGAAGCCGGTGAAAGGCACCGAGCGTCTCGTCGCGCCGCTGCAGCGCCACGCGAAAGAAATTCTCGGCGTGTCCATCAAAGAGACCGGCGTGCCGCTCTATACCGACGCGCGGCACTACGCGGCGCGCGGCATCCCGACCGTGTTATACGGCGCCGGCCCACGCTCGATCCTGGAGGCTAACGCCCACGGCGCCGACGAGCACGTGCGGCTGAAGGACATTGAGGCGGCGATCAAGATTGTGACGGCGACGCTGAGGGATTTGCTGAAGGCTTGAGCCCTATACCGTCATGCCCGGCCTTGTGCCGGGCATCCACGTCTTGGCCGCACTAATAACGCAGAAGGCGTGGATGGCCGGGACAAGCCCGGCCATGACGCAGGTGGCGGCTACTGCTCCATCTTGATATTCGCCGCCTTCGCCACCGCGGTCCACATCTCGATGTCGGCGGCGATCCTCTTGCCGTATTCCTCGCCGGTGGTGGCGACCACGTCGAGCGCGAGCGCCTTGAGCTTCTCGGTCACCTCCGGCGATTTCGTCGCCTTGATGATCTCGGCCTCCAATTTCTTCACGATCGCGGGTGGCGTGCCGGCCGGCGCGAGCAGACCGGTCCACAGATAAACCTCGACGCCCGGAACGCCGGCTTCCGCCAGCGTCGGCACGTCGGGAAACGCAGGATTGCGTTCCCGGCCCGTGACGGCGAGCGCGCGCACGCGGCCGGCGCGAATCTGCGGTACGACCGGCGCGCCGTCGGAGATCGTCATCAGCACCTGACCGGCCATCACCGCGGCGACCGACTCGCCGCTGCTCTTGTAGGTGATCGCCTCCATCGGTGCGCCGGCCTTTTGCTTCAATAGCTCGGCCGCCAGCGTGAACGGCGTAGAAGAAGTCGCGTAGTTGGCTTTGCCCGGGTTCGCCTTGGCGTAGGCCAGCAGCTCCCGCACGTTCGTCACTGGCAGCGACGGCGTCGCCACCAGCCAGAGCGGGAAGCGCACCATCATAGAGAGCGGGATGAAATCCTTGAGCGAGTTGTAGGGCAGCTTCGTGAACACCGCCGGGTTGATCGCCATGGCGCCGGTCGCGCCCATCAGAAGCGTGTAGCCGTCGGGCGTCGCGTTCCTCACATAGTCGGTTCCGGTGATGGCGCTGGCGCCCGGCCGGTTCTCGATGATGATCGGCTGGCCCAGGCTCTCCTGCATCTTCGCCCCGATCAGGCGGATGATGATGTCGTTGCCGCCGCCGGCGGCAAACGCGACCACGACACGGATCGGCCGGTTCGGGTAGTTGGCCGCGGCATCCTGTGCCTGCGCCAGGGGCGCGAGCGCGAACAGCGCGACCAGAACACCGGTAAAGAATTGAGAGACGTTTTTGAGTTTCATGGCTTCCTCCCTAGGGGAAGCCTATCAGAACCCGACCGCCTGCCCAAAGAGGTCGTAGGCATCGGCGCGCTCGATCTTCACATTCGCGAGTTCGCCGACCTTGAGCGGCCGTCGCGCAGAAACGTGCACCACGCCGTCGATCTCCGGCGCGTCACCCCGCGTGCGGCCAGTGGCGGCGCCGCCCTCGACCTTGTCGATGATCACCTGCTGACGGGTACCAACTTTCGTCTTGAGGCGTTTCGCGCTGATAGCCTGCTGCCGTTCCATTAGGCGGACGTAGCGCTGCTCCTTCACGTCGTCAGGCACCAGCGAGCCCAGCTCGTTCGCCGCGGCGCCGCGCACCGGCTCGTAGCGAAAACAACCGGCGCGATCGATCTGCGCTTCGTCGAGAAATGCGAGCAGCTCCTCGAACTCAGCTTCTGTCTCGCCGGGAAAGCCGACGATGAAGGTCGAGCGGATGGTGAGCTCCGGGCATTCCGCGCGCCATTTCTCGATACGGCCGAGCGTTTTCTCCTGCGCCGCCGGCCGCTTCATGCGCTTCAGCACGGCGGGACTGCCGTGCTGGAACGGAATGTCGAGATAGGGCAGCACTTTCCCCTCGGCCATGAGCGGGATCACTTCGTCGACATGCGGGTAGGGGTAGACGTAATGCAGCCGCACCCAGATGCCGAACTCGCCGAGCGCGGTCGCAAGATCGAGGAAACGCGCGCGCACTTCGCGGTCTTTCCACTTGCTCGCGGCATATTTGATATCGACGCCATAGGCCGAAGTGTCCTGCGAGATGACGAGCAGTTCCTTCACGCCGGCGGCCACGAGCTTTTCCGCTTCACGCAACACGTCGGCAGCCGGCCGGCTGACGAGATCGCCGCGCAATTTGGGGATGATGCAAAAGCTGCAGCGGTTGTTGCAGCCTTCGGAAATTTTCAAATACGCGTAGTGCCGCGGCGTGAGCCGGATGCCTTGCTCCGGCACGAGATCAAGGAACGGATCGTGCTTGGGCGGCACGGTTTCGTGCACGGCCGCCATCACTTCCTCGTAGCGTTGCGGCCCGGTGACCGCGAGCACGCTCGGATGCGCAGCACGGATGATATCGGGCTCGGCGCCAAGGCATCCAGTGACGATCACGCGGCCGTTTTCGGCCACCGCCTCGCCGATCGCGGCGAGACTTTCCGTCCGCGCGGTGTCGAGGAAGCCGCAGGTATTGACCACCACCACGTCGGCGCCCTTGTGCTCGCGCGACAGCTCATAGCCCTCGGCGCGCAGCTTGGTGATGATGCGCTCGGAATCGACGAGCGCCTTGGGGCAGCCTAGCGAGACGAAGCTCACGCGGGGAGCCGAGGTCTCGTCCAGATTGGTGCCTGCGATTTTCAAGAACCCGCCTTCTTCGCCGGCTTCTCCTCGGCGTGCTCCACCGGTGGCGTGCCGTAGGTGTGGAACGAGTGGACGGTCTGCAGTCCCCAGGCCTGGCCCTTCTTGCGCTCGGCCTCGGTCCAGACGATTGGCTTCCAGTCGGGAGCGAGGATCAGGCGCGCGCCGGCATTGGCCACTTCGAAGCGGTTGCCGCCCGGCTCATAGACATAGAGGAACATGGTCTGCTGGATCGCGTGTTTGTGCGGCCCGGTTTCGATGAACACGCCGTGCTCGAGGAAAATGTCGGCCGCGCGCAAAATCTCCTCGCGGCTGTCGAGCGCATAGGTCATGTGATGAAAACGGCCGCGCGTACCGGTATGGTCGCGCGCGATGGCGATATCATAGCTCTTGTTGGTCGCCGTGACCCAAGCGCCCATCTCGACGCCGTTGTCGAATACGATCTGCTCGGTCATGCGCATGCCGAGCTGCTCCTGAAAAAACTTGCGCGTCGGCGTCACTTCGCTCGCAAGCAGGTTCATATGGTCGAGCCGGCGCACGTTCACGCCGCGGGCGGGGAAGCGCTGGGCCTGGTTTTTCAATGCCGGTTTGAGCGCGGGCGGTGGCGTGTACCATTCGGCTTCATAGAAAAGCTCAAGTTTGTGATCGTCCGGCGTGCGCGCGACGAAGGTCTTGCCCTGGCCGAGATCGCCATCGGTCCAGCCGATGCCGAGGCCCGCAGCCTCGATTGCCTTGGCGCGCCGCTCGAGCGCCTGCGGGCTCCAGGTGCGCAAGGCGACGTGACCCATGCCGGGCTGTTTCGCTGCTGTGAGCTTCAGTGTGTGGTGAAGGTAATCGTCATAGGCGCGCAGATAAACCGAGTCGCCCTTGCGCGCGGTCTCCTGCATGCCGACCACGTCGACAAAGAACCGGAGGCTCTCGTCGGGCTTCGGCGTCAACATTTCGACATGCGCCAGATGCGCGATGTCGTGGATCGGCTCGCTTTGCACGCTTCGCTCCTTCGAGTGCCGGTCTTTCGCTTGGCGGAGGGGGAGTCGATAAGAGGTGTCTCCACCCTTGTCCAGCCACGTCGAAACCTTGTGTTCCGGTAGCACAAATCAGGGACAGACGACGGTGGATGCGGGTAGCTAATGGAGGCGGCTTCGGCTATTTCGCGCTCGGGCAAGCGTTGAAAACACCGAAACGGCATTCATGACCAAGAAGCTCGGGCTCGTCCTGCTGACCCATGAGAAGCCGGCGCAGACCGTGCGGCTGGTAAATACGCTCGACCGCATGTTCGATTTTCCTCCAATCGCACTTCACCACGACTTCTCACAGACGGACCTGCCTACCGATGCGTTCCGCTACAATGTGGCGATCGTCCGGCCGCATCTGCGTACGAGCTGGGGTACTTTTTCCGTCGTCGAAGCCACGATGCGCGCGCTTGAGCTGATGTACCGAAGTCCAGCGCCGCCGGATTGGTTCGTGCTGCTTAGCGGCGCCGACTTCCCGATCAAACCGGCCGATCGGATCGTGAGCGATCTCGGCGCCAGCAATTTCGATGCGCACATTCATCACGAAAGAATTTCCTACAAGAACTACGAGCGTGCCTGGCAGGAGCGTTGCTTCGACCGCTATTGCACCTTGAGACTGCCGTACCCGTCACACAGCAAAGGCCTTGGCCTCAAGACACAGCATATCGTGCTGAGACATCCGCTTCTGACCTCGTACTTCCTGCCGTTCTCGAGCGAGCTGCGATGCTTCGCAGGCGGGCAATGGTTCTCGGCCAATCGCAAGGCGGCCGAATACATCCTCGACTTTCACGCGAGAAAGCCGGCGCTGGCCCGTCACTATCGCCGCGCCGTCCGGTTCCCCGAGGAATCCTATTTCCAGACGATCCTCTGCAATGCCCCTGGGCTGAAAATCTCCAACGATCCCCGACGCTACCTCGACTGGTCGGCGGGCGGCCGTCACCCGAAGACCCTTGGCATCGAAGATCTGCCAAAGATCCTCGAATCGCCGGCGCACTTTGCGAGGAAGATCGACGGCGAAACGAACGTCGCGCTAGTAGCAGAGCTTGAGAAGCATCTCGGTCTGTAAGCAATCCTGCGCAAATACTTGAGTGGCGGAGGGGGTGGGATTCGAACCCACGAATCCCTTGCGGGATCTCCAGTTTTCAAGACTGGCGCCTTCAACCACTCGGCCACCCCTCCGGCGCCGGCGCCACATCTGCGAGAATGTGCCCGCCATTGCAAGCACCGCGGCAGGCACTGGCGGGTGGATTAACCATCAGCGCATATCGTCCGTATTTTCGCCCGGATCGCCGCGCTTTCTCGCTCCGGTCAGGGGTATTCGGGCGCGGCGCCCGGATCAGGGGATCGGGGCTTCGCAAGCCATTGCAGCACAAAGCGCTCGGCCCGTTGCAATCGGCAAGCTGCCTCGAATACGGTCGGCGGATGGGGCGTAATCCATCGGTTTCAGCGGCGCACGCCTGGGTGGGGCAGGCATTTTTGCGCGCCACGTTCGCTGCGATTGCAGTACTCGCCGTCGCCGGCTGCGGCTCTTCCGACAAATTCGCCCGCCGCGTCGACCCGATCTATGGCGTCCCATCGAGTCCGCGCGTCGTCGATCTAGGCGATCCCGTTCCCAAGGGCGGCGGCGTGTACCGTATCGGCAAGCCCTACGTGGTCGCCGGCCGCACCTACACTCCCGAGCACGATCCCAGCTATCGAGCCGAGGGATTCGCGTCGTGGTACGGCGACGATTTCCACGGCCGCCGCACCGCCAACGGCGAAGTCTTCGATCAGCATGCGATCTCCGCCGCGCATCCGACGCTCCCGTTGCCCTCGTACGTGCGCGTGACCAATCTCGCCAATCGCCGCTCCATCATCGTGCGCGTCAACGACCGCGGGCCCTACGCCAAGGACCGCGTCATCGACGTTTCGTCAAAGACCTCCGAGCTGCTCGGCTTCCGGCCGTTCGGCGTTGCGCGCGTTCGCGTCGAATATGTCGGTCCGGCCGCGACCACAGGGTCCGACGATCGCGTGTTGATGGCGACTCTGCGCCACGACGGCCAGCCCGCGCCGGCGCCCTCGAGCGTCATGGTCGCTTCGACCCGGCCGTTCGTCCCGCAAGCCGCCGCACCGCTAGTCGGTGCGCGCGTCGCCGCGGTGCCGGCGCCGCCCCAGCGACCGTACGAGTTCGGCACTTCCTCCTTCTCGGTCGCGAGCCGCGATGCGCGCCCTGTTCCGGTCACGCGCGTAAGCGCCGCACCTGTACCCGCAAGAGCAACGATCGCCGCCGCGTCGATTCCGGAACCGACCGCGCCTGCAGCCACGCCACGCCCGCAACTGCGCGCGCCCGACCCCACAAGCTCTATCGTCTTCTCCTCGCGCGGACTTTATTAACCGGCGGCTTCCCCGGCCATTGATCGGCCGCTTTCTCGCTTGTAAGGGATAGGCTCATGCGGGGCGGCGGAAGAGGCGAGGGCAATGCGAGACTTGCCCGCATATCTATTTGTGCGCCGAGCACCGGTCCTCGCGGCCGCGCTCGCGCTATTGCTCGCTGCGGTACCGGTGCGCGCGCAGACTCCCGCGCAAATCCAGGTCTCGGCCCCGCACGCGATCCTGATCGATTTCGACAGCGGCACCGTGCTCTACGAGAAAGCCGCGGACGTGCCGACGCCGCCCGCCAGTATGTCGAAGCTCATGACTATGGCGGTCGTGTTCCGCGAGCTCAAGAACGGCGACCTCAAGCTTTCCGACGAAATTCCGATCAGCGAATATGCTTGGCGCCGCGGCGGCGCGCCTGCGGGCGGCTCCGCCATGTTCGCCGCGATTCACAGCCGCGTGCCGGTGCCGGACCTCTTGCGTGGCGCCATTGTTCAATCCGGCAACGACGCGACTATCGCGTTCGCCGAGGCGATCGCCGGCAACGAGCTTGCGTTCTCCGAGAAGATGAACGCGCTTGCGCGCGAACTAGGCCTCACCAACTCGACCTTCCGCAACGCCTCCGGCCTGCACGATCCCGACCAGAAGGCGAGCGTGCGCGATCTCGCCAAGCTCGCGGTTCACATCATTCGCAACTATCCCGAACACTACAAAATCTTCGGCGAACGCGAATTCACTTGGAACAAGATCCGCCAGCAGAGCCGCAACCCGTTGCTGACGCTTTCCATCGGCGCCGACGGCCTCAAGACCGGCTTCATCAAGGAGTCGGGCTACGGCATCGTCGGTTCGGCGGTGCAGGGCGGTGCGCGTCTGATCGTCGCCATCAACGGCGCGCGCACCGAGAAAGACCGCGTCGACGATGCCCGGCGCCTGATCGAATGGGGCTTCCGCGCCTTCGACTCGCGGCTCCTGTTCCGCGAGGGCGCGACCGTGGGCGAAGCACGCGTGTTCGGCGGCGACCGCCGCAATGTGCCGCTCGTGGGCAACGGCACCATCCGCCTCCTGTCGCAGCGCGGCACCGCCGATCGCCTGCTCGTTCGCATCGCCTATACCGGACCGCTGCGCGCGCCGATCGCGCAAGGCGCCGAGGTCGCGCGCCTCAGGGTCATGCGCGGAAACGCCGTCGCCCTCGATGTGCCGCTTTATGCCGCGACCGTCGTGGGTGAGGGCAGTCTGACGCAACGCGCCCTCGACGGCGCTTTCGAGCTTGCCGGCGGGCTGGTCCGTTCCGGCCTCGACAAGATCAAGCGCTGAACGCAAGGGTCCAATTGATGAGCGCGAACAGCGGCGGTTTCATCACCTTCGAAGGCGGGGAAGGTTCGGGCAAGTCCACGCAAGTGCGTCGTCTGGTCGATCGCCTCCGCATTCAAGGTCTCGATGTCATCGAAACGCGCGAACCGGGGGGCTCACCCGGTGCCGAGGTGATCCGGCAGGTTCTCTTGTCGGGCGCAGCCAAAGCGCTAGGTGCGGAGACCGAAGCCATGCTGTTCGCCGCCGCGCGCGCCGACCATGTCGAGAATCTGATCCGCCCGGCGCTCGAGCGCGGTGCCTGGGTGGTATGCGACCGCTTCCATGATTCCACACGCGTCTATCAGGGCGTCCTCGGCAACGTCGATCCGAAGCTGATCAACGCGCTCGAGCGCATCACCGTTGGCGACGTGAAACCGGATCTCACCTTCGTGCTCGACGTTCCGGTCGAGACCGGCCTAGCGCGCACCAAGGCACGCGGCCAAGCACTGGACCGCTTCGAGTCGGAGGACCCCGAGTACCACAACTGGCTGCGCGTCGCGTACCGCAAGCTTGCCGAGAACGAACCCGAGCGCTGCGTCATCATCGACGCCAGCCCGAACCCCGACATGGTCGCCGTCAAGATCTGGATGATCGTGGCCGAACGCCTGTTACGTCCGTTGCGCGCCGCGCAGACGGCCGGAGCAGCCGGGTGAACGACGAAACCATCGAGGAAGCCGACCGCCTGGAGGGCGCCCCGCATCCGCGCGAGCACGGCATTCTCATCGGCCACACCGAGGCCGAAGCATCGGTTCTTGGGGCTTGGCGATCGGCGCGTCTTCCGCACGCATTTCTGATCGGCGGCCCCGAAGGCATCGGCAAGGCGACGCTCGCCTATCGGATCGCCCGTTTCTTGCTGGCTCATCCAGCGCCCGACAAGAAGCTACACAAGGACCTCTCGGTTGCCGAGGACAATCCAGCGAGCCGGCAGGTAGCGGTGCTCTCGCATCCCGATCTCCTGGTGCTGCGCCGGGTGATGAATGAGGAAAGCAAGAAGCTGCGCACGGAAATCCGAGTGGATGACGTGCGTCGGATCGTCAGCTTCTTCGGCTCCACCGCCGCTTTCGGCGGCTATCGCGTCTGCGTCGTCGATTCGATCGAGGAGATGAACGCGGCGGGCCTGAACTCGCTCCTCAAGCTGGTCGAGGAGCCACCGGCGAAATCCATGTTCTTGTTGATTTCGCACGCGCCCGGCCGGGTTATTGCGACCATCCGCTCCCGCTGCCAGCGCATGCGGCTCAACCCGCTTTCAACGGAAGAAGTATCGCGGGCGGTGAGCGAACTCGCCGCGCGCATGCCCGAGTTGCCGCGCTCGCAGATTCCCGACGCTGCGGCCGCGAGCGGCGGCAGCGTGCGCCGGGCGCTGGAACTTCTGCTCGGCGAGGGGCTCGAGGTCCGCTCGCTCAGCACCGAGATGCTCGAGCGTCTGCCCACGGTCGATCCGGCGAAACTGCACACGCTCGGCGACCACATGAAGGGAGATCAGGGGTTTGCTGTTTTCACTGAAGCCGTCGAAGACTGGCTAGCTTCGCAAGCGACGCGGGAGAACCAGCCGCCCGCTCGCCTTGCACGCTATGCCGAGACATGGGAGAAGGTCCGCCGCGCTGCGATCGACACCGACGCTTTCGGGCTCGACCGTAGGCCGTTCGTATTCCTGATCTTCGCCATGCTCGCGGATGCGACCCGCCGTTAGAGCGGGGCGTGCAAGAAGTCGCATTCATGGCAACCAAGCCGCGCTACTACCTGACCACGGCGATCTCCTACCCGAATGGCGTGCCGCATATCGGCCACGCCTACGAGGCGATTGCGTCCGATGCGATCGCGCGCTTCCTGCGACTCGACGGCCACGACGTCTTCTTCATGACCGGCGTCGACGAGCACGGCATGAAGATGTCACAGACCGCGGCGAAAGAGGGCATCACGCCGCGCGCGCTCGCCGACCGCAACAGTCCGCGCTTCCGCGAAATGTGCGACCGGCTCGACGTCTCCTACGACCGCTTCATCCGCACCACCGAGCCCGCCCATTACGAGGCGAGCCAGGCGATCTGGCGCCGCATGGTCGAGGCCGGAGACATTTATATCGGCACCTATCAGGGCTGGTACTCGGTGCGCGACGAGGCGTTCTACGCCGAAGGCGAAACCACGGTCGGCACGGACAAAGTGCGCGTAGGCCCGCAGGGCACGCCGGTCGAATGGACCGAGGAGAAGTCCTATTTCTTCCGCCTCTCGGCCTATCAGGACCGGTTGCTCAAGCTCTATGCGGACCACCCTGATTTCGTGCTGCCGGCCACCCGCTTCAACGAGGTCATCAGCTTCGTCAAAGCCGGGCTGCAGGACCTCTCGATCTCGCGCACCACGCTCGCCTGGGGCGTGCCGGTTCCCGATGTGCCCGGTCACGTGATGTATGTATGGGTCGACGCGCTCACCAATTACCTGACCGGTGTCGGCTATCCGGATGTGAAGTCACCGCAATTCAAGCTTTGGCCAGCCGACTTGCATGTGATCGGCAAGGACATCGTGCGCTTCCACGCGGTCTATTGGCCGGCGTTCCTTCTTTCGGCGGGTCTGGCGCCGCCCAAACGCATTTTCAGCCATGGGTTTCTCTTCAATCGCGGGGAGAAAATGTCGAAGTCCGTGGGCAACGTGGTCGATCCGTTCGCGCTGGCCGACGCCTATGGCGCCGATGCGCTGCGCTATTTCTTCCTGCGCGAGGTGCCGTTCGGCCAGGACGGCAATTACAGCCACGAGACGATCGTCGCGCGCATGAACGCCGACCTCGCCAACGATCTGGGCAACCTGGCCCAACGCTCGCTCTCGATGGTGGCCAAGAACTGCGAGGGCAGGGTGCCGAAGCCCGGCGCGCAGTCGCCGGCCGACAAGGCCATCCTCAACGCCGCCGACGGCATGCTTGCAAAAGCACGCGAAGCGATGAATGGGCAGCAGCTCCACCACGCGCTGGCTGCGATCTGGGCAGTCGTGGCGGACGCCAACCGCTATTTTGCCGGGCAGGCACCATGGGACCTGCGCAAGACCGATCCAGCGCGTTTTGCGACTGTGCTCTGGACCACGGCCGAGGTCACGCGCCAGGTCGCCATCCTAGCTCAACCCTTCGTGCCAAAGAGCGCGGCCAAGCTGCTCGATTCATTGTCGATTCCACAATCGGCGCGCAGTTTCGCGGCTTTAGGCGAGGCTGGGCGCATCGCGGCTGGGACGGCGCTACCGGCGCCCGAGCCCGTGTTTCCGCGCTATGTCGAGCCCGAAGCGGCCAGCTGAGCCATGCTCGTCGACAGCCACTGCCATCTCGACCATGCGCAACTTGCCAAGGAAACCGACGCGGTCGTCGAGCGTGCCCGCAGCGCCGGGATCGGGCGCATGGTCACGATCGGCACGCGCGTGCAGCGCTTCTCCGAGGTTCGTGCCATCGCCGAGCGGTTCGACGACGTGTTCTGCTCCGTGGGCACGCACCCCCACCATGCGGTCGAGGAGCCCGCGGTCAGCGTCGGCGATCTCGTGACGATCGCGGCCCATCCGAAGGTCGTGGCGATCGGCGAGGCGGGACTCGATTATTTTTACAAGAATAGCCCTCCCGAAGCGCAGGAAAAGGGCTTCCGTACCCATGCCGCGGCTGCGCGCGAGACCGGATTGCCGCTGGTAATTCATGCTCGCGATGCCGATTCCGATATCGCCCGCATCCTTGAGGAAGAAACCGCCAAGGGCTCACTCACGGCCATCCTGCACTGTTTCACCGGCGGTGCGGAGCTGGCGCGCAGCGCTGTCGCCATCGGCCACTACGTTTCCTTCTCCGGCATCCTCACCTTCAAGAAAAGCGATGACTTGCGCCGGATCGCGGCCGAATTGCCCGAGGATCAGATCCTGGTCGAGACCGACGCGCCGTATCTGGCGCCCGAGCCGTGGCGCGGCAAGCGCAATGAGCCTGCCTACGTGGCACAAACCGCCCGCGTGCTCGCAGAAACGCGCAACGTCACGCCCGAGCGCATCGCCGAGATCACCACGGCGAACTTCTTCCGCTGTTTCGCCAAGGTTCCTCGGGCCTGACAGCATGGTCATGACGTTCACGATCCTGGGCTGCGGCTCTTCGGCGGGCGTGCCGCGAGTGGGACAGGGCTGGGGCGCGTGCGATCCGAACAACCCGAAGAACCGCCGCCGGCGCTGCTCGCTGTTGGTGGAACAGGTCGACAGCGCCGGGCCGCGCACAACGGTGCTCGTGGACACCTCACCGGACCTGCGCGCACAGCTCCTCGACGCCGACGTAAAATCGCTCGACGGGGTCCTGTACACGCACGCCCACGCCGACCACACCCACGGCATAGACGATTTGCGCACACTCGTACTGCACATGGGCCGCCGCATCGACATCCATGCCGACGCGCCGACGGCCGAACTTCTGAAGGCTCGCTTCGGCTATTGCTTCTCG
>DATBTC010000045.1:0-44650 GCA_036559465.1 Xanthobacteraceae bacterium
ATGCCCAGCACCACTGTGAGAATAAAACCTGACGGGTTGTTCGGTCCGGGCGCCAGAAACCGCGCGATGATACCTGCACAGAAGCCGATTAGAACAATCCAAAGAATGCCCATATAAGGCTCCCCTTTTTCAAACTAAGCGATCGAGCTTAGCTACATCAGACCATACGCGAGACTTCCTGTTCGGTTGGGAGACGTCCATTGGGCGTGAGATAGTCGACTACCTGCGGCAACCGCTCGCTTAGCGCAGCGATCAACTCTTCACGCGACATCCCGGTTTGCTCGGTGAGCATCTTGATTTGGTCTTCACTAAGCGCCTTTGACAGCTCCCTGGGCAAGACTTGCTTGTTTGGTCCGGTGCCGACCCAAGAATCAGCAATGTCCTTCAAACCACCCTGTTGGAACTGCTTGAGTAGATCGTTCAGGCCACCGCTCAGAATGCTCCCTGAGGCGGCACCTGTAAGCAACCCACCCAGTCCGCCCTTAAGCAGGTCTCCAAGTCCGCCGCCTGGAGTTTCCGGTGTAGGTGGGGCGTCGGGGCTCGCCGGGCGAGTGCTAAAATGGCCGACCGCCTTGTAGGCGAGCAAACCAAGGATGGCCATCGTGATCGGTGACATGCCGCGACCGCCAACATTGGCAGCCGGCCCGGGTTGTCCGCGTGGTCCGTTTTGCATTCCATTGATTACATCGAGCAGGCCCATGACGGAACCTCCAATCAAGCGAGATTAAATTGTTGAGCGCCGTTTTCTACTTCAGGCTGTCGGGCACTACTCCACCGCTTTCCATAAGCTTGGTCATCACCTGCTTATGGAGCCAGATGTTCATCTCGGCCGAGCCGCCGAGCTTGCCAGTATAGCCTAGCTCCTTAGCGAGCTGCTCGCGGGCACCGACGCTCGAGTCGAGATCGAGCAGTTTCATGAGATCGACGATCGACTGCTTCCAATTGTAATTCTCGCGACCGGAGTCTTTGGCAATTTTCTGGATCTTTGCCTCAACCTCTTCGCGAGTCATCGGCTTAGGCTTCGCCGGCGCGGTGACCCCAGTGACAGCCTCTGCCGCAGCCTTGGCAGTTCCGAAAATCGCCGAAACGATGCTTCCGAAGATACTCATGCGCTCCTCCCGCTGAACTTGTTTCACATCCACAGATTAGTCCCAATAGTCTTCTAGCCTGAGCCTCGGCAGTCAATCCCGCATGCTGCAGCACAGCAGACGCCTCGCCAGAAACCGCCCCGCCTACCGTCATTCGTGGACACCGTATGTCCGTTGTTGGCACAAAGCGGACATCAAGCGACAACTGAGGAAGTCCGTTCAGGCGTCGGAATCGGAAATTCGTACGATCATGATCTTTTTACTTTCGATTTACTCGCCCGACCGGGCCCAGAAGGGCTGAACACCGCTGCGGCTCGGGCCCTGTGTTCATTTCTTGACGGGTAATCACCGGTCTAGTTCGGCCTAATTTCCGAGTGTCGCTATACCTCGCTCTGGCACGGTGGGCCCCCCTCGACCCCCTCCCCACCCCCGGTCTATAAGCATTCGGGCGCTGGTTGGCATCGCGGAATCCTGAGCTATCCATGGCCGACAAACCCGACCAAAAAGAAAAACTCCCGCTGCCCAAGCCCCGCGTCGGCGGGCTGGCGCGCCTGTTTCTCGATTTCGACGCGCGCGTCGGCCACGCGCTGTTCGCGGCCAAGATCTATCTGCGCGCCAAGTGGGAGGACTGGTCCGGCTTCATGGACCGCTTCCACGTCACCGGCCTCAAGCGGCTCGGCGTCGAGGCGGCCTCCGAGGGCATGACGCTCGGCGCCGCCGGCGCGATCGTGATGCTGGCGCTCGCGGTGCCCGCCTTCCGCGAAACCACCGACGAGAACTGGCTGAAGAAGAGCGAGCTCGCGGTCATCTTCCTCGACCGCTACGGCAATGTGCTCGGCGAGCGCGGCATCCGCCACAACGACACGGTGCGGCTCGACGAGCTGCCCGACCATCTCATCAAGGCGGTGCTGGCCACCGAAGACCGGCGCTTCTACGAGCATTACGGCATCGATTTCTTCGGCACCTTCCGCGCGCTCAGCGCCAACGTGCGCGCGCAGAACGTGGTGCAGGGCGGCTCCTCGATCACGCAGCAGTTGGCGAAAAACCTGTTCCTGAACAACGAGCGCACCATCGAGCGCAAGGTGAAGGAGGCGTTCCTCGCGCTGTGGCTGGAGACGCGGCTTTCCAAGCAGGACATTCTGAAGCTGTACCTGGACCGCGCGTATCTGGGCGGCGGCGCGTTCGGCGTGGACGCGGCGGCGCAATATTACTTCGGCAAGTCGGCGCGCGAGGTCAACATGGCGGAGTCGGCCATGCTGGCCGGGCTGTTCAAGGCGCCGGCGCGCTTTGCGCCACACATTAACCTGCCGGCCGCGCGCGCGCGGGCCTCGATCGTGCTCGATAACCTGATCGAAGCCGGTTTCATGACCGAAGGCCAGGTTTTCGGCGCGCGGCGCAACCCGGCGACCTCGATCGACCGGCGCGACGAGGTGACGCCGAATTATTATCTCGATTGGGCGTTCCGCGAGATGCAGGGCATCGTCGCGAAATTCCCCGACGCGATCCAGGAGCGCAGCTTCATCGTGCGCACCGCGCTCGATCCGAATATCCAGCGCGCCGCCGAGATCGCGGTCGAGATTCAGCTGCGCCAATTCGGCAACGATTACGGCGTGACGCAGGCCGCGATGGTCATCATGGAGCCGACCGGCGCCGTGCGCGCCATGATCGGCGGGCGCGACTATGGCGACAGCCAGTTCAACCGCGCCATCGACGCGCAGCGGCAGCCCGGCTCGTCGTTCAAGCCCTATGTCTACATTACGGCGCTGATGAACGGCTACAAGACCACCTCGGTGATCGTCGACGGGCCGCTCTGCATCGGCAACTGGTGCCCGCGCAACTATTCGGGCGGCTATGCCGGCCCGGTCACCATGATCAACGCGCTGACGCGCTCGCTCAACACGGTGGCGGTGCGGGTGGCTCAGGCGGTCGGCCGCGACAAGATCATCGCCGTCATGCGCCGCATGGGCGTCACCAGCCCGATCATCAATACGCCGCCGCTGCCGCTGGGCGCGGCCGACCTCACCGTGCTCGAGCACACGCGCGCCTTCGCGCATTACGCCAGCGGCGGCATGAAGGTCGAGAGCCACGCCGCGCTCGAGATCAAGACGCCGCTCGGCGAGGTGGTGTGGACCTGGGAGAAGGACGGCGGCAAGCCGGTGCGCATCCTGCCGGCCTCGGTCGTGTTCGACATGAACATCATGCTGCACAACGCCGTGGAAAACGGCACCGGCCGCCGCGCCCGCATCGACGGCGTGCACGTGGCGGGGAAAACCGGGACGACGAATGCGTGGCGAGATGGCTGGTTCATGGGCTACACGGGCACGTTCATCGGCGGCATCTGGATGGGCAACGATGACTACACGCCCACACGGCGCATGACCGGCGGGTCGTTGCCGGCGATGACCTGGCAGAAGGTCATGAACTATGCACATCAGGGGGTGGAGCCGAAGCAAATTCCCGGGGTAATTAATGCGCCGGTGCCACGTGTCGATGAGCCGAAGGTGGCGAGCGCCGATTCCGAATTTCCGACGGCCAGGCGGCCGATCACGCTCTCGCCGCGCGCGGCCGAGCGGTTATTGCGGATGGAGAGGATGTTGCGTGAGACGGTCCCTGTGACGCCTGCGCCGACTGCGGCGGCGCCGGGCCGATCCGCAGCCGCGCCGCAATAGAACCACCGATATGCGCCTATTCGTCGTCCTTCTTGCTTTCCTGGTGGGAGCCGCGAGCGGCATCGGGCTCACATGGTTCGCCTCGGCGCGCGGCCACGGCTTCGGCGCCATCCAGATCGGCGCCTGGACCGCGTGGCCGAAAAGCGGCACGGCCGACGCCGACCCCTATGCGCGCGCGGCGTTCGCGCGCTCCGGCGAGCTCCCGATCGAGCTGGCCGACGGTATCGCGTTCGTCGCCACAACCGACGACGCGGGCCGCGCGCTCGACGGCCGCTGCGACATCCGCATCCACGGCCGCCTGCCGCCGGCGCGGCTGTGGACGATCACGGTCTATGACGGCCGCGGCCGGCTGATCGACAACGCCGCGGAGCGCTACGCATACACCAGCGCCGAAGTGGTGTGGAACGCGGATCGCGCGGTCGAGATCGTGTTGGCGCCGCGCGCCCGCGGCGGCAACTGGCTGCCGACCGGCGGGCGCGACCGCGTGACGGCCGTGCTGCGGCTCTATGAAGCGCCGGTCGGGATCGGCAGCCGCTCGGGCGACAGCGCCGAAATGCCGAGCGTGAAGCAGGAGCGCTGCCCATGAGGCCCTATATGCTGCCGGCGCTGATCGGGCTGGTGCTCGGCGGGCTGGTGCATCTGGTGAGCGTGATGGCGCTGCCCCGCCTCGCGCTTGACGACGCGCACGCGCGCCTGTCGCAGCTCGGCCCGATGAACAGGGTGAGCGTGATCCCCGACCCGACGCCGTTCACCGCGACGCTGCCGCGCATGGACCCGGCGTTCGCCACCGCGGTTTGCCTCTACGATCTGGCCGGCGGCGCGCTGCGGGTGCGGGTGCCGACCACACCGGATTATTTTTCGATCTCGTTCTACACGCGCCACGGCCTGCCCTATTACGCGATCAGCGACCGCGCCGCCGGCCGCCGCACGGTCGAGCTGGATTTGATGACCGCTGCGCAACGCGCGGCGCTGCCGGAGGACGAGGAAATCACCGCCGCCGACCGCCTGATCGTCGAATCGCCGAGCGAGGAAGGCATCGTGCTGATCCGCGCCTTCGTGCGCGAGCGCGGCGAGCGCGAAGCGGTGCTCGCCCGTCTCAGCCAGGCTTATTGTGGCAGCGCGGGCTGAAGCGGGAATTTCGCGGTGGCGATCTCGCCGGATCGGGGCGCAGATGGCCGTCGGTCACGAGAGCAGCCTAGCCGGTTTTTTGCCGAGGTCTGCACGCAGCAGCTACATCCGCAGCCAAGCCGCTGGAACGATATCGGCGGAGGCGAAAGGTAATTCCCGAAACCAGATTTTCGGGGCGATCACGATCTTCCGGGGATCGGAGCCAAGCCACGCGGCCCACCACGAGAACGAGCTGTTCGCGACGATAAAGTGGCGGCAGAGAGTCATCAGGCGGAAATCCGTGTACGTGAAGTCGCCGCGTTGATCCGAATGCGCGACGAACGAGCTGGGAAAGCCGAGCGACAGATTCTCCTTGCACCAAGGAATGTCGTCCGAAAAAAAGAAGAAGTGGCAGTCCGGAACCGCGCGCGCTATCGCAGTTGTGGCGCGTTCATAGTAGTCGCGCCCGATGAACCCGAGGGCGGCGCCGGCTTCCTTCAGGTAATCCTGTCTCCTGACATGGACACAGACAGCGGAGGAATCGGTTTCAATGGCCGGCCTCCAAGGGCTTGCGTCCCAGGGCCCGGGTTTCATCCGAAACTGCCCGCGCAAGAGAGGAGCGATATCGGCGAAATACTTTTCGTTCTGCCAAAAGCCCTGCAACTGAAGCTGAGCCTCAGGGTGCGCATTCAGGACTTCCTGGTGAAAGCCGCGAAGCTCCTGCATCAATAGTGCCTGGGTCGCGGCCTTTTCAAGTTGCACTTGTTCAAGCTGCACTTGGCTCGTCAGCTCGGCGTCGATGTCGAACACGCCAAGCGCGTAGCTCCGCTTTGTTCTTCCCAGGTGCTCCACTTCCAGTGCGAGATCGTCGAGCACAAGCCGGCGGCCGTGCTTTTCTGCGATCGATCGTCCGATCGCATATTGGAACATTTGATTTCCCAGCCCGCCCCTCAGGGTGACGAGGACCATCGGGAGCACGCCGCTTAGTTTGCGAGGGGTGTCGTTCATAAGGCTATCGTTTCGTGGGCTGCATTACGAACGCCGTCAGTCCCGGCGCCGCCTTTTCTCGCGTGCGCGCTGTATTTCCACTTTCGTAAGCATCCAACGGGCCGAGAGCGGCAATCTCCCCCCATGAGTCTCCCGAGCCAGGCGCCAGGTAGAGACTCGACCCATTCGTTTCCGCAGATTCTCGAAAACAACGCGTTCGCCAAATGCGTCCACCAGCGCTTTCATATACTCGGCGAAGATCTCCTGAACTTCGCCGCTCGAAAAATATTTGCGCGGCGTGGTGCTCTCGATACCCGCAAGCAGATCGAGCGTCGGCCAAAATCGATTTCCCGAAAGAATCCAGTTAAATTCGCCGGCACGCGACAGCAAAGTGCACAACGCGTGCAGACGCTGGGTGGCCGATCTTCTCGCCGCGAAGTTTCGGTAGGTTCTGACCGCATTCAGCCGAGGAGCCATGCTGAAGGCGTTCTTGCCATGATAACGATAGGCCGAGAGATGCTGGGAGATCAGCGCCGAGCCGGACAATATGTGCACGATCGTGCAAAAGTAATTTTCCCAGCCGGCGTGGCCGAATATGCGGCTGGTGTCGGGCAGCGCCACATTCAGTGCGGATTTTCGAAAGAAGTTCGAGGTGCCCGGCGCCCAGACCCACTGGGTTTTCCAATTTGGGACGATAAATGTAGCGTCGCTCAGCCTGGCATAGTCCGCGTCCGATATCGCACTCAGTCTCAACGCCTCCGCCGCAGGCTTGAGACCGCGCTGGTCGGGTTCGCTGTTCGTCCCAAAGTCGCCCCGCCCCGCGGTCAGCAAATTCCGGTTGGCGTCGATTTCAACGAAATTGCTCGAAGTGAAGCCGACCGGCACAGCAAGCGCGAGATGCACTTGCATGTGCGAAGACAGAAAATTGGGAAACAGGAAGTCGTCGGCATCCACGGAAACGACGAATTCCCCGCGAAGGCGGTCGAATACCTGCAGCGCTCCTCGTAATTGGCCGAGATTTTCCGGCAGTGTTTGAACGGTGAAACGAGGATCATCGGCAACATGGCGTTCGATCACGGCCAGGCTATCGTCGGTCGAGGCATTGTCGATGATGAAACATTCAAACCATGGGTAATCCTGCGCGCGGATCGATTGAATCGTGTCGCCGACATAGGCCGCGTAGTTTCGGTTCACGACAATGATCGAGACCAGCGTATGCTTCAGGTTCCGCTCAAGAATGGAATGACCTGCCATGCGGATGTCGGCAGCCTGATTTCGTTCCATTATTGACAGCCCTGCGTCGGGTTACACGTTGGCGGAATTACGAGCCAGTCTCGCGGCGGTGGGCAGCGCCCACCACTTTGAAAAAGCCCGCGCCGCGGTGGCCGGAGCTTGAACGTCGCGCCCCATTGTCACTGCGGAAGGTGAACCGTAGGCTGCGCGTCAGGGAGGAACAAGCCATGCTCAAAATAACGCGAGAAGGAAATCCGAATCTGCTGCGCCGCTCCTTGCTGGTCGGGGGTGCCGCGAGCTTGTGCATGCCGCGGCTGGCCTTCGGTCAGGCGCCGCAGGTCGTGCGCATCGGCGTGCCGACCAAGACCTATTTCCCGACCATCATCGTCGAGACCGCGCTGCGCCAGAAGTTGTTCGAGAAGGAAGGCGTCAAGGCGGAAATGACGATCTATCGCAGCGGCGCCGAGGGCTTCGAGGCGCTCGCGGCCGGCGCCGCGGATGTCGTGTTCAATTCGTCGTCGAGCGTCGCCGGCGGCCTGAAGAAGGGCGTCAACGCGCGCTGCGTCGCCAATGGCGGGCTCGGCTATTACGGCTGGCACCTGGTGGTGAAGCCGGATTCGCCGATCCAGAAGGCCGCCGATCTCGCCGGCAAGAAGGTGGGCATCACCTCGGCCGGCTCCGGCTCCGATATTCTGGCGCGCTGGACGCTGAGCAACTTCAAGCTCGATTTCACCCGCGTGCCGGTAGGCGGCGGCGGGCTGGTGCCGAATCTCCTGACTGGCAACATCGACGCCACCGTGCTCTATTCGCCGCTCACCTTCCAGGTGATGCAGGCGAAACAGGCGCGCTCGATCCTCGATTTTGGCGCGGCGGTGCCCGAACACTCGACCGGAAGCTGGATCGCCACCGACCGCGTCATCAAGGAGCGCCCGCAGGCCCTGCAAAAAGCGCTGAACGGCATCTATGGCGGGCTCGCGTTCCTGCGCGACCCCAAGAACCGGGCGGCCGCGATTAAGCTGATCGCGGAGATCGACGAAATCTCCGAGGCGGTCGCCGCGGCCGAGCTCGACAACAGTATCATGAAGCTGTCGAGCAACGGCGAGTTCCGGAAGGACTGGATGGAGCGCTCGCTGGAAATGGCCAAGCTGATCGGCATGACGAACCTCGCGCCGGTCGACGAAATGTACGTGAACACGTTCCGGCCGGTGCCGACGGCGTGAGGTTGCGCGGTCGTCGTCCATGAGCCGCTCGCAGATCATCGGTACGCGGCTGGCGCTGCTCGCGCTGGTGCTCGGCGCGTGGGAATTCCTGCCGCGTTACGGCATCGTCAACCCGCTGCTGTTGCCGCCGCTCAGCGACGTCTTGGCGATGCTCGGGAACCTGCTGGGCCGGCCGCAGGTGCATGAGGCGATCGGCACGACGGCCGCCGAGGTGCTGGTCGCCTTCGTGATCGCGGTGCCGCTCGGCGCCGCGCTCGGCGTTCTGATCGCGGAGAGCGAGTATCTCGGCGATATCTTCAAGCCGGTCATTTTCTACGTGTTCAGCGTGCCGAAGTCGATTTTCCTTCCAATGTTCATCCTGGTGTTCGGCATCGGCTTTCAGCAGAAGGTCGCCTATGCCGCCTTCACCACGACGTTCGTCGTGCTGATGAGCGCGATGGCAGCGGTGGAGTCGGTGAAGGCGGAGCACGTGCTGGTCGCGCGTTCCTATGGCGCCACCCGGCCGCAGATTCTGCTGCGCATCTATGTGCCGAGCATGATGCCGATCCTGCTGGAGACGCTGCGCATCTCGATGATCTTCAACTTCACCGGCGTTATGATCGCCGAGATGTACGCCTCGCGTACCGGGATCGGCCACCTGATCGCCGGCTGGGGCGAGAATTTCCAGATGCCGCAGCTATTCGCCGGCGTCATCATGCTGGCGACGGTGGCCATCCTGTTCAACGAGACGGTGCGATTCTTGGAAGTCCGATGCAGCACGTGGCGAACCTGAACCGCTCGTACGAACGGGCCGACGAGGTCGCGATCGAGGTCGCGAATCTCGGCCACGTCTATGCGGGCGCGGACGGCGGCGTGCCGGCGCTCGAGAACATTTCCATGAATGTCGGCGTCGGCCGCTTCGTGGTGATCGTCGGCCCGAGCGGCTGCGGCAAGACTTCGCTGCTGATGATGCTGGCCGGATTGCGCGCGCAGAGCGAAGGCAGGGTGTTGTGCTACGGGCGCCCGATCCCCGATCCGGATCCGGAGCGCGTCGGCGTCATCTTTCAGGAGGCCAGCCTGTTTCCGTGGCTTTCGGCGCTCGACAATATTGAGTTCCCGCTCAGCCTGCGCGGCGCCCCGCGCGAGGAGCGCCGGCGGCGCGCCGAGGCCATGCTTTCGCTCGTCGGCCTCGACGGCTTCGGCGCGCGCTATCCGCACGAGCTTTCGGGCGGCATGAAGCAGCGCGTATCGATCGCCCGCGGGCTGGTGCAGGACCCGCCGGTGCTGCTGATGGACGAGCCGTTCGCGGCGCTCGACGAGCAGACGCGCATGACCATGGGCCACGAGCTGCTGCGCATCTGGAACACCACGCGCAAGACCGTCGTGTTCGTCACCCATAGCTTGACCGAGGCGGTCTATCTCGCCGACGAAGTGCTGGTGATGTCGGCGCGGCCGGGACGAATCATCGACCGCATCCCAATCACACTGCCTCGGCCGCGCACTTATGAAATGATGGCGACGGACGTGTTCGGCAAGCTGCGCGATCGCATCTGGCAGCAGATTCGGAAGGCATCGTGAGGCACCGCATGCGACGCCCCGCCCCCGCCACCGTCCGCTGGATCATGCTGGTCACGGTGCTCGTGCTGTGGGAGTTCGTGCCGGCTACCGGAATCATCCCCGAGCTGTTTCTGCCGTCGCTTTCGAAAACGCTGACGGTGCTCTACCAGGAGCGGCAGATCTACTTCGCGGCGCTTCTGGTGACGCTGTACGAAGTGTTCTTCGCCATGCTGATCGCGTGCGGCGGCGGGATTCTCGCAGGCGCCCTGGTCGGCGGCCTGACGCTGTTGCGCAATCTGCTGCTGCCGGTGTTTTCGAGCCTCTATGCGGTACCGATCGTAATCCTGTATCCGATCATGACCGCATGGTTCGGCGTCGGCTCGGAATCGAAGATCGCATTTGCCGGGATCTACGCCTTCTTCCCGGTCATGCTCTCGACCGCGGCCGGCATCCGAACCATCGATCCGCAATTCATCCTGGCCGCGCGCAGCATGGGCGCGACGCTGCCGCAGCAGATCACCCGCGTCATCATTCCGGCTTCGCTGCCGACCGTATTCACGGGCCTGCGGCTCGGCGGTGCGCTCGCCATCATCGGCGTGGTGGTATCGGAAATGCTGACCTCGGCGGCCGGCATCGGGTATCTGGTGACCCTCAACCGCACGATCCTGGAAAGCCCGCGCGTTTTCGCCGCGATCCTGATGATCCTGGTGCTTGCGGTCGCCTATTATATGCTGGCGCGCGCGATCGAGCGCCGCATGGTGGTCTGGCAGTCGGCGGGCAAGCAGAAAGTTCCCGCGCGCGACGCCGCGGCGGGTGTCCCCGTGCCGGCGGCGGCCTGAACCCAAGAAGGAGCCTCGAACTCAATGCCCCCGAAAATCTTGCCGACCACCGTCGTCGGCAGCTACCCGCAGCCGGACTGGCTGGTGAATCGCGAGTTGCTGGCCAAGGTCGTGCCACGCACGCGCATGAAGGAAATCTGGCGCATCCCCGAGCCATTTCTCGAACAGGCGCAGGACGATGCGACATTGCTCGCCATCCGCGACATGGAACGCGCAGGGATAGATATCATCACCGACGGGGAAATTCGCCGCGAGAGCTATTCCAACCGGTTTGCCACAGCGCTTGAGGGGCTCGACCTCGACAACCCTGGACAGGTCAAGACGCGCTCGGGCGCGATGACGCCGGTGCCGCGCGTCGTCGCCAAGCTGCGCCGGACGCGCCCGGTGGAGCTGCGCGACATGGAGTTCCTGCGCAAGAATACGGCGCTGCCAGCCAAGATCACGCTGCCGGGCCCTTTCACGATGGGGCAGCAGGCCAAGAACGAATTCTATCGCGACGAAGAAGAGATGGTGATGGACTTCGCCGCCGCGGTGAACGAAGAGGCGCGCGACCTGGAGAAGGCGGGCGCCGACGTCATCCAGCTCGACGAGCCGTGGGTGCGCAACAACCCGGAAGCCGCGCGGCGCTACGCCGTCAAGGCGATCAACCGGGCGCTCCTTGGCCTCAAGGTGCCGACCGTGGTGCACATCTGCTTCGGCTACGGCATGGTCGTGCCGGGGGAGACCAAGCCGCACGATTATGCGTTTCTTGGCGAGCTGGTGGATACGACCGCGGAGCAGATCTCGATCGAATCCGCGCAACCCAAGCTCGACCTCGGCGTACTCAACGAGCTCAAGGGCAAGAAGATCATGCTCGGCGTGCTGAACCTTGCGGACCTGAAGGTCGAGACGCCTGCGCAGGTGGCCGAGCGCATCCGCCAGGGCCTCAAATATGTGACGCCCGACAAGCTGATCCCGGCGCCCGATTGCGGGATGAAGTACCTGCCGCGCGACGTCGCGTTCGGAAAGCTGAAGGCGCTGGCCGAGGGGGCTGCGATCGTGCGGAAGGAGATTTCGTAGCGGAAAAGAATGTCACAAGGAGACGCCCATGTTCGTCAATAACGCCTGGTACGTTGCAGGATGGGACCGCGAAGTTACCGCGACGCCGCGGCCGCGCATGTTCCTCAACCAGCCGGTGGTGCTGTACCGCACCGCCGAGGGCAAGGCTGTCGCGCTCGAGGATCGCTGCTGCCACCGCCACTATCCGCTTTCGCGCGGTAAGGTGATCGGCGAAAGTATTCAGTGCGGCTATCACGGCTTGCGCTTCGACGGCACCGGGGCCTGCGTAGAAATTCCCGGCCAGGACATGATCCCGCGCAACGCCAAGGTGCGCTCCTATCCGATCACGGAGAAATACGGCTGGGTCTGGATCTGGATGGGCGATCCGGCGCGCGCCGACCTCGCGCTCATTCCGAACTGGTGGTGGTGCGAGCACAAGGACTGGGCGTTCACCAAGCCTGACATGCTGCACATCAATTGCAACTACGAGCTTGTCACCGACAACCTGCTCGACGTGACGCATCTCGCCTATGTGCACGCGACCTCGATTGGCACCTCGGCGATCACCGAATTTCCGATCAAGGTGGAGCGCGAGGAAAATCGCGTGCGCATGACGCGTTGGGTGATCGACCGCCCGGCACCGCCGATGTATCAGGCGGCTGGACAATTTCCCGGCAATGCCGATCGCGGCCAGCTCGTCGAGTTTCAGCCGCCGGCCTTTACCGTCAACTTCGCGCAGGTCGCCGACACCGGCACCGGCGCGCCGCAGGGCAAGCCTGGCAACCGTCGCATCGACCTGATGGCGCTCAGTGCGCCGACGCCGGAAACCGACAAGACGACGCATTACTTCTTCGGCTTCGTGCGCAACTTCGCTCTCGAGGACCCGAAATTGGAAGAAATGATGGGCGTCGGCTTCGTCAACGTCTTCAAGGAGGACGTGGCGGTGCTCGACGCGCAGCAGCACACCATGGACCTGATGCCCAACGCACCTGAGATCGACATCAAGGTCGATGGGCCGCCGAAACTGGCGCGCCTCATCGTCTCGCGCTGGCGCGCCGCTGAAAGGGGCGACGTACCGGCTAAGGCCGCGATGGTGACGGCGGCCGAGTGAAGCGTCGATGTGAAGGAAACGAGACTTTTTTTAGAAGAAGCTTCAGCCCCGCGGAGCGCGGCGCCGCCGCTTGCTGCCGCTGACGACGTTGCCGCTGGGCGGGACGGGCATTTCGGGCACGGTCGAATAGCCGAACTCCCCGCGCTCGACCCGAACCGACGGGAGAATGAGAATCTCGGCCGGCTCCGGCATCCAGGATTGAATCAACGCCCCCCGCACTCGTTCGGTCGGAAATCGCAACACCGCGCCCATATTTGCCCTCCTCGGGGCTCGCGCCAGCCTCAAACGGCCGTCCGCTTCGGTGGGTCCATTAGGATTTGCTCAAGGTTAACAGTTCGCTAACGCTCGGGCGTTAGGTTCGGGGCCGGATCCAGTGCGAGCGTACCGATGTCCCCCTACCAGCATTCCAACCTGCAAGGCCTGATCGAGCTGTCGCGCCGCGACGGCGTCGAAATCCGGCCGAAGCTGCTGCGCGTGCTGGTCGATCTCTATATCCAGCAACCCATGCATACGGAGAGCGAGGCGGCCCGCTTCACCGAGCTGGTTTGCCGGCTGGTGGAGCGTGCCGATCCGCCGACGCGGATCGCCGTCGCCACGCGGCTCGCGGCCTATCCCGGCACGCCCGCCGCGGTGGCGCTGCGGCTCGGGCGCGAAGACATGGCGGTGGCCGAACCGATGCTGCGCCAGTGCAAGGCGTTCGGGGCCGCGGAGCTGCACTCCATTCTCGATCTCAAGAGCGTGCCGCACGCCATCGCAATCGCGGCGCGGCCGGACCTGCCGCAGAGCGTCGCGGCGCGGATCGCCAGCTTCGTGCCCAATTCTTCTGCAAAGATGTCTTCCGCGCAGACCGACTACGCGCCGGACCAGCCGATCGCCGGCCGCTTCCTCGATGCCGGACAGGCGGAACGGACGCAAATTCTGGCCGCACTCGACCGGCTCGGTCCGCTGGAGCGGCGAGAGTGGCGCACCAGCATTCCCGCGGCGATCCTGGACCGGCTGGAACAGGCCGTGCTGCGCCGCCAGCCGCTCGAGTTCGCGCGCCTGCTCGAACATTCGCTCGATGTGCCGCCGCCGATCGCCGAGCGCATCGTTTCCGATCCATCGGGCGAGCCGGTCTTGATTCTCCTGCGCGCGCTTGCGGCGCCGGTCGAGACGGTTTCGCGCATTCTGCTGCTGCTAAATCCCGACATCGGCCAGTCGGTGCAGCGGGTGTTCGCGCTCACCAAGCTCTATGAAACCATTGCCGAGCCGGTAGCCCAGTATCTGACGCAAGCGTGGCGGGCGCAGCCGCGGCGGCGGGCACAATATCAGCCGCAGGTCGCGCTCGATGCCAGCGACCGGCGCGATGCGCGCGCGGTGCACACGCAAGTACGCACCATCACGCCGCTGCCCGCGGCGCGGAGCGTGCGCACGAACGAGCGCTAAGCTTCAGTCCACCGCTAAATCCAGGAAATGGCGGCCGGCGCGGTCCTCGACCTCGATCACCCACAGGTCCGGATCGAATTCGCGCTGGCGCGCGATATGCACCTCTGCCTTGGCGTCTTCGACAAAGCCCCCTGCAAGAGACGAGACGAAGCGGCGCTCGATCGGCCGCGCTTCGTCGAACGAGGATTGGGGCGCCGGGCCATAGAGCGCTGCGGTGCCGTCGAGGCGGGAGATTTTCACGAAGATCGCGCCGGCCTCCTCCGCGCCGCGGCGGCGGACCACGGCGAACGCGCCTTCCAGATGGCAGCGACGGATATAGGCCGCGACCCAGATCGCGCTCTTCAGGCGCAAGGCCGGCTCGCGGAAGCGTTCATTCGATCGGCGCGCCGGTATAAGCAGCGAGTTCGCGCACCAGGCGCTCGCTCACCTCGCCGCTCGGCGCCATGGCACGGTCGCGCTCGAAGCGCTCGATGGCGGCCCGGGTATCGCGATCGTGCAGGGCATTGAGCCGCACCGGGCCGTAGCCGAGCTTGGCGAGCGTGCGCTGGACGGCGAGCACGCGTGTCGCGGACGTGACCGGGCTTGCCACCGGCGGGATCGAGGCGGTGATTTCGCTCTTGGCGGGTGCCACGCGGATCTGCGCGAGCAGCGCCTCGGTCGGTTCGGCCGCGGGCTTCACGCCTTGTGCCTCGGTGAATTCCTTCATCGCCTGACCCGTGCGCGGACCATAGAAGCCGTCCACGGCGCCGTCATAATAGCCGCGTTGCGTGAGTTCGCGCTGGATGTCCTGCACGATTTCGGCGCGCGGGCGAACCGCGGTTGCTTCGGGGCGGCGTGGCGGGGTCGGAGCTAAGGCAGGCGCCGATGCCGGCGTCGCGGCCGGAGGCACGTTCGGCGCCGTCGTGCGCTTGATCGTTGCTGCCGGCCGGGCGGCGGGCGGCGTCTGGACCGCGCTTTTCATGCCGGGCGAGCGGGTTTGGAAAGCCAATGCATTTACGAGCACGGCGACGGTTGCGGCAACTGCGAAGGCGAGCGCAAGCGCATCGGTGGTCCGGCGCGGCATCACGAGCGCCAGCATACCGGTAACGAAGCCGCGCTTGCGACGGCGGCGGCGGCGCGGGCGGACGAGATCGCCGTCGAGTTCGACGTCGCTCATGGCGCGGCGGCGGCCGCGGGTGGGTTCTTCACGCACTGCGTTTCACCTTGTCGGTTTGGGGGATGCTCTTTGATTCAGGAATATTCCGGCTCGGCAGCGACTCGACCACCGGCGGGCGCGCGGGCATCGCGCGCTCGCAGTCGAGCGGCAGCCGGACTTTGACCTTGGTGCCCTCGCCCAGGCGGCTCGAAATTTCGATCCGGCCGTCGTGCAGCTCCACCAGACCCTTGACCACGGAGAGGCCGAGCCCGGTGCCCTCATAGGGCCGGTCATAGGACGAGCGCGCCTGAAAGAACGGATGGCCCAGGCGCTCGAGATCGTTTTCGGCGATGCCGATGCCGTTGTCTGACACCGTCAGAACGAGCGCATCGCCCTCGACGCGCGCCGAAAGCGTGACCGAGCCGCGGCGATCGGTGAACTTGATCGCGTTCGAGAGCAGATTAATCAGCACCTGACGGAGCGCCCGCTTGTCGGCGACCATTTCTGGCAAATCGAGTGGGAAATCGGCGCGCAGAATAACGCCGGCCTGCACCGCCTTGAGCGTCATCATCTCGCGGCAGGCCTCGATCAGCGGACCCACCGCAAAGGGCTCCGGCACGATAATGAAATGGCCGGACTCGATGCGGGTGAGGTCGAGAATGCCGTTGACGACGCCGAGCAGATGCTCGCCACTCTCGCGGATCAATCGTGCATAGTCCTCGCGCTTGGCGGAATCGAGCGCGAGATCGGCCTCATGCGTCAGCATCTCGGAGAAGCCGATGATGGCGTTCAAGGGCGTGCGCAGCTCGTGGCTCATGGTGGCGAGGAAGCGGCTCTTGGCGTCGTTGGCGCGCTCGGCCTCGGTGCGGGCGCTCTCGAGCGCATGCTCGTCGCTCTTGCGGCGCGAAATATCGCGCGTGACGGCGACCACCTGCGGCCCGCTGCGGGCGCGGTCGGCGCCCTGCGACTCGTCGAGGGCGCGGCAGCGCGTCTCCACCCATACGAATTTCGGCGGCCGCGGCGCTGCGTCGTCATACGCCAGCGGCCCGCAGCGCAGGCGATATTCGACCGAAGCGTCCACGCCCTTGCTTGCGGCATCGGCAAGCGCAGTGAGGAACGCCGGACGGTCGGCGACGTGTACGCGATCGAACAGGCCGTGGCCGAGGAGCTGCACGGTCGGAACACCAAGCAGTTGCTCCGCGCCGGGCGAGATGAAGCTCACCGCGCCGTTCTTGCCGTGGCGCGTGATCACGTCGGTCATATTCTTCGCCAGCATCCGGTAGCGCGCTTCGCCGAGCAGCTTCGATTGCTCGCTCAGGCGGGTGAGCGAACCGGCGCCGAGGCCTACGGCAGCCGCGACGCACGCCGCCGAAATCACGCCGAACAGATAGAGCGCCGGCGATGCAATGGCCGACGTAGGCAGCCAGCCGAGGCTTCCGGCGGCCCACAGGCCGAAGGCGATCGCCAGCGCGATCAGGATCGCGGCGACGGCCACGCGGCGCGAGGCGGAAATCGTGGATGAGAGCGGCAGCACCGCGAGCCAGGGCGCGGCGAAGGAGTTGATCCCGCCGGTCGAGGCGGCAATCGTCGCGATCAGTCCACCGAAGGCCAGGACCGAGATCAGATATGCGCGCTCGAAATTGCCGGTGCGCGACAGGTCCCAGATCGCGATCAAGGGCGTCAGGCACCAGGCGAAAGCGAGCGCCTCGACGAGCGTCGGCGCGCCATGCAGCACGAGCAGAACGGGGAGAAAAGCGAAGGCGGCCAGAACGCCGGTCAGACGCGTCGCGATGAACACGCGGTGCCGCGCCGCGGCCAAAGGATCGGACCGCGCCGAGGAATGCACCAGCGCGTCCACATAGGCGCGGACGAGGTGGCGAACGGGTCCGAACATGGTGAATTTACGCAACGCATACACGGCGCAAACGGGCGCGCCGCCCCCTCTCCTGTTAAGCAGCATCGTGGCATTGGCCGCTTAAGCGAACGCTAAGGCTACCGCCGACACGCGGCGAAAAGCCTCGCCGCAGCGGGCTTTGTGCCCGCTTCCGCCCGCGTCACGTGCCGGATGGTGAATGAAAGGTTTCCAGGGCGGACCGCAGCCGCCGTCATTGGCCGGGCGGCGCGTAGTTTCCGAATCATCAACCACTCACGGAAAATTCGCGGCTAATTGGGTGCAGGCGCCGAACCTTTCTTTGAAGGCTCGCGTTCTATGGTTGGACCGAACGCGGCGGGGAATAAGCCGTGTCAGGGGACGTCATGTTCTTCCTGTTGCGCGTGGCATTCTGGCTTTCGATCGTGGTGCTGTTCTTGCCGGCGCCGGCTGACCCGCGCGCCGATCCGAACAAGCCCCAGGTCAGCACATTCGAGACGCTCGGCGCGGCCAAGACCGCGTTCGAGGACGCGCGCGGGTTTTGTGCGCGCAAGCCCGAGGCCTGCGAGACCGGCTCGCATGCGATGCAGGCCTTCGGGCAGAAGGCGCAGTACGGCGCCAAAATGCTCTACGACTTCATCTCCGAGCGCGTCGGCGACGCGCCCAAAGCCGCACCGGCCGAGCAGCCCGGCCGGCATACGCTGACGCCCGCCGATCAGGCTCCGGCCTGGAGCGCACCCGGCAAAGTGCCGCTGCCACCGCGCCGGCCGACCTGACCTTTTTTCATCTCTTCAAGAGGCCTATATCTCTGCTCATGAAGATCGAGCAGGTCATCGACGATTTCAGCGTCCTCGACAGCTGGGACGACCGCTATAGCTATGTGATCGAGCTCGGCAAGGCGTTGCCGCCGCTGCCGGCGGACGCTCACATCGACCGGAACAAGGTGCAGGGCTGCGCCAGCCAGGTGTGGCTCGTCAGCGAGACCAAGCCCGGCAAGAACGGCGGCGGGCCGACGCTCTCGTTTCAGGGCGACAGCGACGCGCACATCGTGAAGGGCCTGATCGCGATCCTGTTTGCGCTCTATTCGGAGCAGCCGGCACGCGCGATCCTGGAACGGGACGCGATCGCGCTGTTCGAAAAGCTCGGCCTCAAGGAGCATCTCACACCGCAGCGCTCGAACGGATTCCGCTCCATGGTCGAGCGCATCCGCAGCGACGCACGCGCGGCGCTGGCCGAGGCGGCTTAGCGCCCAGCGTCGTGTAGCGGGACAGATTCGATAAGCTGTACACCGACATTCGGCCGGACCACTCGATGAAGCTTGGTCATCGAGCCTCGCGGAATTTTACCTCTTGAGGATTTGTTCAAGCCGGGCACTGTCGTAATTCGGGTGCTCGGCAATGTGCCCTCTCACGGCCTGCACCAAACTCTCAAACGCCTTTGCATCAAAATCAGGATCGTCCTGCGACAAAGCCAAATCGGTTTCGATCACATAAACCGTTTCAAGCGATCCTGCATCCAATAGCACCGTGGACCGACAGATCTTCGCATGTGAATGTTTAAGCACCACGGGCCTCCTGACAGCCACTAGAAGGGTCGGCGCCAACCTGCTGCGCCCGAGCGGAAATCGAGGCGGGAAGCCGACTTAGTTCTTCGCCTTCAGGCAGCGGCAGCCTGCGAGATCTTCGGTTGCGAGCTTATCGAGATAAACGTCGAGGCCGTCGGCTACGATCTTCTGCCGCGACAGGTGAAGCTGGATCGCCGCCGTTTTCAGCCGGCGCATCTGGTCGGGGCTGAGCCGCACCGAGACATGCGTACGCAAGTCTGCGTTGATCTCTTGCTGTGCTTCGTAATCGGCCACTCGCGGCGTGTTCGTACTGCGAACGGGCCGCAGGGTGACCACGGCCGGCGCCTTCTCGGCATTGCCGCCCGAGGCCCCGCCGCAGCAGGTTTCATCGAGAGCAGGCGGCGGTTCGTCCCGGTAGCGGGGCCGCGGTTGCTGCGACATGACCGGAAGCGGAAGCGTGGCCGGCGTCGCCAGTCCCTTGCGGGCCAGCAAGCCGCCATGCAGAGACGCAAATTTTGCGAGGCTCATGCGTTGAATCTCTTCTGGTTCATTTCGGAGAGGAGCGTTCTGGCTGCGCCGCGCTTGCCAAAGACCGGGGGCTTGCGCCGCTCGGACGTGCCGGGCGCCAGGCCGCGATCGACCTTGCGGCGCTCGCTGCCGTCCCAAGGCTCGTCAGCACGGCGCTCTGCCTGCTCAAGCGGCTGGTCCTGATCGAGCTGGGACCGCTCGACGGCAGCCTCCGGCTCGACGACGAGGGCCGGCAGCCGAGGGCCGTCCGGCTCGGAAAAGTGCTCGTCCAGTTCAGGCACCGCGGCGGTAACGGCCGGCGGTTCCGTCTCTTTATGCGAGCCAGACTCCGGCGTCAGCAATTCTGCTTCGAACGAGAGCTCATGCCCGTTGATCACGCCCACCGAGCGCCCATCGATCTTGCTCGCGACGAAATCGATGCCGTGATGGACGGTCGCCGGCGTCGCCTTTCCCTTGCGGGCCAGCAGACCGCCGTGCAGAGACGCAAATTTTGCGAGGCTCATGCGTTGTATCTCTTCAGGCTTATGTCAGGGGCGGGAATGCTACCTCGCTTACCGAACACCGTGGACTGGCGTCGCTCGGGCACTCCGGGCGGCGCGCCACGATCGACACTGCGCCGCTCGATGCCGTCCCACGGTTCACTCGCGCGGCGCTCCGGCTCGCCAAGTGACGGCCCCTGATCGAGCTGACGCCGCTCGATGCCAACCCAAGATTCGTTCACAGATTCGTCCACACGGCTCGCCGGCCCGCCAAGCGGCAGCTCCTGATCGAGCTTGCGCCGCTCGATGACGACCGGCGGATCGACCAGGAGGGCCGACAGCCGAGCAGCGACGGCCTCTTGAACGCGCCGGTTCGGTTGGGGGGCGGCGGCGGGCATGGCGGGAATCTCGACCGGCGATTCGGCGGCAAGGGCCGACAAGCGAGCCCCGACCGATTCCTGAATTCGCTTGTCCGATTCGGTCGCAACTTCTGGTGCGGCGGCAATCTCGGCCGGCAGCTCCTTTTTCGAACCGGGCTCCGGCGTCAGCATCTCGGTGTCGAACGAGTGCTTGCGCCCGTTGAACAGCACCTCGGGATCGCCCTTCAGACGCTGGATGCGGTCGGAGAGATAAAGCCAGAGCGCCGAGATTTCCTTGGCGGAGCGCGAATTCGGGTTGACGTCGCCCACCGTGCGCCCGTCGATCATGCTCGCTGCGAAATCGACGCGATGATGGATGGTCACTGGCGCCACCATTCCATGTTGCGAGAGCGCTACTGCGGTCTCGCTCGTGATGCGCGCGCGCGCCGTCGCCGAGTTGACGACGAAGATGAGCGGCTTCTTTTGATACTCGACAAGGTCGACGGTCGCACCGACGGCACGCAGATCGTGTGGGCTCGGCCGCGTCGGCACGACCACGAGATCGGCATGGGACACGACCTCGACGATGGAGCTCGTCACTGCGGGCGGCGTGTCGATAACGATGAGGCGGAAGCCATCCGAGCGCAGGCGCTCGATGCCATCTTGCAATTCGTGGAGCTCGAGCTGCGCGAATACCGGCACCTCCGCGGAGCGCTCGTTCCACCATTTGGCCAAGCTGCCCTGGGGATCGGTATCGATGAGCGCGACCGGCCCATCGCCCTGCTGCTGGGCTTCGACCGCGAGATGGCCGGAAAGCGTCGTCTTTCCAGAGCCGCCCTTCTGGGAGGCGAATACAACAACGGTGGTGGCGTTACTCATGAAACGGACCTCATATTCGGCAAGCCCGCTACCTCTCCCGCGACTTCCGCGGTGGAGGGCCGTTGGCTTTGCTTGCCAGCGCGATCGGTGACGATGAGTAATGATCGCAACTGGCTCTACGCAATTACACCAATGCTCGTCTAAGCAAGCGTTAGGGAATTAGTTAAAATGCGAGCGCGCGAGCTCGCCGGTTTCACCGGCGCTGAGTGACTTTGAGAGCTTTCAGGAAATCCGTTCCTGGCTTCAAACGGACAATCAAGAAACGCACCGAATAGGCAGTTAAGAAACTGACTTTCCACCTTCTTTTTGATGGCCATCCCGGCCGCTAACTACTGTTGATCGTCGGCCTCGCCCCCGGTGCCTGCCATGCCCGCATCGGCGCGCGCGAACGGCCGCGGGCTTCGGTGCCGATGCCGTAATGGGCGGCGAGGCGATCGAGCGCGAGACCCAGCACGATGCGCGCGGTGCGCGGCGGCCATAGGCGCTCGCGCTCGACGGTCTCCAGACCCTTTAGAAAACAACAAACATCGAGCAGCAGGCCGCCGAATTCGGTGCCGGCTGCCGCGAGCGCGCGCTCGAGCCGATCCTTGGCAGCGAGCACCGCGTCGGCGAAGGCAGCGGGCGAACCGGAGCTGCGGCGGCCCTGCGCCACCGGCGCGATCCAGTTGGCGGTGACGCGAGGGGTCAGGCCGGCGCGGGTGAAATCGGCGCGCAGGCGTTCGCCGGCGGCGAACTGGGCCGCGCCAATCAGCGGCTTGCCGTCCTTGCCCTTGCGGCGGGCGAGCCAGGCGAGTGGGCTCTCGGCTTCGTTGAGGAGCGCTGCAATGGACACGTCCTCGCGCGGCTCCGGGCGGACCAGCCCGCCGTGCTGAGCCAGGAAGTGCAACGGATCGGGCGTTTCCGTACGTGCCGGGAGCCGCGCTCTTTTGCGCCGTGCGCTCATGCGGCCTCCGCGGCAAGTTCGAGCAGCACTTTCAGCGCCAATTCGAGATCGGCCACCGCGGCATCGAACGCGGGTTCGTCGCGCCGGTCCTCGACCTGACGGCAGGCGAAGGCGGCAGTGCTGCGGTCGCGCTTGAACTGGCGGGCGATCGCATCGAGCGGCACGCCGAGCGCCACGTGCGAGAGATAGATCGCGACCTGGCGCGCGACCGAGGCGCGACGCGAGCCGCGCGCGCGGCCGAGCAAGGTCGTTCGTGGCACCTCGAAGCGGTGCGCGGCCAGTTGTGCGGCGAGGCGACAGCGGGCGGCGTCAGCCGCGGTCGGCGTAGCCGGCGAGCGATCGGACTGGAGGTGGGAAACGATTTGGGTCAGGAACCTTCCCTATTAGGAATATTTGCATAGCAGCTTACGCCCGGGCGGACACTTGGGGATAGAGCAAGCACGAAAAAAATTCCGACGGCGGCCAAGCGTTTGATCCTCCTAAGTAAATTTTCCTAACAGGTGAAATCGTTATAGGACTTTATCCACACTGGGTTCGAGCAGCGGATACTCGGCGGCATCGCAACGATTCCGCCGGAGGATTGCCATGCAGCCACGACGCGCTCCCGGCCAGGTCGCATATGGGCCGCCCTGGGGCCGCATCCGCGCAGTGCGTTCATTCGGCACTCGCCGCGAGATCGACCGCAGAATGAGGGTGTTCGGCCTGGGCGGGCCGCTCGGGTCCGATTTGGAGCGTCACCTGGCCCGCGCACTGCGTCATGAACGCCGTGCTGCACGCTCCTGGAGCCGAGGCTACGACCTGATGCGGCACTTGACGCTGGTGCGGATGCAGCGGGCACTCGATTCGCGCCGGCGCGTGGGGAAATGATCGCGCGCTCGTGATCCTTGGTCGATCTTGCGTGCGCCGCTGCGCGGCCTTACTTCTGCTGGGCCCGCGGCAAACCTTCCCGCGGGACAGGAGCCAGCAATGTCCGAGACGTCCCGCCCGAAAGTCGTGAAGAGCGACGCCGAGTGGCGCAAGCAGCTCACGCCCGAGCAATATCACATCACCCGCGAGCACGGCACCGAACGCCCGGGCACCGGGCCGTACCTGAACGAGAAGCGCAAGGGCATGTATGTCTGCGTCTCCTGCGGCAACCCGCTGTTTTCCTCCGACACCAAATACGAATCCGGCTCCGGTTGGCCGAGCTTCTATGCGCCCTCCGACAAGGACGCAGTCGCCGAGCACGCGGACGGTTCGCTGTTCATGCGCCGCACCGAAGTGCGCTGCGCCGCCTGCGAGGCACATCTCGGCCACGTCTTCGATGACGGGCCGAAACCCACCGGCCTGCGCTATTGCATGAACGGCTGCGCGCTGAAGCTGATGCCCGACGAGAACAAGAATGGCTGAGGCGTCCGCGCCGCCCGCTGCTCCGTTCGCTCCCAAACGTCCGACCGAACGCACGATCCATGGCGTGCGGCTGGCCGACGACTATGCCTGGCTGCGCGACGAAAACTGGCGCGAGGTGATGCGCGACCCGACCAAGCTCGCGCCGGAAATTCGCGCCTATCTCGAAGCCGAGAACAATCACGCCGAAGCCTATTTCGCCGACGCGGCGGAGCTGCAAAAACGGCTGGTGGCCGAGATGCGCGGCCGTATCAAGGAAGACGACTCCACCGTTCCCTCACGCGACGGCGCCTTCGCCTATTACGTCCGCTACCGCGAAGGCGGCCAGCACCCTTTGCTGTGCCGCGTACCGAGTGCGGGCGGCGACGAGCAGCTCCTGCTCGACGGCGATGCCCTGGCAGAAGGTCATGCCTATTACAATCTCGGGCCTTCCCGGCATACGCGCGACCATGGCCGCTTGGCCTGGTCGGCCGACGCTGCGGGCTCGGAATATTTCACCATCCGCGTGCGCGAGTTTGCGAGCGGGAAAGATCTTTCCGACGAAGTGCCGGACACGACCGGCGGCGCAGTGTGGACCGCGGACGGCAGCGCTTTCTATTACGTCAAGCTCGACGCCGATCATCGGCCATCGCGCGTCTATCTGCACAAGCTCGGCACTCCGGTTACCGAAGATCGGCTGATCTATGAGGAAACCGATCCCGGCTTTTTCGTGGGCGTCGGCGAACTGCAGGCGGGCGTGTTCGCGGCGATCGGCGTCAGTGCCAGCGAAACCACCGAGAACTACCTGCTCGACCTCTCCGACCCCGCCGCCAAGCCACTTCTGATCGCGCCGCGCCAGACCGGCGAGCGCTATCATGTGGAGCATCATCCCTCGCTCGGTGGCGCCGACACGCTGGTGATCTTCACCAACGCGGACGGGGCTGAGGACTTCAAGATCATGACCGCGCCGCTCGCCTCGCTCGGCCGCGAGCATTGGCGGGAGTTGGTGGCACACAGGCCCGGCACCCTGGTGCTCGACGTCGGCGTGCTCTCCGATTGGCTGGTGCGCTTCGAGCGTCATGACGGTCTGCCACGCATCGTGGTGCGGCGGATCAAGGATGGCGACGAGCACACTATTGCTTTTGCCGAGGAAGCCTATGCGCTCGGCATGGATACGGGGCTCGAGTTCGTCACCGACAACCTGCGCTTCGTCTATGCGTCGATGACCACGCCGTCGGAGACCTGGGACTACGACATGGCCAAGCGCACGCGCGCGCTGAAGAAGCGCCAGGAAATTCCCTCGGGCCACGATCCCAAGCGCTTCGTCACGCGGCGCGTGTTCGCGCCGACCAAGGACGGCGAGACCGTGCCGGTGTCGCTTCTCCATTTGCGCGATATCGACACCAAGACCGCGCCATGCCTACTCTATGGCTACGGCGCCTATGGCTACGCGATTCCGGCCTCGTTCAATGCGAACCGGCTGTCGCTGGTGGAGCGCGGCTTCGTGGTCGCGATCGCGCACATCCGAGGCGGCACCGACAAGGGTTGGCGTTGGTATCGCGAGGGCAAGCTCGCGCACAAGCAGAACACCTTCACCGACTTCATCGCCGCCGGCGAGCATCTTGTTCGTCAAGGCTTCGCCGCGCCCGACCGCATCGTCGCGCAAGGCGGTTCGGCCGGCGGATTGCTGATGGGCGCTATCGCCAACATGCGGCCCGATCTTTTCGCGGCGGTGGTCGCCGAAGTGCCGTTCGTCGATGCGCTCAATACGATGCTCGACGACACGCTGCCACTGACGCCGCCCGAGTGGCCCGAGTGGGGCAATCCGATCACCGATCCCGAAGCGTTCGGCCGCATTCGCTCCTATTCGCCCTACGACAATGTGCGGGCGCAGAATTATCCGGCCATGCTCGTGCTCGCCGGCCTATCCGATCCGCGCGTGACCTATTGGGAGCCGGCCAAATGGGTGGCCAGGCTGCGCGCGACCAAGACCGACAAGAAGCCACTCGTGCTCAAGACCAACATGGACGCGGGCCACGGCGGCGCGGCCGGGCGCTTCGACCGGCTTGACGAGGTGGCGCTGGTCTATGCGTTCGCACTCAAGATCATGGGAATCGCTCGTTGAGTCCGAGCAAGCGGCCCCACCCTCTCGCCGCCACAAAATTCATCTAGCAGCTTGCCGGCCCGGCACCGGACAACTACCCTCGGGCGTGATTTCGAACGACGCACGCCGGGGCATCGAGCGCGGTCGCGTATCTGGAGACATGAATGCTCGCCGAGAAGCAGTTCTCGCTGACTCCATCGGAAGTCGAGCTGTTCCGAAAGCAGGGATTTCTTGGCCCGTTCGCCGCATTCGCGCCGGAGGAGATGGAAGATATCCGCAAGGTCATTTACGAGCGCGTGCTTCCGACGCCGACGCCCTATGATACCTACGGACGGGCCCGCTATACCGACAGCGAAACGATCTGGCGTCTGTGCTCCGCTCCGGCGATTGTTGACCGGATGGCCAGCATCTATGGCCCCGATTTGCTCCTCTGGGCGTGCAGCTTCTTCCACAAGCCCCCGGCGCGAGGAGTGGAATATCCTTGGCACCAGGATGTTACTCATTGGTTCTTGGAGCCGAGCATAAGCCTGTCGGCTTGGATCGCCCTAACGCCGGCGACCGTCGAGAACGGCTGTGTCGAAGTCATTCCGGGATCGCACAAACGACTTCTGCCCACCGTCAAGACTGCCGATTCACGATATGACTCGCGTTTCGACGGCCAGGCAGCGGACCCCGCAGCAGTGGATGAAAGGAACAAAGTTCCGCTGGTCATGAAGCCCGGCGAGTTCTTCCTATTCAACGAGCGTACGGTGCATCGTTCCGGGTTGAACCAGTCCCGTGAGGTGCGATTCGGAATCAGCGCGCGTGTCACCTTGCCGATGGTGAAGTCCTACCACCCATGGCCCTGCGTTATGCTTCGAGGAAAGGACTCATTGGGTTTCAATACGTACGTGGAACCTCCCAAGGGCGAGCCCGACATTGCGCGCTGGCCAGGCGGGCTCCCCGACGCCCGCAAGTTTACCTTCGACCGTGCCGTTCCGGGTCTCGGATGGCATCTTTGCGAGATGGCGAAAGACACGCCCTTTTGCTGGACTGGACCGGAAAAGGACTCTTGGATCGCTTTACGGGTCGCGGAGGGCGGAGACCGGCGATTTCGGTGTCGAATTATATCGGCATTGGAACCAGATACGATGAAAAAATTGCGAATTCGCGTGAACAGCTTCGAGTTGCCTCTGCAGGTCCGGCCATGGCGCCCAGGCGGAGCTGAAGTCGAGGCTTACGTGCCCGCGCATGCGCTTGAAGAACGGGGCGATATCGCTCAGGTAAGCTTTCACGTGAACCGGACCAGACGTCCCTGCGATGTCTACCGGTCGAACCCCGACGTGCGCGAGCTCGGCGTGGCAATCCACGAAATCGAGCTCGGCCTGGTTTCCTGAGTTATCGGCGGGTCGGCGCAAGCCGCTACGGCTTCGTTGCCGGCTTCCTGAACTCGGCGTCCGCGTCGGCGCCGGTGCGGGAGACGTGCGCACGCAAATCCTCGATCGACGCGAAGCGCATGGTACCGAGCGGCAATTCCGCCTCGATCGAACCGTCGGCATAGAGCGTATAGGCCATGCCGCCGATAATGCCGGAGCGCACCGCCGGACCGGCAGGTGCGGCATCGGTGACCGGCACGGGCGCGGGCGGCTTCGGTGCCGGAGCAGGCTCGGGTTTCGGCGCCGGTATTTCCCGCATGGCACGTTCGGGTGCAGGCTCGCGCACTCGCGGCGCAGGCTCGCCTTGCGTGCGCCCGGTGGCGCCGGTCGACGGTGGCCAGGCTCGCGGGCGTAAATCCTTCTCGTCGGCTGAGACCGGACGCGCCGATGGATGCGGCGGCCGTGCAACCGGTTGCGTCGGCGGCACGGGAATTTGCTGCGGGACTATGCTCGGCTCGATTTCGGGTGCGCGTTCTATAGGCGCATGCTCGACAGGCGCGCGTGCAGCCTGAGCGGATTTCGCTGCAGTCTTGAGCGCGTCGAGCCGGCGGCCTAGATCGCCCACGGCGCGCAGTAACAGGCCGATGCCGAAAATAACGAGCCCGCCGACAAAGCCGATCGTGCCGCTCTCGATCAGGGATGCGCCGAGGCCGAGGCCGAGCGCCCATTCCGGTGCGCCGGCGACGATCACGGCGGTGCCGAGGCAGACGAGCAAGAGGCCGATGACGATCAGCAGAAAAGACATCGCGAGAAACACCTCGAATCCTTATAAAGGTAGCACGGAAATGGGGGCGAATAGGCGGCCCTGCCAAGGCGCGTTCAAGCGGTTGTGCGGCGCGCGTTCCCGGCTTATCTCTAGGGCAACGCAGGCGCACGGCGCCCATCACAGCGTTTCCCGAGGAGGACCCCATGTCGTTCACGTTGCCGGAACTGCCCTACCCGCACGACGCGCTCGCCCCCTACATGTCGCGCGAGACGCTCGAATACCATCACGACAAGCATCATCTCGCCTATGTCAATAACGGCAACAATCTTCTCAAAGGTTCCGGGCTCGAGGGCAAGAGCCTCGAGGAAATCGTGAAAGGCTCATTCGGCAAGAACGCCGGCCTCTTCAACAATGCCGGCCAGCACTACAATCACTCGCTGTTCTGGAAATGGATGAAGCCCAAGGGCGGCGGCAAGATTCCGGGCGAGCTGGAGAAGCGCATCGTCGCCGATCTCGGCTCGGTCGAGAAGATGAAAGAGGATTTCATCCAGGCCGGCGTCACGCAATTCGGCTCGGGCTGGTGCTGGCTCGCGGTTAAGGACGGCAAGATCATCGTCAGCAAGACGGCGAATGGCGAGAGCCCGCTGGTGCATGGGGCAATGCCGATACTGGGCTGCGACGTGTGGGAACATTCCTACTACATCGATTACCGCAACCGCCGCCCGGACTACCTCAAGGCCTTCGTCGAAAGCATGGTGAACTGGGACTCGGTTGCGGAACTGGCGGCCAAGGCGAGCTGAACGGCCGCCGCGAAGCGACCGCCCCTGGAAACGAGAGGTGGGACCCAAAGTCCCGCCTCTGTTGTTTGGTGTGACGAGAGCCGCTTTCCCGGGCTATTCGGGTATCGCAGTAGGCTTGTTTGCTGCTTTGCACCCCTACCCACTTGCGGTGCACCACAAATTTGCACAAATCTCGTTTCAATGATGAAGAAATAGCCACGCGGCGGGGGCTGAAAACCGCGTGCAAAGAGGAACCGTCCGGGGCTGATTGTCCACGTACCTTTCATGCGAACTCATTCTTCCATAGCGCCGCGGGTTGCCGCCGCGCGGCCCGATATTGCGGCCTGGATCGTGCTCGCCGCGCTCGCCGTCGTCGCGCTGCTCACCTTCGATCAGTATGGACTCGCCTGGGACGACTATTCGCATGGGCACTACGGCGAACTGCTGCTCGCCTATTACACGTCCGGTTTCACGGACATGCGAGCCTTCACTTTCTACAATCTCTACTATTACGGCGGCGGGTTCGACCTGGTCGCGGCGATTCTCGACAAAATCACGCCGTTCGAGTTGTTCGCGACGCGCCGGCTCACGGGAGTGCTCGTGGGTCTCGCCGGGCTGTTCGTCGTGTGGCGTACGGCACGCCGCCTCGGCGGACCGGTCGCCGGACTCGCCGCGCTCGTGCTCCTGGCGGCAACGCCGCTCTATTACGGCCACATGTTCATCAATGCCAAGGACACGCCGTTCGCGGTGGCGATGGCGTTCCTGGCTTACGCGACCGTGCGCAACTTCGAGGAATATCCGCGGCCGCGCATCCCGACAATCCTGCTGTTCGGTCTCGCGCTCGGGCTCGCGATCGGCACCCGTGTCATCGGCGGCATCGGACTCGTGTTCGCGGCGGCGGGCGTAGCGGTTCTGTTTGCGATCGACCGACGCGAACTCGGCGCCAAGGCCGCGGCCTGGCGCGTTGGGAGCTTCGCCGTCTCGCTCGGACTCGCGCTGCCGCTCGCCTATGTGGTGATGGGCATCATCTGGCCGTGGTCGGTGCTCGCGCCACTCAACCCGCTGCGCGCCGTCGAATTCTATTCGCACTTCTGGGAGAAGCCCTGGAAGGATCTATACGAGGGAGCACGCATCCTGATCACCGACATGCCGCGCACGTATGTGCCGCTGCTTTGCCTACTGAAGCTGCCAGAGATTTTCGTGGCGCTGGGGTTGGCGGGAACCGCGGGCGGCAGCGTCGTCGTTTTGCGCGGCGGCGCCGAACCCTGGCGGCGTGCGTCGCTTGCACTTCTGATCGCGGCCGCAATGCTGCCGATCCTGATCGCAGTCGTCACGCGCCCTGCGCTCTATAACGGCATTCGCCATTTCCTATTCGTGATCCCACCCTTCGCGGTGCTCGGCGGGTTGGCTGCGGCGTATTTGCTCGATCGGCTTCGCGCATATGCGCGTCCTGCCGCGGCGGCCGGCATCGTCGCGTTCGTCGGTCTGCTTTCTGTGACCGTGGTCGATTTCTGGCGCATCCATCCGTACCAGTACGCTCTGTTTAACCACCTCGCCGGCGGCGTGCGCGGCGCGCAGAGTCAGTACATGCTCGACTACTGGGGCCTCGGCATGAAGGAGGCCTCGGAAAACCTACTCGCACGCCTTGACGAGATGAATGTAGAGCCGCCGCGAAACCGCAAATGGAAGGTCGCGGTCTGCGGCCCGGCGCACACGGTCGGTTTCGAGCTGGGCCCCGCCTTCGAGGCTACCGGCGACCCCAAGGGCGCCGATTTCGCGATTTCGCTCGGCACCTATTACTGCGCCAAGCTCAGCGCCCCCATACTCGCGACCGCCGAGCGGGAGGGTGTCGTGTTCGCACGCGCCTACGACCTGCGTGGGCGCAATATCGCCTCGACCTATATCGCACCTGACGACGAGAAGAAGAGCTCCGACACACCGTCGAATATCGACGGCGTGTTCTGATTTCCCGACCCGCAAGTTTACGCTAGCGTCCGGGCCTTCGGCCCAGGTCCCGATCATGCCTGTCCAAGCCTTCGTTTTTGACGCCTACGGAACGCTATTCGACGTCCATGCAGCCATCGCGCGCCACCGCGCCGCGGCCGGGCCGGATGCGGACCGGCTCTCGGATCTGTGGCGGGCGAAGCAGCTCGAATACACCTGGACGCTGACATTGATGGGCCGCTACGAGCCGTTCTGGCAGCTCACCGAGCGCGCGCTCGATTTCGCGCTGGCGCGGTTCCCGCGCGTCGATCCGAGTCTCAAGCCGAAGCTTTTAGATGCCTATCGCGAACTTGGCGCTTTCCCCGACGCACGCGGAGCACTCGAGGCACTCAAGGCCAAGACTTGCCCGACGGCGATCCTTTCGAACGGATCGCCGGACATGCTGGCTGCGGCGGTCAAAGCCGCCGGTTTCGGCAAGCTGCTCGATCACGTACTCTCGGTCGATACGATCCGCATCTACAAGCCGCGGCGCGAGGTCTATGCGCTGGCGAGCGCCGCGTTCGCGCTGTCGCCCAGGGATATCGGTTTCGTGTCGTCGAACCGCTGGGACGTGGCCGGCGCGGCGGCGGCCGGCATGACGGCAATCTGGGTCAATCGCGGCGGAGCGCCCGTGGAGTACGGTGAATTCGCTCCCGCCGCGACGCTGAAGGGTCTCTCAGAACTCGCGCAGCTTTCGGTTTGAACGCCGTCCGGCGAGCCGGATACGCCTAGCGTCGCAGGATCCCGCCGAGCGCGCCGCGCACCAGCGCGCGGCCGATGGAGCCGCCCATTTTTCCGCCCAGGCTCTTGCCGAGATCGGCGGCGACCTGGCCCGCCATCCGGTTCACGACGGTGCGGGTGACTTCGCGGGTGACGTATTGCCCGGTGGACAGACGCTGACCGCGTTTGCGGCTGGTGCCGAAAATGCCGCCGAGCCAGCCGCCGATACCGCCGCTCTGCTCGGCCGGCGCTTGATCCGGCCCTTGCCCCGGCCGCTGCCGTGTGGACACGGCGTCGGGGTCGGCCGCTTCCTTGGATGCGCGCTTCTTGAGAATCTCGTAGGCGGATTCCCGGTCGGCGACCTCGTCATATAGGCCCTTCACCGGACTCCTCGCCATCACGGCGCGGCGTTCTTCCACAGTAATGGGCCCGACGCGCGCCGAGGGCGCGCGGATCAGCGTGCGGTCGACCATCGCCGGCACACCATTGCCTTCGAGGAACGAGACCAGTGCCTCACCCTTGCCAAGCTCGGTGATGACGCGCTCGGTCTTGATCTTGGGATTGGGCCGGAAAGAGTCGGCCGCCACTTTCACCGCCTTCTGTTCGTTCGGCGTATAGGCGCGAAGCGCGTGTTGCACGCGATTGCCGAGCTGCGCCAAAACCTTCTCAGGCACGTCGATCGGGACCTGGGTCACGAAATAGACGCCGACGCCCTTAGAGCGGATCAGGCGAACCACCTGCTCGATCTTGTCGGTGAGCGCCTTCGGTGCGTCGTCGAACAGAAGATGCGCCTCGTCGAAGAAGAATACGAGCTTGGGCCTCTCCGGATCTCCAACCTCCGGCAATTCCTCGAACAGCTCGGACAAGAGCCACAGCAGGAACGTCGAATAGAGTCGCGGGTTTTCCATCAGCTTGTCGGCGGCGAGTATGCTGATGACGCCCTTTCCTCCGCTCGTGCGCATCAAGTCCTTGATATCGAGCGCCGGTTCGCCAAAGAATTTTTCTCCGTGCTGGTTATCGAGCACCAAGAGTTGGCGCTGGATCGTTCCGACGGAGGCCGAAGATACGTTGCCGTATTCCTTGGTGAGCGATGCGGCATTCTCGGCGATGAAAGTGAGCATCGCCCGCAGATCCTTAAGGTCGAGCAGTAGCATCCCCTGCTCGTCCGCGATCTTGAACGCGATATTGAGCACACCTTCCTGGGTTTCGTTCAGGTTCATGATGCGGGCCAGGAGCAGAGGCCCCATTTCGGAAATCGTCGCGCGCACCGGGTGGCCCTGCTCGCCGAAAAGATCCCAGAAGATCACGGGAAATTCTTCGGGCTGGTACTCCATCCCGATATCTTTCGCGCGCTTGACGACAAAATCCTGCCCCTGGCCGCGGGCGGAAATGCCGGACAGATCGCTCTTGATGTCGGCCGCGAACACCGGGACGCCGGCGCGCGAGAAGCCCTCGGCCAGCACCTGCAACGTCACCGTCTTGCCGGTGCCAGTCGCGCCGGTGACGATGCCGTGGCGGTTGCCGAGCTTGAGCGTCAGGTAGGCCGGCTGCGACGCTTTGCCGACGTATATCTTGCCATCGACATCCACTTTCTTTGCCACCATCGGCCTCTCCTTTGCCCATCTTGCAGCCTCTTATAATGCGCCCACGCCGCACTTGTCACCGTCTTCGCGGTTGATCGCGCAACGCGGCGCTTGCCTTTTGCATGCCGCCGCGGGATATCCGCGCGACCTTTTTGGATTTCGCCATGCTCGAACCCGCCCCGACCCGCACGCTCGACGCGCGCGGCCTGCCGCTGAAGCTCGGCGGCCGGACGCTGGTGATGGGCGTCATCAACATGACGCCGGATTCGTTCTCCGACGGCGGTCTATACGCGGACGCCGGCGCCGCGGTGCAAGCCGGCCTGCGCATGATCGAGGAAGGCGCCGACATCGTCGATGTCGGTGGCGAGTCGACCCGGCCGGGCTATGTAGCGGTGGATGCCGGTGAAGAGACGCAACGCGCGCTGCCGGTGATCGCGGGTCTCGTTGAGAAAACCGACATTCCCGTCTCGATCGACACCTATAAGGCCGCCGTTGCCAAGGCTGCGCTCAAGCAAGGCGCGCGCATGGTCAACGACGTATGGGGCCTGCAGCGCGATCCGGACATGGCGCGCGTGGTGGCGGCGAGCGGCGCCGCGGTCGTCATCATGCATAACCGCGAACGGGCGGAGCCCAATATCGACATCCTCGACGATATTCGCGTGTTCTTCGCCAACTCGCTGGCGCGGGCACGCGCCGCCGGCATTCGCGAGGATCGCATCGTGCTCGATCCGGGCATCGGCTTCGGAAAGACGCTGGAGCAGAATCTCGCCGTGCTCGCCCGGCTCGACGAACTGCACGAGATCGGCTTTCCGATCCTGATTGGCACTTCGCGCAAGAGCTTCATCGGCCGGCTCTCGCCGAGCGAGCCGCGCGAGCGGCTGCCCGGCACGCTCGCCGCCAACGTGTTCGCGGTGCTCGGGCGGGTCGCGATCCTGCGTGTACACGACGTGGCGGCCCAGGTGCAGGCACTGCGCGTGGCCGAGGCGATCCGCGGGGCGCACTGATGCGCGGCACCATCGACATCGTGGGTCTCTCGGTGTTCGCCCATCACGGCGTAACCGAAGCTGAGAAGCTGAACGGCCAGCGCTTCATCATCGATCTTTCGTTCGAGGCCGACGTCGCCGAGGCGGCCAAGGCCGACAAGCTCGCGGCGGCTGTCGACTATACCGAGGTGGTCGCGGTCGCGCAGGCCGCGTTCCTCGACAAGCGGTTCGATCTGATCGAAGCGGCGGCGGCGCATGTGGCTTCGGCGCTGCTCGCGCATTTCCCCCGTATCCTTGCGGCGCGCGTGACCGTGAAGAAGCCGGCGGCGCCGGTGCCGGCGGTGATCGACTATGTCGCGGCCACGGTCGAGCGGCGGCGCGATGGTTGAGGCCTTCGTCGCGCTGGGCTCCAATCTCGGCGACCGCGCCGCCAACCTCGCCCGCGCCCGCGCGGCGCTCGATAGCGGCCCGCTCAAGTTCGTGGCGCAGTCTTCGGTTTATGAGACCGAACCCTGGGGCCCGGTGGCACAAGGCCCCTATCTCAATCAGGTCGTGCGCGGCACGACTGCGCTCGCGCCGCGGGCGTTGCTCGCGGCCCTTTTTGAGATCGAGACCCGCCTCGGCCGTGACCGTAGGCAAGAGATTCGCTTCGGCCCGCGCGTGGTCGATCTCGATGTGCTTCTTTATGGCGATCTCGCGATCAGCGAACCCGATCTCGAAATCCCACACCCCCGCTTGCTGGAGCGCGCGTTCGTGCTCGTCCCGCTCGCTGAAATCGCGCCCGATCGGACGGTGAACGGGATCAAGGTGAGCGATGCGCTTGTGCGCGTCGGCAGCAAGGGCATCACCTTGTTCTCCGCGCCGGACGCGAAGCCCTAGGCGGGGCTTGCCCGGCCGCGGGCCGCCGCGTACTTCCATGCCATGACGGACCTCAAACTCGCCGGGGAGTTCCCGCCCGCCCGCCGCGAGGACTGGCTGAAGCTGGTTGAACAGGCGCTCAAGGGCGCGCCGCTCGATGAGACGCTGGTGGCGCGGACCTATGACGGGCTGCGTATCGACGCGCTGAACGAGCGCGCGGCCGAGGCGCGCGCAGTCGCCGGCGCACGAGGCGCCGCGCCCTGGCAGGTGCTGCAGCGCGTCGATCATCCCGATCCCGCGCAGGCCAACGCGCAGGCGCTCGAGGATCTTCAAGGCGGCGCCAACGGCCTCGCGCTTGTGTTCGCGGGCTCCATCGGCAGCCACGGCTACGGCATCGACGCTTCCGAGGCTACGCTCGCGCGCGCGCTCGACGGCGTCTATCTCGACGCCGGTATCGCCATCGAGTTCGATCTCGGTCCGCAGAACCAGGATGCAGCTCAAGCGACTGCCTCGATCGTCAAGAAGCGCGGCATCGCGCCCGCCGATACCAATATCCGCTTCGGGTTCGATCCGATTGGCGCCATCGCCCAGGCCGGCGCAAGTTCCGCGCCCTGGGGGACTCTCTCCAAAGTCTTCGCGGCCGTCGTGAGCAGCATGGCTGGGCAAGGCTTCCGCGGGCCGTTCGCCGCCGCCGATGGGCGCGTGGTCCACAATGCCGGCGGCTCGGAGGCGCAGGAGCTTGCCTTCGCGCTCGCGGTCGCAGTCGAATATATGCGCGCGCTCGAGGCCGGCAGGGTCAATCTCGATGATGCGCGGCAAATGATCTTCTTCCGAATGGCGGCGGATGCCGACCAGTTCCTCACCATCGCCAAATTTCGCGCGCTGCGGAAACTGTGGGCACGTGTGGAGGAGGCGTGCAGCCTCGTCCCCTCGCCCACGTTCATTTCCGCCGAGACCGCCTGGCGGATGATGACGAAACGCGATCCCTACATGAACATGCTGCGCGCGACGATTGCCGCTTTTTCGGCCGGACTCGGCGGCGCCGACAGCGTCACGGTACTGCCCTATACGGCCGCGCTCGGTCTGCCCGACGCCTTCGCGCGACGGGTCGCGCGCAATACACAACTCGTGCTCATCGAAGAAGCCAACGTGCATCGCGTGGCCGATGCGGGCGCGGGCGCGGGCGCGATCGAGAGCATCACGGACGAGCTGTGCGCCGCAGCGTGGCGATTGTTCCAGGGCATCGAGGCGGCGGGCGGTGCGGCGGAAGCGCTGGCCTCCGGCTATATCCAGCAAGCGGTGACGAGCGTACGCAAGGAGCGCGAGGTGAACGTCGCCCGGCTTGCGGAGCCGCTTGTCGGCACCAGCGTTTTCTCAAATCCGGATGAGCTTCCCGTCACGGTTTTGGACGTCGCACACCCAGCTTTGTCCCCGCTCGCTGCGGACTCCATACGCATCGAGCCGCTCGCACCCTTGAGGCTCGGGGAACCGTTTGAATAGAGTCCCGTGGAAGCCAGCGGCATCCTGAAAGTGCCCTGGCCATGCTATAAGTGCCACTTCAAGGCGGCACACGGAGAATTCGAGTGAGCGGCCTGCCTAATTTCGCCAAAGTCGCCTGGAGCGAGCCGAAGCTCGCCGCGCCCGCGGCCGGCAACGAGCCGTGGCTGACGCCCGAAGGCATCGCCGTGAAGCCGAGCTACGGCCCGGTCGACGTGAAGGGCATCGACTTCCTCGACACCTGGCCCGGCATCGCGCCCTATCTGCGCGGCCCCTACCCGACCATGTACGTGACGCAGCCCTGGACGATCCGTCAATACGCGGGCTTCTCGACCGCGGAAGATTCCAACGCCTTCTATCGCCGCAACCTCGCCGGCGGGCAGAAGGGCCTCTCAGTCGCCTTCGATCTAGCCACCCACCGCGGCTACGATTCCGATCACCCGCGCGTCTCGGGCGACGTGGGCATGGCCGGAGTCGCGATCGATTCGATCTACGACATGCGCACGCTGTTCTCAGGCATCCCGCTCGATGAAATTAGCGTCTCCATGACGATGAACGGCGCGGTGCTGCCGGTGCTGGCGCTCTATATCGTCGCCGCCGAGGAACAGGGCGTGCCGGCGGAAAAACTCTCAGGCACGATCCAGAACGACATCCTCAAGGAATTCATGGTGCGGAACACCTACATTTATCCGCCCGCGCCTTCGATGCGGATCATCTCCGACATCTTCGCCTATACCTCGGCGCACATGCCGAAATTCAATTCGATTTCGGTCTCCGGCTACCACATCCAGGAAGCCGGAGCGACGCTCGTCCTCGAGCTCGCCTATACGCTCGCCGACGGCGTCGAGTACGTACGCGCCGGACTCAAGGCCGGACTCGACATTGATGCATTTGCGCCGCGCATCTCGTTCTTCTGGAACGCGGGCATGAACTTCTTCATGGAGGTCGCCAAGCAGCGTGCCGCGCGCATGCTGTGGGCCAAACTGATGAAACAGTTCAAGCCGAAGTCCGAGAAATCGCTGATGCTGCGCGCGCACACGCAGACTTCGGGCTGGTCGCTCACCTCGCAGGACGTGTTCAACAACGTGGTGCGCACCGCAATCGAGGCCATGGCCGCGACGCAAGGCCATACGCAATCGCTGCACACCAACGCGCTCGACGAGGCGCTGGCGCTGCCGACCGATTTCTCCGCACGCATCGCACGCAATACGCAGATTTTCCTGCAGCAGGAAAGCGGAACGACCAAGATCGTCGATCCATGGGGCGGGTCGTTTTATCTCGAGCGGCTCACCTACGAACTCGCAGCCAAGGCTTGGGAGCACATCGAGGAAGTGGAGGCGCTCGGCGGCATGGCCAAGGCGATCGAGGCGGGCATCCCAAAATTGCGCATCGAGGAAGCCGCTGCCAAGACCCAGGCGCGTATCGACTCCGGCGCGCAGACCGTGGTCGGCGTCAATAAGTACCGCTCCGACATAGCGAACGAGATCGAAATCCTGAAAGTCGATAATTCCGCTGTGCGCAAGCTGCAAATCGACAAGCTGCAGCGGCTCCGGGCCGAGCGCGACCCGATGAAGCTTGAAGCGGCGCTTGCCGCGCTCACGCGTGCGGCCGAGACCGGTAAGGACAATTTGCTCGCCCTCGCGGTCGACGCGGCGCGGGCCAAGGCCACGGTCGGCGAGATTTCAATGGCGCTCGAAAAGATCTGGGGCCGCCACCGCGCGGAGACGCGTGCTATATCCGGCGTCTATCGCCGGGAGGCCGGTCCGATGACCGACGCAGTGCAGCGCATGCTGCGGAAGGTGGAAGCGTTCGAGGCCGAGGAAGGTCGCCGGCCGCGCATGCTCGTGGCCAAGGTTGGCCAGGATGGCCACGACCGCGGCCAGAAGGTGATCGCCTCGGCCTTCGCCGATCTCGGCTTCGACGTGGATATCGGGCCGCTATTCGCAACGCCGGGTGAGGCCGCGCGCCAGGCGGTCGAGAACGACGTGCACATCATCGGCATTTCGTCGCTTGCCGCCGCGCATCTGACGCTGGTGCCGGAGCTCAAGGCCGAGCTGGAGCGCCAGGGCCGCGGCGACATCATGATCGTGGTCGGCGGCGTGATCCCGCCGCAGGATTTCGCCGCGGTGAAGGCGGCCGGCGCCGAGGCGATCTTCCCGCCGGGCACGGTGATCGCGGAAGCGGCCGAGGAACTCCTGAAGAAGCTCTCCGGCCGCCTGGGCCACAAGCGCGCGGCGGCGGAATAATGGTTCCACCACGCCCCATCTTCCCTTCCCAATCTCCTTGTCCCCGCCGCGAAAGCGGCGCTAACATCCTGCATCGATCAATCGAGCGGCCGGACATGAACCGGACCGCCATCGGGAGGGAAATCCATGTCCAAGCTCACGCGCCGTGCTTTCGCGGCGTCGGCCGCCGCCGCGGCCGCCACTGCAGGTTTCGGGCTCAAGCCTTCGTTCGGCCAGCAGGTCTATCCGAACCGTCCGGTCACGGTCGTCTGCCCCTGGGGGGCCGGCGGCGGCACTGACGCCGCTGCCCGCATCATCGCCGCGCTTTTGGAGAAGGACTTTGGCCAGCCGTTCAACGTCGTGAACCGCACCGGTGGCTCCGGCGTGGTCGGCCATTCGGCGATCGCGACCGCGGCGCCTGACGGCTACACGATCGGCATGATCACCGTCGAGATCGCGATGATGCATTGGCAGGGTCTGACCGAACTCGCGCCGACGAGTTACACGCCGCTCGCGCTGATGAATCAGGATCCGCCCGGCATTCAGGTGCGCTCTGACTCGCCTTACAAGACGGCGAAGGAACTGGCGGATGCGATCAAGGCCGCGCCGCCGGGCAAGTTCAAGGCTTCGGGCACCGGCCAAGGCGGCATCTGGCATCTTGCGCTCGTCGCATGGCTGCAGGCCATGGGCCTCAAGGCCGATCAGGTTCCCTGGGTGCCCTCGAACGGCGCCGCCCCCGCCATGCAGGACCTCGCGGCCGGCGGCATCGACATCGTGACCTGCTCGGTGCCGGAAGCGCGCGCCATGATCGAGGCCGGTAAGGCGCGCAGCCTCGCTGTCATGTCGCCGAACCGCAATGCCACGTTCCCCAACGTGCCGACGCTGAAGGAGGCGCTCGGGCTCGAAGTTCCTGTCGCCGCCTGGCGCGGCATCGCCGGGCCGAAGGGCTTGCCGCAGCCGGTCGCCGACAAGCTCGGCGCAGCGCTGAAGAAAGTCTACGACTCGAAAGAGTACACGGACTTCATGAACGGCCGTGGATTCGGCTTGGTCTATTCCGACGCCGCGGGCTTCGCCCGTTTCATGGCGAGCAGCGACCAGCAGCTCGGCTCCGCGATGAAAGCGGCAGGCATCGCCAGATCATAACGGCATTGCATCCGGCGGGCCTGGCGCCCGCCGGATGATCGCCCGTCCTCAGCAAAAAAATCTCGAGGCAGTCGCTTGCGCGCGAACGACGCCATATCCGGATTCGTGCTCATCGTGCTCGCAGCGGCGATGCTTGCGCTGACCCTGAGCTTTCCCGAGTTCCGCGGCCAGAACTACGGACCCGCGCTATTTCCGCGCATTCTCGGCGTGGGCCTGATCGTCTGCGGCGCGCTGCTGATGCGCAGGGGCTTCGCGGCCCGCCGCGCTGGCGCGCGCTGGGTCGAGCTTGCGCCATGGACGCACGACCCCTGGCGGGTGTCGAGCTTCCTGCTGGTCATCGCCATGCTGCTGCTCTACGTGCTCGCCGCCGATACGGTGGGCTTCATCCCGATCGCGCTCATTTTCCTCGGCGGGCTGTTTCTCTGGCTCGGCGTGCGGCCGTTGCCGGCGATCGTGACGGCAATCGCGGCCACCATCGCGATTCATTGGTTCTTCGGTTCGCTGCTGCGTGTGCCGCTGCCGCGCGGCTGGCTGACGACGATCCTCTGAGGCCGCGATGGAACCCCTTCTCGCCGCCGCCGCACTCGTGTTCGATCCCTACGTGCTGTGGGTGATCGTCGCCTCGGCAGTGTTCGGAATTTTCGTGGGCGCGATGCCGGGCCTGACCGCCACCATGGCGACCGCGCTGCTGGTTCCAATCACCTTCTTCATGCCGCCGGTGCCCGCGCTCGGCGCGATAGTCACCGCCACCGCCATGGCGATCTTCGCCGGCGATATCCCTGCGGCGATGCTGCGCATTCCTGGCACACCGGCGTCGGCCGCATATACGGAAGAAAGCTACGCCATGTCGAAGAAGGGAGAACTCGATCTCAATCTCGGGGTCAATCTCGTCTTCTCGGTGCTAGGCGGGCTCATCGGCGTCCTCATTCTCATCGTCGCGACGCCGGCGCTTGCCGAGGTCGCGATCAGCTTCTCGTCGTTCGAGTATTTCTGGCTCTGCCTGCTCGGCCTGACCTGCGCGGTGTTCATCGCGACCGATGACCCGCTCAAGGGCATCATCTCGCTACTGTTCGGGCTCGCCATCAACACTATCGGCATCGACCCGGCGGCGGGCTATCCGCGCTTTACCTTCGGCAGCGTCGAGCTGTTGCAGGGCATTAGCTTCATCCCCGCCATGATCGGGATGTTCGCGATCTCCGAGGTACTGCGCGGTGTAGTCGCACTCGATCAGAACGCGGTGCCGATCCAGCAGAAGGTCGGCAACATCTTTCGCGGTGTCGTGGGCGTGATGCGACGCTACTGGATCAATTTCTTGCGCGGGTCCGGAATCGGCGTGCTGATCGGCGCGTTGCCGGGCGCGGGCGCGGATATTGCGGCGTGGATTTCCTATGCCGTGTCGAAGCGCTTTTCGAAGGAGCCGGAGAAATTCGGTACCGGCCATATCGAGGGCATCGTCGACGCGACCTCGGCTAACAACTCGGCGCTCGGCGGCGCGTGGATTCCGGCACTGGTGTTCGGCATTCCCGGCGACTCGATCACGGCGATCGTGATCGGAGTACTCTACATGAAGGGCATGAACCCCGGCCCGACCGTGTTCTTGCAGAATCCGCAATTCATCTATGCGGTATTCATCATCTTTATTCTTGCGAACATCCTGATGCTTCCGATCGGCTGGGCCGCGATCAAGTCGGCGAAGCTGCTCCTGCGCGTGCCGCGCAACGTGCTGTTACCGGTCATTCTGATGTTCTGCGTGGTCGGCGCCTATGCCATGACCAATTCGTTCTACGGCATCGCTCTGATGCTGGTGATGGGCCTCATCGCTTGGCTGATGGAAGAGCACGGCTTTCCCATCGCGCCGGCGATCCTCGGGCTGGTGCTCGGCGAGATGCTGGAGCAGAACTTCATGACCTCAATGATCAAGGCCGACGGATCGTTCGTCGCCTTCTTCCAGCGCCCGATTGCGGCCACGCTCGGCGTCATCACGATCGTGCTGTGCGCCGGTATGCTGTGGCGGAACCGCCCAGCGCTTGTCACGCGCTAGCAGCGAAAAACGGCGGCCGGCCCTGGTGGGCAACCCGGGCCGGCCGTCGCGGCGCCTAGTCAGCGCCGCCGCTCCCTGGAGCGGAGCGAAAGTCGCGTCAGTGGAGCGTCTTTACCCAGCTTTCGAGCTGACGCTCGGCCTCCTCCTTGGCAAAGCCGTAGCGCTCCTGGATCTTGCCCAGAAGCTCCTCACGCTTGCCGTGGATGTTGGCCAGATCGTCATCGGTCAGGCGCGCCCATTGCTGCCGCGCCTGGCCTTTGACCTGGTTCCACTTTCCTTCGATCTGTTGCCAGTTCATGGATCGTGTCCTCCATGGCCGGCCCCGCGGACGCGCGGCCGGGTTCCGATCGTGGAACGAGGCAAGTCGAAACCTTTGAGCGGGCCCTTATCCGGCGCTCGATTGGCGATTTCTGGGAAAATTGCGGCCCGAATTCGACGGAAACAGTTTGTCAACCGTGCGAAGCGTGAGAAATTGCGCGTGAGTTCATAATCCCGTGAGCGAGCGTGCCCGATTCGCATGGCTGCCCTGCCGAAAGATTCCAACCTCCTCGCTGAGAAAGTTCGCAAGGGCGACCGCGCCGCGCTGGCGCGTGCGATCACTCTGGTGGAATCGAAAAAGTCCGAGCATCGCGCGCGCGCGCAGGAACTGTTGCGCGAGCTTTTGCCAGCGACCGGCAAGGCGGTGCGCGTCGGCATTACCGGCGTGCCCGGCGTCGGCAAATCGACGGCGATCGACACGCTTGGCAGTTATCTCACGGCCGAGGGCCACCGCGTCGCCGTGCTCGCGGTCGATCCGTCGTCGAAGCGCACCGGCGGGTCGATCCTCGGCGACAAGACGCGCATGGCGCGGCTCGCCGTGGACGAGCGCGCGTTCGTGCGCCCCTCACCTGCCGCCGGCACCCTCGGCGGCGTCGCCGCGCGCACGCGCGAGACGATGTTGTTGTGCGAGGCTGCCGGTTACGACGTGGTGTTGGTGGAGACGGTCGGCGCGGGCCAGTCGGAGTCGGAAGTGGCGGAAATGACCGACACGTTTCTTGTGCTGATGCTGCCCGGCGCCGGCGACGAGCTGCAGGGCTTGAAGAAGGGCGTCCTGGAGCTTGCCGACATCGTCGCTGTGAACAAGGCCGACGGCGACAATATTCCGCGCGCCAAGGCGGCAGCGGCGTCGCTCAAGGCGGCGCTGAACATTCTCGCCGGCAGCGGCAACGCACCGCCGCCTCCTGTACTGACGTTCTCCGCGCTCACCGGCGATGGCATCACTCCGATGTGGAAGGCCGTACTCGTCCATCGTTCTCAGCTTGGCGCCAAGGGCTTGGAGGCCAAGCGCCGCGCCCAACAGGTGCGCGCCATGTGGGCGCTGATCGACGAGCGGCTGCGCGAGCGGCTGCGTGGCGACGCAAAAGTGAAGGCGAAGCTGCCCGCGCTCGAAGCTGGCGTCGCGGCCGGGAAAATTCCGCCGGCCCAGGCTGCCGACGAGCTCGCGCGCCTGCTCGGGCTCTAGCGGATGCTCAAAGTTCTCGTCGCCGGATTTGGGCCATTCCCCGGCGCGCCGCATAATCCATCGGGCGATCTTGTGCAGGCGCTCGGCCGGATGCGGCGGCCGGGGCTAGCTGAGGTGAAAATCTACGCTCACGTTTTTCCGACCATCTACGCTGCAGTCGCCAAGGAGCTGCCACGCCTGCTGACGAAACACGATCCGGACGCCGTGCTCTTGTTCGGCTTGGCCGGCCGCGACGACCGGGTGCGGATCGAGACCCGGGCGGTGAACGCCGCCTCGCGAATTCATCCCGATGCGGCGCGCTCCGTTCCCGCGCCGCGAAAGCTCTACCCGAAGGCGCCCGCCGAGCTTTTCGTCCGGCCCGAGGTCCGCCGCCTGATCGCGGCCGCGCGACACGGCGGCGTGCCGGTGCGGTTGTCGCGGGATGCGGGGCGCTATGTCTGCAATGCGAGCCTGTTCTGCTGTCTCGATAAGACCCGGGGTAAGCGCCGGCCGCTGGTAACCTTTATCCATATTCCCTGGCCGCGGGTGCGCAACGCCCGCCGCCTGCACGACAAGCAGCCCAGCAGCATGGCGCTGTTTCGCACCGGCGAGGCGATCCTGCGCGCGCTGGTGGCCGAGGCGCGGCGAAAGTAAACGTCCCGAAACGAAACAGAAGCGCGGCACGGGTCTTGGATCAGAGAACTCCCAATGTGATGGGAGCACAACGTGTCAGTCGATCGCCGTACTCTTCTCGGATTTTCCGCCGCCGGCGTGGCTTATCCATTCGGCGCTAAGACCGTACAGGCCGCGCCCAGCGCGGTCGGCGTTTTCGGCGTCGACGCCTCGATGTTCGGCGTCAAACCGGACGCTATCGACGACCAGTCGGCGGCGTTGCAGCGCGCAATCGACGCGGCGGCGCGCCATCGCGTTCCGCTCATGCTGCCACCAGGTCTCTATCGAGCCTCCGACCTCGCGCTGCCGAGCGGGAGCCAGATTTTCGGCGTACGCGGCGGAAGCCGCCTCGTACTCGGCTATGGCGCTTCGATCATCGCCGCCTCGGGTGCTAGCGAGATTACTCTGCAAGGCATCGTGTTCGACGGCAGCGGCCGGATACTGCCCGAGAAGCGAGGGCTGGTAACGCTACGCGACGTACAAGGCGTTCGCATCCTCGATTGCACGTTCACGGCCAGCGGCGGCAACGGCATCGTGCTGGAGCGGGTCGAGGGCGAGATCACAGGGAATACGGTCATCGGCGCGGCCAAGGCCGCGATCTTCTCGCTCGACGCGCGCGGGCTCGCGATCAAGGGCAACACGATCCGCGAAGCCGGCAATAACGGCATTCTGGTCTGGCGCTCGGTGGTGGGCGACGACGGGACGCTAGTGACCGGCAATCGCATCGAGCAGATCGGCGCCAAGGACGGCGGTACCGGTCAGTACGGAAACGGCATCAACGTGTTCCACGCCGGCAACGTGATCGTCGCCGACAACCGCATCCATGCCTGTGCCTATTCGGCGGTGCGCGGCAACGCCGCCTCGAACCTGCAGATTCGCGGTAATACCTGCACCAAGCTCGGCGAGGTCGCGCTCTATTCCGAATTCGGCTTCGAGGGCGCATTGATCGCAACCAACGTGATCGACGGCGCCGCGACCGGCATATCCATCACCAACTTTAATCATGGCGGCCGGCTTGCCGTCTGCCAGGGCAATCTGATCCGCAATCTCTTCACGCGCGGCGATCCGAAAACGGACCCCGAAGCG
>DATBTC010000046.1:0-2924 GCA_036559465.1 Xanthobacteraceae bacterium
GGCGTGAGCACCGAGAGCGAGGCGTCGGCGCAGGACGTGGCCAAGATCATCCGCCAGATCAAGTCCGAGCACATCCCGGCCGTGTTCATGGAGAACATCACCGACCACCGCCTGCTCGACCAGATCGCGCGGGAAACGGACGCCAAGATCGGCGGCGAGCTTTATACCGACGCGCTATCGGGACCCGACGGCCCGGCGCCGACCTATCTCGACATGTTCCGGCATAATGTCGGCGCGCTGACCGAAGCGCTGTCGAGTTAGCTCGTTACGTTTGGGCGGACCCACCCAACCCCGTCATGCCCGGCCTTGTGCCGGGTATCCACGATTTGATCCGACTTGGAAGGAAGACGTGGATGGCCGGGACAAGCCCGGCCATGACAATCGTGATTGTTCGGTTCCGGAGCGCTAAGTTGCCTCCGTGGAGCCGAAGCATGACGTTCGACATAAGGACCAAATGGATTGCGCTTGCCGGTGTGATCCTGCTTGTGGCCATCGCCGCGGACACGCTGGTGCCGGTCGAATGGCAGGTCAGGCTGGGGCTGCATTGGCTCACCGAGCATTTCCTCGCTTATTTCGCGGTGACGTCGATCGTCTGCCTCGCCTGGCCGCGGCCGATGGCAGTGGCGGCCTGGCTCGTGCCCTTCGCGGTGTTGCTGGAAGCGCTGCAAGGGCTGACGGCGGACCGGGTGCCAGACCTTCCTACCGCGCTGTTCGGCGCTGCCGGGGTGGCCTCCGCGGCGCTGCTCACCGATCTGGCCGTTTGGTTGCGCAAAGGGGGCAAGACGGCCGCGGACGAGGGCCGGAAAGCCTGAACGCCCCCCCTGGCGCGGGGCGTCGAAATCTGATGTATCCTCCCGTTTATGAATAGCTCTGCGCGCAGGCGCGCCATCCCGGTCAGGATCGGCAACGTCACGCTGGCCGGCGATGCCCCCATCGTCGTCCAGTCGATGACCAATACCGACACGGCCGATATCGAGGCGACCACCGCGCAGGTCGCGGCGCTGGCGCGCGCCGGCTCCGAGCTCGTGCGCGTCACGGTCGACCGTGCCGAGGCCGCGGCGGCCGTGCCTTACATCCGCGAGCGTCTCGACATCCTTGGCATCGAGGCGCCGCTGATCGGCGACTTCCACTATAACGGCCACACGCTCTTGAAAGAGCATCCGGCTTGCGCGGCAGCGCTTGCCAAATACCGCATCAATCCCGGCAATGTCGGCTTCAAGGACAAGCGCGACCGGCAATTCGCCGAGATCATCGAGATCGCGCTCCAGTACGGCAAGCCGGTGCGGATCGGCGTGAACTGGGGAAGCCTCGACCAGGACCTGCTCACCCGGCTGATGGACGAGAACGCGGTCCTGCCCGAGCCGAAGGACGCGCGCGAGGTGATGCATGAGGCGATCGTGCAATCGGCCCTGCTGAGCGCCGAGCGGGCCATCGAGCTTGGCCTCTGCCCCGAGCGCATCGTCCTGTCGGCCAAGGTCTCGGCCGTGCAGGACCTGATCGCCGTCTATGCCATGCTCGCCGCGCGCTCGAAGCTCGCGCTGCATCTCGGGCTCACCGAAGCCGGCATGGGGTCGAAGGGCATCGTCGCGTCGTCGGCCGCGCTCGGCGTGCTGCTGCAGCAGGGCATCGGCGACACTATCCGCATCTCGCTGACGCCGGAGCCGAACGGCGACCGGACCCTCGAGGTGAAGGTGGCGCAGGAGCTGTTGCAGAGCATGGGCTTCCGCGCCTTCGTGCCGCTGGTCGCCGCCTGCCCCGGCTGCGGGCGCACTACGTCCACCACGTTCCAGGAACTCGCACGCGACATCCAGGATTTCATCGGCGACTCGATGCCGGAGTGGAAGCGCCGCTATCCGGGGGTGGAGACGCTCACCGTCGCGGTGATGGGCTGCATCGTCAACGGTCCCGGCGAGTCGAAGCACGCCGATATCGGCATCTCGCTGCCCGGCACCGGCGAGGCGCCGGCCGCGCCCGTGTTCATCGACGGCAAGAAGGCCTTGACCCTGCGCGGGCCGAGCGCCGCCGCCGAGTTCAAGCAATTGGTCCTCGACTATATCGAGCGGCGGTTCGGTCAGGGCGCCCTCGGGCGCGACGCGGCGGAGTAAAGAAATGCGCATCGTTTGGCTTGCAGTCTTGGCGCTGGTGGTCGGCTGTTCTGCGGCGCTGGCGCAAGACGAGGGCGACACCGAGGCGCCGGATTCCTGGATCGGCTGCTGGGCGCGCGTCTACGACGCGGTGCATCTCGCCAAGCATCCCGGCCAGAAGGTCGCGGCGATCACGCTGTCGATAACCGCGCGCGAAGGGGCGAGCGGCGGCGCGCCGGGGGACTATCGCGCCAAGCTCACCGCGCTCATGCGCGACAAGCCGGACACCTATTCAAATCCCGGAGGCTCCCGCTGCGTCGCATCGGGCGAAACGCTGTCCTGCTTCACCGATGGATTCTTTCTCGGCAAGTTCTCGCTCGCGCACGCGGGCAAGAACATGAAGCTCGCCATCAGCGGCGCCGACGAGCATGTGGCGCTGGTGCCGGGCGTCGACCTCAGCAGCTTCGTCGTGCTGTCGCCCGAGAACCCCGAGCATACGCTGTTTCTGCTGAATCCCGCTCCGGCGAAGACCTGCACCAAATAAGCACGGCCATAGTGTCAGCGGGGGAGCGCCGGTGCCGCGCTCACAACGCGCTCGCCGCGATATTGATGGTGAGCGCAAGCAGGGCGACGTTGTACACGAAAGAGACCAGGCCGTGGGCGGCGACGATCTGCCGGATGTTGCTCGAGGTCACGCAAACGTCCGACACCTGCGACGTCATGCCGATGACGAAAGAAAAATAGACGAAGTCCCAATAGCCCGGCTTCTCATCGCCGGGAAAGTCGAGCCCGCGGCGATTGCCTCGGCGGTCGGCATAGTACTCATGCGCGTAATGCAGC
>DATBTC010000047.1:0-28040 GCA_036559465.1 Xanthobacteraceae bacterium
TGAAGCTTTGGGCTTGTTCTCCAGGATAATGTGGCCGACCGCCGTGTTGGAGGCGGGCACCGTATAGAAGCGGTAGACCTCGTTGACCTTGTCGTCGAGCGCGCCGCGCATGACGAGCCACATCACCAGCTCGATGCCCTCGAGGCCGGCCTCGCGCATCAGATCGACGTGCTTGATCTTGGTGAGCTGCTTCGGGTCGCGCGCGAGGTTGTCGAGGAAGGATTTGTCGAACTTGGAGTTGATCAGACCGGCGCGCGGGCCGGAAATCTGGTGCGACATGCCGCCGGTACCGAAGATCACGACGCGCAGGTCCTCCGGATAGGAGTCCACCGCCCGGCGGATCGCCTTGCCGAGCATGAAGCAGCGGTGCGCGGTCGGCGGCGGATAGAGCACGACGTTGACCGCCAGCGGAATGACCGGGCACGGCCAGCCGCCGTTCTTGGTGCCCATCATCAGGTTCATCGGCACGGTGAGGCCGTGGTCGACTTCCATCTTGTTGCAGATGGTGAGATCGAACTCATCGAGGATGACCGACTGGGCGATGTGCGAGGCTAGCTCCGGGTGCCCTTGCACCACCGGCACTTTGCGCGGGCCCCAGCCCTCGTCGGCCGGCGGAAACTCGGACGCGCAGCCGAGCGCGAAGGTCGGCACGATCTCGACTGAGAAGGCCGAGGCGTGATCGTTGTAGACGCCGATGACAACGTCGGGCTTGGTCTTGGCGAACCATTCCTTGGATTTGTCGAAGCCGGAAAACACCCGCTTCCAGTAAGGCTCTTCGGTTCTGCCGTTGTCGATCGCCGCGCCGATGGCCGGCACGTGCGACGAGGTCGCTCCTGCGATGATCCTGGCCACGTTTCGATCCTATCTCTTGCGGGCTTTCGCCTTGGGCTTCGGGTTGTGCTTGCCGGACTTGCTGCGGTTGCCTTCGACCGAGCGGCCGCCGCCGAGCATCATCTTGGCGTAGTCTTCCTGGGTCGAGCCGGTCATGACCGCGGCGAGATGCTGGAAGGAGTGGCCGTCGGTCGCGCCGAGTTTGGCGGTGAAGTAGATATTGCCGCCAAGTTCGAGCATGCGGTTGTAATCGCGCTTCAAGATGGCTTGGGTCTGCTCGGGCGTGAGCGGAAACTTCTTCAGATATTCCGCCTCGTTCGCCTTGAAGGCCTTGCGGTTCTCGTCCTTCATCAGCGACATGCAGAACATGTTGATGCCATAACCCCGGCGCGACCTCTCTTGGTCGAACACGAAGCTGCCGGGAATGTCGTCGTATTCTTTGTCGATGCGTGACATCGGCTTGGCTCCGTTGCGTGGGCGGCTTGGCCGCACAAGGCCGGCCGATGCCCAAGCGGCGATGGACTGAAGTGCGTCAGGCAGCATATATCGGGGGCGGGCGTGCAATGCAATGCAATCGGATGCGCCCGGGAATGTTTTGAATTCTTCTGAACTCACCAATAGTTTGCCATCCATTCCTCGGCGCCGCATCAAGGGTTGCTGCCCAAGAAGCTCGCATTCTTCTTTAAGAATCCGTCCGCCTGCTCAGGCAGATTCGAGGATCTCGGCCAGCTTCTCCGGCATGTCGATCATCACGTCGTGGCCGCACGGGACCTCATAGAGATCCCATCCTCTGGCAAATGCCGCATCCAAGGCCTGGTCGAACGGTACGCTCGGAAAGCCGGTGGCCCGAATGTAGCTCTTTCTTGCGATGCGTTCGCGCGCTCCCGTCAGTGTCAGTATCTGCGTGAAACACTTGAGGGGATGCGGCGTGCATTGCCCATCGACCCAGGCGGCATCCTGCTCGTTCACATTGAACATCGCCGCAGGCCGCGGCGGTATGGCGAGCGCACCCTTACGCTCTGCCTCTTCGAAGGCCTCGCGGACCGGGAGCGGCTGCAGATCGATCAGAGCCTGTCCGTCCTCGGGAAAGAAGGCGTCGAGCATCACAAGCGAAGCGATCGACTTCTCCATCTTCTCAGCGACACCGGACACCACCATTCCCCCGTACGAGTGACCGACCAACACGACATTCTTCAGGTCGTGCTCCCTCATCTCGTTCACTACGTCGAGGATCTGGGTATCGAGATCGACGGTGGGCCCGAGCTGGTGCGAGCGCTCGCCGACACCTGTCAGCGTCGGCGTGTACACCAGATGCCCTTTGGCGGTCAGCAAGTCGGCGACACGGCGCCAACACCAGGCACCGCGCCAAGCGCCGTGAACCAATACAAAGGTTTTCAACTCCACAGATGTCGGCGTCAGCTCCACCGGAGACGGCATCGGTTCCAGGAGTTGTAGCGCCGAATCGTCGGCTGCCGTGGACTCCGGCGGCAGTTGGGCAGGCTCCGCGCGCGTCGGCGTTGCCTCGCCGTGAAAACCGACCCCAGCCCAACCGATGGTCATGTTCCCTCCCGCCGCGCCATTTCTTCTAAGAACGATCTTCAGTTTGCATCGAGGGCATGGCTTCGGTCAAAGTTGGCGCCGCGAGATCGCTCCTACCAATAATTCGCCATGAGTTCCTTTGCCCATGGCGGCTCGCGAAAAGCGCCGCGCAAAGCATTACCGGACCACACCGGCTTGATATCAAGCACCGGCGTACCGTCGACGGCATCGAGCCCCTCGACCTCGATATTTGTGCCCTTCACCCCCACTACGCGGCAGGTGGTGAACCCGATGCGGTTCGGCCGCATGCGGCCGCGCTGCGCGAAGATGCCCACTTTCGGCCAATCGGTCCGGTCGCGGGGATGGCGGGCACCTCGCTCGGTCGGCTCGTCGGCGTGCAGGTGGAACACGAAGAAAACCTCGATGTGCGACAATTGGTCGAGGCCGGCGAGCGCTTCGGGGCCGAACTCTTTGGCGTCGAGCTCGATGCGGGAGCGATTGTCACCCCAATGATCCTTAGTGGCCTCGCTGCGGCCGCCGCGGACGTAGCCGATTGGCTTCATCGTAAATTGCATGGGTTTCGGTTTCCGATGTTGGCTCACCAATAAAGCCGCATGGGATTGTCCACGAGCAGTTTCTGTTGGAGCGCCGATGTGACCGCGATCTTCGGGATCACGTCCACCAGCACGCCGTCGTCGGGCGCTTCCTTCGTCATATTCGGATGCGGCCAGTCGGTGCCCCATAGCACCCGGTCGGGGAAGCTCTCCACGATCTTGCGCGCGAACGGCACCACGTCGTCATAGGGCGGGCCTGCGACGGTCAGCCGCTCCGGGCAGCTGACCTTGCTCCAGAAATTCTTGTGCTTGTCCATCATGCGCAGGAAGCGCTGGAAGTCAGAATGGTCGAGGCCTTTCTTCACCTCGGGTCGGCCCATGTGATCGACGACGACATCGGTCGGCAGTGAAGTGAAAAACGGCTCAAGTTCGGCGAGATCGGCCATTTCGAAATAGACCACCACGTGCCAGCCCATGGGCGCGACGCGGGCCGCGATGCGCTCGAGCACGTCGCGCGGGGTGAAATCGACCAGCCGCTTGATGAAGTTGAAGCGTACGCCCTTCACGCCGGCGCGGTCCATCCATTTCAGCTCGTCGTCGGTGACTTCCTCGCCGACGAAGGCGACGCCCTTGGCCTTGCCGTTCGAACTTTCGATCGCGTCGACCATCGCGCGATTGTCTTTGCTGTGGCAGCTGGCCTGGACGATCACGTTCTTGTCGAAGCCGAGAAAGTCGCGCAGCTGAAACAGTTTTTCCTTCGGCGCGTCGCAGGGCGTGTACTTGCGCTCCGGCGCGTAGGGGAATTTGTTTTCCGGGCCGAACACATGGCAATGCGCGTCGATGGCCCCCGCCGGCGGCCGAAATTTCGGCTTCGACGGGTTCGGATGAAACGGAATGTAGCCGGCGCTCATTGCCACAGATGGCTCTCCTTCACTTCTTGCTCAGCTTGGTCGGATCGAGGCTCGCATAAATGTCGCCCGAATTGGCCTTGAGCGGAAGATTCTTGAGCCAGCGGGCGATCCCCATAGCATCGAGCGGCCCGCCATGCTCCAGGCGCTGGCTTTCGCCGACCGCGGCATTGAAAGCATAGGCAGCGCCCTTGGCGAGGCGCTCGATGGCGCCGAGCGCCACGTCGCGCTGGATGGTGGTGAACTCCAGCGAAAGCGCCGGCAGCGGTTGCGACAGGCCCGCGAGAACCTCGTCCTCAAAGCCCTCGACATCGATCTTGGTGAATTGCGGGATGCCGTGTTTGGCAATCAGCGCGTCGAGCGTCGTCATGGGAACGGTGCGGGTGCGGGTCCAGCGCTGGCTCTCCCATCCCTCGGCGCCCTTGGCCGCATCGATGAAGGTGTCGGAAGCTGTCGCCACGGTTGGGTTCGGCAGGTTGAGCTTGAGCTCGATCATGCCTGCAGAGCGTCCGACTGCGACCGGCTCGACCGTGACCTTGCGATCGAACACATAGAATACGCGCAACAGCCGCGCGAGCGGCGGCTGCGGCTCGATGGCAACGACGCGCGCGCCGAGACGGCGAAACGAAGCGACCCGGTCGCCGACATGGGCGCCGATATCGAAGGCGAGGTCGCCGGGCTTCAAGAAGCGCCGATAGAGTGCGTTCATGCCTGCGCGTCGCGCGCGGTCGCCGTAATAGATGCGGAGCGATCGAACGACGCCGTAGGCGGAAACGAGAGCGTCACGCATGGAGGATCAGCGGCGGCGTTTCACGGGCGCGGCGACCGCTTCGATCTCCGGCAACAGATCGAACTCCTCGGGGATCGCGCAGAGCTTGGCGGCCATGGCACGGCGGCCGACTTCCGGCGAGGAGGTGATCACCGCGAAGGGAATTGAAAGCACCAGTCCGGTCAGGAACGGCAGAAACCAGACGATCGCGCCGGGCGCGGCGAATGCGAGGAATAGGAGCACCAGCAGGCCGAACAGCGTGTGCGGCCACAGGCCTTCGCGCGCGGCCTGCCAGGAAACGCGATAGCCGTCGCGCTGCGGCGCGTCCCAGGTGATGTTGCGGCCCGTCAAGAGTGCCACCATGCAGAGTGCGTGATTGAACCACTGGATCGGCGCGAGCACGACCATGAACAGGGTCTCGACCACGCTGCCCTTGATCAGGTTCCACACTCCGCCATAACGCGCGCCGGCGCGGACCATGGCGTCGGCCACCCCTGTGAGCTTGGGCGTGAAGAACATAACGACCCACAGCACGTAGAGTCCGAGCGCCGAGCGCGCGGGGAACAGTACGGTCGGCGACCAGAGCGCTGCCGCGAGCGCCGCGAGCGCCACGAACAGCACGAGCCCGGCTGAGCCGATGAACATCTGGATCGCGAGCGCCAACTGCGCCCAGCTGGTGGGAAACAAACCGGGCAAATCGAGCAACTTCAAATATTGCAGATTGCCCTGGCACCAGCGCACGTCGCGCTGGATGAAATCGGGCAGCGCCGGCGGGTTCTCCTCGTAGCTGCCGCCCTCCTCCGGCAGCACGCGCACCTCGAAGCCGGCGCGGCGCATAAGGACGGCCTCGACCTGATCGTGCGAAAGAATTTGCCCGCCGAGCGGCGGCTTGCCCGGGAGATCCGGCAGCTTGCAGTGATCGGTGAAGGGCTTGATGCGCACGATCGCATTGTGGCCCCAGAATGGACCGCACTCGGCGTGCCACCAGGAGCTTCCGGCTGTGTAGGAGCGCATGGAGTGACGCATGCCAAACTGAAACGTGCGGGCGAAGAAGCTCGGGCTCGGCATGCCGACGACGAGGCTTTGCAGGATGCCGAGCCGCAGATTGGCCTGCATGATGCGCACCAGCCGCAGAACCGCCCTGCCGGTGAGCAGGCTGTCGGCGTCGAGCGGGATCATGAATTCGTAATTCTTGCCCCAGCGCTCGCAAAAATCGCGCACGTTGCCGGCCTTGAAGCCTGAGTTTTCCTTGCGGTGGCGATAGAAAAGCCGATCGGGATTCTTGGCTTCCTTCTTCCAGATCGCGATTGCCTTCTCCTCGGCGGCGATCATCTTGGCGCGCGAACTGTCGCTCAGAATGAAATAGTCGAACCAGTCGCCAAAACCGGTGGCATCCAGGCTCGCCTTGACCGCTATCATGCGCGTGAAGGCGCGCGTCGTATCTTCATTCCGCACGGTCATGAAAATCGCGGTGCGCTCGAAAATCGGATCGTCGTCGCGCGCGCGGTTGGCCAGCGGTATCACCGTGTTCAGCGGATCGCCGGTGAAGTGCAGCACCGCGAAGCCGATCACCGCGTTCCAGAAGCCGATCGCGATCCAGGGCGCGTTGGCGAGGAACATCAAGAGGAGAAGCGCGTCGAGGATCGAAAGCCCATCGGCGGACAGGATTTCGGCGAGCCAGGCGGCCATCAAGGCGATGGTGACGATTACCAGGATGGCGAAGATCAGCCGGCGGCGGGCCAGTACCGACAGGCGCTGGGTGCCGGTAGGCGTAGTTTCGTCGGCGGCGTTAAGCGCTTGCGCTATCTCGCCCGAAACCGGATCGGCTGCCATGCGTTAAGTCTCCCGAGCCCTTGATACTCGCTTTCTGCCCGGAAAACGCTACAACCATCAAAACGGCCAAACCTTGGCCTAGGGGCGCGTCCCCACTGCAAAATCCGCCATGCGCCGAGATCAACCTATCCAGCAGTCCACAGGCCGGCCGGCTTCCGGGCCAACGCGCGCGCTCTGGTACGTCTCGTCGGGCGTGGCGGAGCTGCGCGAAGCCAAGGTCGGCGCTCCCAAGCCCGGCGAGGCGCTGGTGCGGGCGCTCTATTCTGGGATCAGCCGCGGCACCGAGCGGCTGGTGTTCGAAGGAAGGCTGCCGGAAAGCGAATGGCCGCGCATGCGGCTACCCGCGCAAGAGGGCGACTTCCCCTTCCCGGTCAAATACGGCTACGCGGCCGTCGGCGAGGTCGAAATCGGCCCGGCCGACCTCGTGGGTCGCACCGTGTTCTCGCTCTATCCGCATCAAGAGCGCTACGTGCTGCCGGTGGCCGAACTTGTGACTTTGCCGGACGGTGTCACGGCCAAACGCGCGGTACTAGGCGCCAACATGGAAACCGCGCTCAATGTGATCTGGGACAGCCAGGCTTCGGCCTGCGACCGCATCGTGGTGATCGGCGCCGGGTTGGTGGGCCTGCTTTGCGCCGCACTCGCGGCGCGCATTCCAGGCGCCGAGGTGACGGCGGTGGATGTCGATCCGTCGCGCGCGGCGTTGGTTGCAAAAATGGGTGCCGCTTTTGCCGCGCCGGACGCCGCGCCGTGCGAAGCCGATGTGGTGATCCATACCAGCGCGAACGCCGACGGCCTTGCGCTCGCGATCGAGCTTGCCGCCCGCGAGGCGACGATCGTGGAAGCGAGCTGGTACGGCGATGCCAAAGCCTCGATCCCGCTCGGCGGTGCGTTCCATTCGCGCCGGCTGAAAATCGTTTCGAGCCAGGTCGGCACGCCGCCGACCTTCCGTCGCCCGCGCTGGAACAACCGCCGGCGGCTGGAAGCCGCGCTGAAGCTACTCGCCGACGCTCGCTTCGATGCGCTGCTCGGCGAGGAAATCCCGTTTTCCGAACTGCCGCGCGCGCTGCCGCGCGTGCTCGCACCCAAGGCGCCGGGCGTCGGCGCCTACGTGCGTTACTGAGAACTCAGCAAGAGGAAGCCGATGTACGCCGTCGAAGTCCGCGATCACATGATGATCGCCCATTCCATCCCCGGCGAGATGTTCGGGCCGGCGCAGAAACTGCACGGCGCGACCTATATCGTGGACGTGGCGTTCATGGCCGAGAAGCTAGGGGCGAACGACGTGGTGGTCGATATCGGCGCGGCGATCGATACGCTCAAGGCGACACTCGCGCCGCTCAACTACAACAACCTCGATGCGCTGCCGCAATTCAAGGGCAAGCGCACCACGACCGAGGCGCTGGCGCGCTACATCTTCGATCGCATGCTCGAGGCACTAAAGAAGGGCGCCCTCGGCGCCGACGCCAAGATGGTGACGCGCATCAAGGTGACGCTGCTGGAGTCGCACGTGGCGCGGGCGTCCTACGAAGGCGCGGTTGGTGGCTGAGGTCGTCTTCGCCATTCCGGGCGACGTCGACACGCCGACCGGCGGCTACCGCTACGACCGGCGAGTGATCGACGAGTTGCGCGCGCTACGTTGGGACGTGAAGCCGCTGCGTTTGCCCGGCGATTTTCCGACCCCAAGCGAGGCGAGCCTCAAGGAATCCGAGCGCCTGTTCGCGGCCGTGCCGGCAGATGCGCTGCTGCTCGTGGACGGGCTCGCGTTCGGCGCCCTGCCCGCTTCGCTGCTCGACCGCGTGCCGCGTAAATACTTGGCGCTGGTGCACCATCCGCTTGGGCTCGAAACCGGGATCACGCGCGAGCGGGCGGAGTTTCTGCTTGCGACGGAACGAGCCGCGCTGGCGCGCACTTTGCGCGTGATCGTCACCAGCAAGCCGACCGGAGTTTTGTTGTTTCGCGATTTCGGCGTGCCGAAGGAGAAAATTACCGTGGCCGAGCCGGGCACCGAAACTGCGCAACGAGCAAAAGGCAGCGGCGGCGCACCGCGTCTCATCAGCGTGGGCGCGGTGAATGCGCGCAAGGGCTATGACACGCTCGTCGCCGCGCTCGCCAAGATTACAGATCTACCCTGGGAAAGCCGGATCGTGGGGACGCTCGATCGGGACCTACCAGCAGCAGCGACCGTGAAGGCCGCGATCAAGGCGAGTGGACTGGATTCCCGGATCAAGCTCCTCGGCACGATCAGCGAGGCGGCGCTCAATTCAGAATACGATCAGGCGACGCTGTTCGTACTGCCATCGCATTTCGAGGGCTTCGGCATGGCCTTCACTGAAGCCATGGCGCGCGGATTGCCGGTGGTGGCCGGCGATGCCGGCGCGGCTCCCACCACCGTTCCATCCGACGCGGGCGTTCTGGTACCGCCCGGTGATGCGGATGCGCTCGCCGCCGCGCTGCGGCGTTTGCTCACCGACTCTGCCGAGCTCAAGCGCCGCTCCGACGCGGCATGGAAACACGCACAGAGCTTCACGCGCTGGCGTGATACTGCGAAGGCGATTGCCAGCGCGCTGACTGAGGCTTCGAAATGAGCGGCTTCGCTCCCGAATGGCTCAGCTTGCGCGAAGGCGCGGATCATCGCGCACGCAATGCGGGCTTGCTTGCCGCGCTGGGGAAGCACTTCTCCACGCGCGACGCGGTCATTGTCGTCGATCTCGGCGCCGGGCTCGGCTCCAACCTGCGCGCGGCTGCGCCCGCGCTGCCGGCGCGCCAGCACTGGGTGCTGGTGGATCATGACCCGGTTCTGCTCGCGGGCGCCTGCGACGCGATCGCGAACTGGGCGGACTCGGTGCGGCCGGCCACCGCCGGACTCGAGGTGATGAGGGCGGACCGGTCGATCCGGGTCGAGGTCAGGCGCGCGGACCTCGCCAAGGATCCGGGCGCCTTCGCCACGCACGCGCCCGATCTCGTCACCGCGGCGGCGCTGTTCGATCTCGTGTCGGAAGACTGGATTGGGCGCTTCACTGTGGCGCTCGCCGCCGCACGCGTGCCGCTCTATGTGGTGCTCAACTATGACGGCACCAATACCTGGAGCCCGCTGCATCCGGCCGACGCCGCGATGGTGGCTGCCTTCAACCGCCACCAAAGCAGCGACAAGGGCTTCGGTTCTGCTGCCGGATCGCGGGCGACGGACTTGCTCGCAGAACGTCTCGCGGCGGCGGGCTATCGCATCGAGCGCGGGACGAGCCCCTGGCGTCTCGGCGCCGGCGAGACGGTGCTGATGCGCGTATTGACGCAGGGCTTCGCCGAGGCCGTGCGTGAAACCGGCGAAGTCCCCGCCGCAACCATCGATGCATGGCTAAAAGCGCGCATGGCCGACGGCGTCACCTGCACCGTCGGCCACGAGGATATTCTGGCGATCCCGCGTTAGACGCCGCCGAGCGCGCGCGGCAGCATCCGTTGCAACACGCCGTCCTTCACGATGAAATAATGCTGGAGCGCCGCTGCGATATGCAGCGCCGCGAGCGCCGCTACCGCCCAACCTACCCAGCGGTGATAGAGGAACAACTGGTTCGCCAGATCCTCGTTCTTGCCGATCAGCGGCGGGATCGTGAACAAGCCGAAGAACGGCGTGCTGGCGCCATAAGCGGAATTGGCGAGATAGCCAACGATCGGCATGGCGAGCAGAAGCACATAGAGCGAGCCGTGCACGGCCGAGGAGACCGCGCGTTGCCATGGCACGACCGTGGCTTCGGGCGCCGGCGAACCACCAACCCAGCGGCGGATGATACGCACGACGATCAGGATGAGGATCAACACACCGAGCGACTTGTGAAAATTATAGAGACCGTCCTGCAGCGGCCCCGGTGCCGCGTTGTTCATCCAGAACGCGACCGGAATCGTCGTCAGAACACAGATCGCGACCAGCCAGTGCAATAGCTTGGCGAAACCCGAATAGCCGCCGCTCATTGTTCCGTAGGTCATCGTCGCCTCTCGGTTAGCCTCTCGGCCTTGTTGGTGCTCGATGATGCCTTGAGCCTCTTGCCGTCACAAGGCGCGCGAGCCGGCTCGCGGTTCAACGAGCTGTGAGTATGGCTGGGGCGCCAGGATTCGAACCTGGGAATGGCGGAATCAAAATCCGCTGCCTTACCACTTGGCTACGCCCCAACGATGCGGCCGCAATGTGCCGCGCCGGCGGGCGCGGTTCAACGTACACTTCGCATGCCAGAAAGCTTGTGACGACGCCGCTGGGCCTGCTAAGAGCACCAGCCGGTCGGAGTGTAGCGCAGCCTGGTAGCGCACCTGCTTCGGGAGCAGGGGGTCGCAGGTTCAAATCCTGCCACTCCGACCAGGCTTCTCAGACGCAAATCGAGACAAGGCGGGCGCGCCACCATGCGCGCCGCCTCCCCTTAATGCCTAGCCCGCCGCGCCTTCGCGGCCGCCGAAACCGGCGGCCGAACGAATTACATCGCCTTGAGGTTACCGGCGGCGGTCTTGCCGCGGTCGGTGGTCACCACGTCGTAGCTGACCTTCTGCCCTTCATTGAGATTGGATAGGCCGGCCTGCTCGACGGCGCTGATGTGCACGAACACGTCCTTGCCGCCGTCGGCCGGCTGGATGAATCCGTAGCCCTTCTGCGCGTTGAACCACTTCACGGTACCTGTAGCCATCGTTGGCTCCTTCGTAGATGACGCCCTTGCAAGGCGGCGCCGCCCGGGAATCGTGCGGCTTCTCACAACCTGATTTTCGGAGAGCGCCTTGCAGGTCCACCCGAAACGGGCGGCGGCCCAAGCCTCAGGCCGAAATTCGATTGCCCCGAAAGTGGAACGCAATCGGGAGCGCTCGTCAAGCCGATCCGGCAAGAGGGCGGCCGCACCGCAGCGAGCGTTTGCGGGGCAAGACGCCGCCGCTGTTATAGTGGCGGAACGCCCTGCCCGAGCGAGAATCGCGATGGCCGATGACATTCCGTTCGACCGAAATTTCGACGCCGTGCCGGGCAAGGCTGAACGCGTCGCACCCAAGGTGCGCCGGGTGCTCGCCAACAATCCGAGCCCGTTCACATTCAAGGGCACCAACACCTACATCATCGGCGAAGGAGCGGTCACGATCCTCGATCCGGGCCCCGACGATCCCGTTCATATCGATGCGGTGCTCGACGCCGTGCGCGGCGAGACGGTCGAGCACATTCTGGTCACCCATACGCATCGCGATCACTCTCCGGCGGCGCGTGAAGTGAGCCGGCGCACCGGCGCCAAGGTGCTCGCCGAAGGGCCACATCGGCTCGCGCGACCGCTGCACGCCGGCGACGCCAATCGAATGGAGGCCGGCTCGGATAATGAATTCAAACCGGACCGGCAGCTCGTGGATGCAGAGGTGATCGAGGGCCGCGGCTATGCGCTCGAAGCGATCGCGACACCAGGCCACACGGCGAACCATCTCGCTTTCGGGCTGAAGGGGAGCAATCTGCTGTTCTCCGGCGACCATGTGATGGCCTGGGCGACCTCGGTCGTGGCGCCGCCCGACGGCTCGATGAGCGAATATATGGCATCGCTGCGGAAACTGCGGGCGCGGCCGGAGCGGCTGTATCTGCCCGGCCATGGCGGGCCGGTGCACGACGCGCCCGCCTTCGTCGAGCGCTACATCGAGCACCGGGCGGCGCGCGAGACCGCGATTCTGCGGGTGCTTTCACGCGGCGAGACCGACATTCCGGGCCTGGTGCGGGCAATCTATATCGGCCTCGATCCGCGCCTGAGCGGCGCAGCCGGGCTATCGGTGCTCGCGCATCTGGAAGATCTGGTGGCGCGCGACGCAGTCGAGACCGAGGGTCCGCCTTCGGTCGCCGGGCGCTATCGGCTCAGCGCGACGCCCGGCGGCGCGCGTCGCTGAAGTCGGCGAAGAAGCGCACGACACGGCGCGCATTGGAGCCGAAATCACGGTTGCCGTAGCGCGAGGCCGAGCGCATATCGACCCGCACCCCGTTCGGCGTCGTACGCACGCGGATGGAAACGTCGTAGCGGAAGCCCATGATCAGCGACTGGGCTACCGCCTCGATCCGGCCGTCGCGCTCGCCGCCGCGCGGCGAGACGGAATCGAGCACGCGCCAACGGTTCGCCTCGACGATCTGCAGCGCAAGATTGAACATTTCGTCGGGACTGGCCTCGACCTCGAAGGCTTTCACAGCGGGATAGGCGGCGCGCTGAAGCGTCGAGGCCTCGCGGCCCGGATAGACCACCGGGTTGGCGCCGCGCGCACGCGCCGACGCGATGGCCTGGAATCCGGGCGGGTCGTTCACGTCGGTGGTGACGTCGCTGATCGCGGGCAGCCACGCGCCGCGCACAATCTCGAAAGCAGGAACACCGAGAACGACGGCGCCGATGGCACAAGCCATCAGCGCGCGATCGAGGCCACGCAGGCCCTCGTTCCAGATCACGATGAAAGCGAGACCGGCGACCAGGACGCCGAGCAGCGCGACCGCCAAGCCGGCCAGCAGGGTCGCGTAGGCGACCTCGTATTCGACCAAGCCGAAGCGGTGCATGCCGATGGCGAGTAACACCACGGGCAGCGAGAAGCCCGCGATGCGGCGGCTCAGAATGGCGAGCCGCGATACACGCACTTCGGTATAGAGCTGACGGCGGATCATGCCGACCGCCGCGCGGACGGCATGAACTTCTGACTATCGGTCATGTCCGGATCGACCTCGCCGCTGCAGCGGCCTTTTCGGTCATTCCGCTGCGGTCGGCAAGCGATAGTCGCGGAATTGATCGCGCAGCGTCATCTTCTGGATCTTGCCGGTCGCGGTGTGCGGGATTTCGTCCACGAATACCACGTCGTCGGGCATCCACCATTTGGCGATCTTGCCGTCGAGGAACTTCAGGATATCGCCCTTGGACGGCTTCTTGCCCGGCTTGGCGATGATGATGAGCAGCGGGCGCTCGTCCCATTTCGGATGCGCGATTCCGATTACTGCGGCCTCGGCTACGTCCGGATGTCCGATCGCCAGATTCTCCAGATCGATCGATGAAATCCACTCGCCGCCGGACTTGATGACGTCCTTGGCGCGGTCAGTGATTTTCATGTAGCCGAGCTCGTCGATGGTCGCGACGTCGCCGGTGTCGAAGTAACCGTCGGCGTCGAGAATCTTGCCGCCCTCGCCCTTGAAATAAGAGCTCGAAACCCCGGGACCCTTCACCTTCAGGCGACCGAACGTCTTGCCGTCCCACGGCAGTTCCTTGTTCTTGTCGTCGGTGATCTTCATTTCGACGGTGAAAATCGAGAAGCCCTGCTTCTCCTGGTAGTCGAGTTGAGCATCGTGATCGAGCGCGGCTACTTCGGGCTTCAGAAAGCCCGCAGTCCCGATCGGACTCATTTCCGTCATGCCCCAGGCATGGGTCACCTTGACTCCGTACTTGTCCTGGAATTTTTCCATCATCGCGCGCGGACAGGCCGAGCCGCCGATTAGCACCCGCTTCAGATGCGGAAGCTTCAAGTTGTTCTGCTCAAGATGCGCCAACAGCATCAGCCATACGGTCGGCACCGCGGCGGTGATCGTGACTTTGTAGGTGTCGAGCAGCTCGTAGATCGACGCGCCGTCGAGCTTGGCGCCGGGCATGACCAGGCTCGCGCCGTTCATCGGCGCGCTGAAGGCGAGCGACCAGCTATTGGCATGGAACAGCGGCACCACCGGCAGAACGATGTCGCGGGACGAAAGCCCGAGCACGTCGGGCATCGCAGCCGCGAGCGAATGCAGCACGTTGGAGCGGTGCGAATAGACGACGCCCTTGGGATTGCCGGTCGTGCCCGAGGTGTAGCACATGCCGGCGGCATCGTTTTCGGCGACCTCGACCCACTTGAAATTGCCGTCGACGGTGGCGATCCAGTCTTCATAGGCGACCGCATTCTTGAGCGTGGTCTGCGGCATGTGCGCTTTGTCGGTGAGGATGATGTAGCGCTCAACCTTCGGCAGCTTGTCGGCGATCTTCTCCAGCAGCGGCACGAAGGTAAGGTCCACCATCATCATGCGGTCTTCGGCGTGATTGACGATGTAGACGATCTGGTCCGGGAACAGGCGGGGATTGACAGTGTGATAGACCGCACCGGCGCCGAGGATGCCGTACCAAGCCTCCAGATGCCGCCAGGTGTTCCAGGCGAGCGTGCCGACCCGGTCGCCCTTATTGATGCCGTCCTTCACCAGGCGCTGCGCGACCTTGAGCGCGCGCTTGCGGATATCCGCATAGTTGGTCTCGACGATCGGCCCTTCGATCGAGCGCGTGATGACTTTGCGTTTGCCGTACTGGATCGCCCCGTGATCGATGATCCGGTGGCAAACCAGCGACCAATCCTGCATCAAGCCTTGCATTGAACTCCTCCCCCGAAATACATCCGGCGCTAGGCGCGCCTGTTGTGCCTAAAACTAGCGCGCCGGCTCGTGGGCGCAACAGTGTAAAATCGACCCCTCGCCCCGATATTGCCGTGCTCGAGGCCGATCCAACCCCAATGCCGATCCGTTTCGCACTCCTTTGGCTTGCCGCCCTGATTGGAGGGATGCCCGGTCTCGCGCATGCCGTGCCTCTGCCGCCACCGCGGCCGGTATTGCCTTGGGACGGCCCGCGCGAATTCGCCGCGCCCTTGCCGCCGCCGCGCCCCGCCGTCATTCCAGAGCCAAGGCGCGCCCAGGGAGAATTCACTTTGGTGGCCGCGCCGGCCGGCAGCGCCTGCGCCGACCTGCTCGCGCAGGAAGTCGCGGTCGCCGTGACCGGCCAGATCGTCGATGCTGCCGAGGGCTGCGGCACCGCGCCGGTGGCCCGATTGACTGCGATCCTGCTCGGCGACGGCAAGTCCGTGGCGCTACGCCCGGCGGCCGTGCTCCGCTGCGAAGCGGCGCTCGCCGTGGCGCGCTGGATCCGGGAGGACATCGCGCCTGCCGCCCTCGCCCTCAACAGCGCGCTGGTGCGGGTCGATGTGGCGGCCTCCTATACTTGCCGGTCGCGCAACAACGTGGCCGGGGCTGTATTGAGCGAGCACGGCCTAGCCAATGCGCTCGACATGAGCGCCTTCGTGCTGGCCGACGGGCGGACCCTCACGCTGGCCGATCCGAGGGCGCCCGCGGATTTCATCGCCGAAGTGCGGCGATCGGCCTGCGCGCGGTTCACGACCGTACTCGGCCCCGGCGCAGACCGGGCGCACGAGTTCCACCTGCACGTCGATCTTGCCGAACGCCGCGGCGGCTATCGCATGTGTCAGTGGCCCGAGCGGAAGACAGCCCCCGACTGATTTTACCGGGCCGCAAAAAAGCCAAGGGCGCGGCCATGCCGCGCCCCTGTTCCCCTCCGACAAATTCTCGAATTCAGATTACGACCACCTTCGCCCCGACCGGGGTGCGGTTAAAGAGGTCGATGACGTCCTCGTTCAGCATGCGGATGCAGCCCGAGGAGATCGCCTGGCCGATATATTCTGGCTGGTTGGTGCCGTGGATGCGGAACAGCGTGTCCTTGTTGCCCTGGAAAAGGTACAGAGCGCGCGCCCCCATCGGATTATGCGGACCCGGGCTCACGTATTTCGGCAGCTCCGGCAGACGCTTCAGAGTGTCGGCGGTCGGCACCCAGTCCGGCCATTCCTTCTTCTGGCCGACCGTGGCGGTGCCCTTCCAATCCATTCCGTCTTCGCCGACCGTCACGCCGTAGCGGTAAGCCTTGCCGTCGTTCTGCACCAGATAGAGAAATTTGTTCGGCGTATCGATGATGATGGTGCCGGGCTTTTCCTTCGTCGTGTAGCTGACGATGTGACGGAGGAAGTCCGTCGACGGCTTGTGTTGCAGATAGGGAGCGCTCGCCAGCAGCTTACGGTCGCGGGGTGTCAGGGTCGATTCGGCGACTGGATCGAGGGTGTCGGAAATGCAGCCGCCGAGACCGACGGCCGCCAAGCTCAAGATCAACAGAGCGAATTTGCGAGCCGACATGGACTTCGAGGTCCCCTGAATATCCGTGAACGCACCCGTTAGAGGATCAGATAGCCGAAAGAGTCGCGGTCCGGAAGCTACGAATCTCGATCCGGATCGGCAATTGGGGACCTGTTGCAGAAATGCCGCAGCGAACCCGATAGGCCGTGCCAATCCTGGCCAAACCCCCTGCCTATCGAGGATCAAGATGAAACCGCGTAGGCGGCGGAGAATGGCCTCCGTTGCAGCCGATTGCCGCCGCACGGACCTGGCAACACGACCTAAGCCAGACCCCCTTCCCTGCGGCGGAGAGTGACATGTCCAAGACCCACCCAATCTCAATCAGGCGACCCGGCGACCCGGCAGCATACCGGGACCTCGGCCGGCTCTATCGGGCGATCGGCATCGGCGCGGTCGCCGCAGCGCTGCCCTATCGGGGCGACGTCAAGAACAGCGCCTACGCGCCGGTCAGGCCACGCAGCACCCGGCCGATCGCAGCCGACGACCCCGTGCGGTGACCGTGCGGGCGGGCCAGCGTCAACCATCGATCAATCGCACCGTGGACGGCCGATGCACAAAGGGCTAGGGAACGCCGATCTCGCAGCGGAATGTCTGCATGCTCGTCGCCTACCTGCCGCGTGGAAATTCGCTGGAACGGGTCGAGGTTCCGGCGGGTGGCAGCGTGCCGACGGAAGCGATCTGGTTCGACCTGCTCTCGCCGACCGCCGAGGAAGACCGCGCGGTCGAGGCGGTACTCGGCGTCTCGATCCCGAGCCGCGAGGAGATGGCGGAAATCGAACCGTCGAGCCGGCTCTATGTCGAAAACGGCGCGCGGTTCATGACCATGACGCTGCTCTACAATGCCGATACCGACCGCCCGAACACCACGCCAGTCACCTGCATCTTGTCCAACGGCAAGCTCGTCACGGTGCGCTACGAGGAGCCGCGGCCGTTCGCGCGACTGTCGAACAAACTCACCCGCACGTGTCCGCCGACGATCACCGGTGAAGGCGTTCTGATCGACCTGCTCGACGGCGTCATCGATCGCGCCGCCGACGTTTTGGAGCGCGACAGCGCCGAGATCGAGATCGTATCGCGGCGCATCTTTGGCCATGGCCGCGGCCGCAAGGGGCCGTCCGACACCTATCAGGAAATCCTGCGCGCGATCGGCCGCAAGGCGGACCTCACCTCGAAAGTGCGCGAGAGCCTGGTCTCCATCGGTCGGCTCGTCCTGTTCCTCGCCAACGAAGCCGACGTGATCAAGCTGCCGAAGGAGCAGCGTGCGCAAGTCAAGAGCATGGCACGCGATGCGACCTCGCTTACCGACCACGCCACGTTTCTTGCCAACAAGATTCAGTTCATGCTCGACGCGGCGCTTGGACTGGTGCAGCTCGAGCAGAACAACGTGATCAAAATTTTCTCGGTCGTGGCCGTGGTGCTGCTGCCGCCCACCATGATCGCGTCGATCTACGGCATGAACTTCAAACACATGCCGGAGCTCGAATGGACCTTCGGCTATCCGCTGGCGCTCATGCTGATGCTAGGCTCGGCCGTGCTTCCCTATGCATATTTCAAGTGGAAGCGCTGGCTCTGAGCGTCAGACGTACTGCCCGCCGTCGATGTGAATCTCCGCGCCGTTCAAGTACGAGGCTGTTTCGGTGCACAGCACATAGATGATCTTGGCCACCTCATCGGGCGTGCCGAGGCGTTTCATCGGGATCGAACCCAAAAGCTTGTCGGTGCCGGGCGACAAGATCGAGGTATCGATCTCGCCCGGAGCGATCGAATTCACGCGGATGCCGAGCGGGCCGAAATCCACCGCCATCTCGCGCGTGAGCGCGGCGAGCGCGGCCTTGGATGTTGCATAGGCGGCGCCCGCGAACGGGTGCACGCGGGAGCCGGCGATCGAAGTCACATTCACTACCGCGCCCTGAGCGCGCTTCAGCTCGTCCACAAGACCGCGGGCGAGCATGATCGGCGCGAAGAAATTCACCCGGAAGACGTGCTGCCAGTCATCGACGCCGGTATCGATCGCGCCGAGCCGCGTGTCGCCGGCGCCCTTCGGAGAAATGCCGGCATTATTGACCAGCGCGTGCAGCTCGCCGTTCTCAAGCCGGCTCTTGATCTCGGAGATCGCCGCAACTGTCGCCTTCTGGTCCGCGAGATCAACTTGAATATGATCCTCTGGCCCGGCCTCCCAGGGACACTCCTCCGGGAAAGGATGGCGCGAACAGGTGATCACGCGCCAGCCGGCGCTCGAGAAGCGTATGACCGTGGCGTGGCCGATGCCACGGCTGGCACCCGTGAGCAACAGCGTACGGCGGGGCTGGTCGGATTTCGACGGCATCTCTCGACTCTGCACCTTGGCTGCGTTCACGGATAGAGCCGCGTGCGCTGCCACTTCGCGTCAGGCGCGGCACGCGTGAACACGAGCCGATCGTGCAGCCGATGCGGGCCCTCGGCCCAGAACTCGATGGCGGCAGGCACGATTCGGAATCCATGCCAGTGCGGCGGCCGCGGCGCTGGCTCGCCCTCGAATTTTTTTTCGAAGTGGGCAGCTTCCAACTCGAGCGCGGCGCGGCTTTCGAGCGAGCGCGACTGCTGGCTTGCCCAAGCGCCGATCTGCGCTTCGCGCGGCCGCGACGCGAAATAAGCGTCGGACTCCGCGGGACTCGCGGTCTCGACAATTCCTCGCACCCGCACCTGCCGGCCGAGCGATTTCCAATGCAGCACGAACGCGGCCTTGGGCCGGGCCTTGAGCTCGGCGCCCTTCACGCTTTCGGCGTTCGTGTAGAAGACAAAGCCGCTCGGGTCGGCCGCCTTGATCAGCACCATGCGGACGTTCGGCAGGCCTGCGGAATCGACAGTGGCGAGCGCAGCCGCGTCTGAATCGCGCGGCTCCTTCGCCCGAGCTGCCTTGAACCAGGCGTCGAAAAGCCCAAAAGGCTCGTCGGCCTCCACAAAGTCACCAAAAGTTAACCCTACAGGGTGTTCCATCGCGTATTCGACCCGTTTCTGGAGCGTGCGCCAGTGTGCGTCAAAGCGTGCACCCCGCGAGGGGCCACCGATCTCGACCCTTCATATCATGGTTCGGGCCGCGCTCGGCCATTTCGCGGCTCTAGCTTTTTGATCCTGCTCATCGCCGGCCTTGCGACGGGCGGCTGCAGCACGTCGTTCCCGCTGTCCTCGCTCATCCCCGGGATGCAGGCGGAAAAGCCGTCCGACAAAGACGAGATCACCGGTTCGCTCTCGATGCAGCACCCGGCTGCCGGCCGTGAAATGACCAATGCCGACTGGACCGTCGCCATGGCCGCGCTGCGCGAGGCGCTGGCCCGCAAGGAAGACGGCGCCAGCATCCCTTGGCAGAACCCGACCACAAGCTCGCGCGGAACCGTGTCGCCGGTTTCCGCCGCCTTCGTCCAGGACGGATTCAACTGCCGGAATTTCATGGTCAGCCATTTCAAGACCGAGCGCGAGAACTGGTACGAAGGCACGGCCTGCCGTACTCACCGCGGCCAATGGGACGTGCAATCGACCCGGCCGTTGCAGAAGTCTTGACCGGCGCGTTGCACCTGCCACCAATTGATCCCACATAGATGCCCGGCAGGCGGCCCTGAGTCGCCGGCGTGGAGTGAGCTTTGGCGCGCAATCCCTACGAAGTCCTCGGCGTGGCCCGCGGCGCGAGCGAAGCCGACATCAAGAAGTCGTTCCGGAAGCTCGCCAAGAAACTGCACCCGGACGCGAACAAGAACGACCCGAAGTCGGCCGCGCGCTTTTCCGAGATCAATTCCGCCTACGAGATTCTCGGCGACGAGGAAAAGCGCAAGGCGTTCGACCGCGGCGAGATCGACGCGGACGGCAAGCCGCGCTTCACCGGCCATCCCGGCTTCGATCCGCGCGCGGGCGCGGGTCAACATCCCGGCTTCGGTGGCGGCGATACGATCTTTGAGACATTCACCCACGGCCCCGGCGGTTTCCGCCGCTCGACTTCGCGCGGCGGAGGGCCGCGCGGCGGCGGGTTCGAGGATTTCATCGGCGATATTTTCGGCAACTTCGGCAATCGCGGCGGCGCGACGCAGTTCGAGGGTTTCGAGCCGGGGCCAGCGCCACGCGGCACCGACGTTGTCGCATCGGCCTCGATTACGCTTGCCGAAGCCGCGCACGGCACGTCGAAACGCGTGCGGCTTCCGACCGGCAAGGAAGTCGACGTCAAGATTCCGGCGGGCATTACCAGCGGTCAGACCATCCGCCTGCGCGGCCAGGGCCTGAGCGGACCGCGCGCGGAGCCGGGCGACGCGCTGATCACGATCACAATTGTGCCGCACCCGCTGCTGCGGCCCGACGGATTCGATTTGCGGACCCTGATCGCGATCCCGCTTGCCGACGCGGTGCTCGGTAGCAGCGTCCGCGTGCCGACGCTCGATGGCGAAGTGGAACTGAAAATCCCGCCCCGGACCTCGAGCGGCCGGGTGTTCCGACTCAAGGGCAAGGGGCTGCCGAACAAGAGCGGCGGTCACGGCGATCTACTGGTCGGCGTGCAAATCGCCTTGCCGGAGGAGCACGACGAGGAACTCGAGGCGCTCATGCGCCGCAGGCGCGAGGCGAAGTAGGCGGCCTTATTCAGCGCCGCTCGTTCGCGGCGGTCTCATAGGCTTCGTAGACGCGGCGCGCGACGCGATCGAGCCGCTCGCGTTCAGCCGGCCCGGCGACCACGAATGCAAGCCCGCCCTCGACCCAGGCCAATGCCCCGATCTCACCGGCCGATTTCCAATGGAATGCGGTCGCCCCTTCGCGCGCGGCGCGCTTGCAGGTGACGGTCACGCGCTCGCCAGCGGTGCCCTCGTACATGATGAGCGCGGTGGGACCCGGCGTACCAGGCAACAGCCGGCCGCCCATGAGCTTCAATCCTTCGGGCGCGAGATCGGGCGCGTGCACCGGCGAGCCCACTCGGCGCGAGAGCCAGCGCAGGAGATGCTCCTCGTTCGCCCGCACCTCGATCGGATGGCGGACCTCGTTGATATAGAGCCGGTGCGCTTCGATCGCGGCGTCTGCGATGGCGCGCGCGATCTGCTCATTGCGGCCGAAGCCGGAATATTCGTGTGCGAACCAACCACCAGCAGCGCCGATTACAAAGGCGATGACGGCGGCGGCTGCGATCTTGCGCCAGATTCCGCTCGCGCGCAGCGCGATATTCTCGAGCCGCAGCCGGTCCGGCATCGGTTCCTCGACCACGCGCTCCCACTTGGCGCGGATCGAGGTCGCCTGCGCGCGCCAGGCGGCAACCCGGCTCGCCGCCTCGGGATCGGACGCGAGCCGATCCTCGACCGCGGCGATGCGGTCGGCCGGCAGCGCGCCGTCCACATAGGCGTGCAACTCGTCTTCGGTCACGGGTGCGTCGCGGTCGGTCATTCCCAGCCCATTCGAACCCAAAATGTCATTTCACTCTTCACTTCACCTGACGCAGCCGCGGGCGTTCGCCCTCCAGATGCGTGCGCAAGGCGGTGCGCGCGCGCGACAGACGCGACATCACGGTGCCGATCGGCACACCCTGCACTTCGGCGGCTTCGCGGTAACTCAGTCCTTCGAGCGCGATGAGCAATAAGACTTCCCGCTGCTCCTGCGGCAACAGGACGAGACCGCGCTCGATATCGCTGCCGGTGCCGTCGGTGCCCGGCGGGCCGGCCGGATCGACATCCTCGATCACGGCGAGGATCGGTCGGCGCGCGAGACCACGCCGGCGATTGCGATCGAGATTCAGAAGTATGGTGAACGTCCATGTGCGCAGGTCGCCGCCGTGAAACAGATGCTCTCCCCTGAGCGCCCGCACCAGCGTGTCCTGCACGAGGTCGTCGGCGGTTTCGGAATCGCGCGCCAACGCTCGTGCGAACCGCCTGAGGGCGGGGATCAGAGACTCGAGGCCACGACGGACTGCAGACATGGCGCACCCCGAACACTATCGGCGCATCCATTGTGATACCTCGCTAATGAGAACGCGAGGGGTGCCCCGATTATTCCAGCGCTTGCTGCATAAAGGGTCGCATGCGATAGGGGTCCCTCAGCTCCCGACCTCGGCGGAACGACCCATGGCAAGCGGCCTAATGCAGGGTAAGCGCGGCCTGATTTTCGGGGTCGCCAATAACCGTTCGCTCGCCTGGGGTATCGCCAAGGCGTGCGCCGACCAAGGTGCGTCACTTGCGCTCACGTACCAGGGCGACGCACTGAAGAAGCGGGTCGAGCCGCTGGCGGCCGAGATCGGCGCCAAGGTCGTGGGCCACTGTGACGTGACTGATCCCGCCACCATCGATGCGGTGTTCGCGGAGACCGACCGCGCGCTCGGCGCGCTCGATTTCGTCGTCCACGCGGTCGCCTTCTCCGACAAGGAGGAACTGACCGGCCGTTACGTCGATACCAGCGCCGACAACTTCAACAAGACGATGTCGATCTCCTGCTATTCATTCACCGCGGTGGCGCAGCGCGCGGAGAAGCGCATGCCGAACGGCGGCGCCATGCTCACACTCACCTATTACGGCGCCGAGAAATGGATGCCGCACTACAACGTCATGGGCGTAGCCAAGGCCGCGCTCGAGGCGAGCGTGCGCTATCTGGCGGCCGATCTCGGCCCGAAGAACATCCGCGTGAACGCCATTTCCGCCGGGCCGATCAAGACGCTGGCGGCTTCCGGCATCGGCGACTTCCGCTATATTCTGAAGTGGAACGAGCTGAATTCGCCGCTGCGCCGCACCGTGACGATCGAGGAAGTCGGCGGGGCCGCCGTATATCTCTTGTCCGATCTCGGGCGCGCGGTGAGCGGTGAGATCCATCACGTGGACGCCGGCTATCACATCGTCGGCATGAAGAATCCCGACGCGCCCGACATGACGCGCGTGAAGAACGACGAATGACACAACGGAGGCCACACCGATGAAATCGATCCGTGCCGCCCTCGCCGCTTCGATCCTGCTCTTCGCGGCCGCGCCCGCGAGCGCGCAACTCTTCGATCCCAACCGCGGCCTGTTCGCGCCCGACTACATCACGCCCTCGCTGCGAGATCCCGGTTACATGACCGGCGGGCAGCGTAGCGCGCCGGCTTCGCGCGGCGGGCGGCTGGTGTTTGCCGCGGCCACGGTAGATGCGCGTTGCCAGCAGGACGGATCGCCACAGGTGCAGGTGCTCGCGCCGCCGCGCGGCGGCCGGATCGCGGCCGATCTCGGCTGGTTCCGAGCGACAGGCACCGACGCGGGCTCGACCTATTGCCTCGGCTACCAGGTGCGCGGCACGCGCATCTATTATGTCGGCCGCCCGCCGCGCAGCGGCGACAGCTTCTCGATCCGCGTCGTTTATCCGACCCGCGGGTTGACCTACGACCATACGATCGCAGTGGCGGGCCGCTGAACGAGCCGGGGGAGTTGCGCCGATGACCGTTCTGATTGCCGGCGCCGGCATGGGCGGCCTGACGCTCGCCCTGAGCCTGCATCAGATCGGCGTCCCCTGCCGCGTGTTCGAGTCGGTGCGTGAGATCAAATCGCTCGGCGTAGGCATCAACGTGCTGCCGCATGCGGTGCGCGAGCTGGTCGAACTCGGACTCGAGGACGCACTCGACACGACCTCGATCCGCACCAAGGAACTCGCTTACTTCTCCAAGCACGGCAAGCAAATCTGGTCTGAGCCGCGCGGGCTGGACGCCGGCTACAAGTGGCCGCAGTTCTCGATCCATCGCGGCGAGCTGCAGATGATCCTGCTGGAAGCCGTGAAAGAGCGGCTCGGCCCGGACTGTGTGCTCACCGGCCACCACATCGCCGACTGGAAGGAAACCGACTCGGGCGTTCGCGCGCGCTTCATCGACAAGGAAAGCGGCAAGACTCTGGGCGAGCACGACGGCGCGCTGCTGATTGCGGCCGACGGCATCCATTCCTCGATCCGCGCGCATTTTCATCCGAATGAAGGCCCACCGCTGTGGAACGGGCGCATCTTGTGGCGCGGGGTCACGGTCGGCGAGCCGTATCTCACCGGCCGGACCATGATCATGGCCGGCTACCAATCGCTGAAATTCGTCTGCTATCCGATCTCGAAAAGCGCCTCGGAACGCGGCCGGCCGATGGTCAACTGGATCGCCGAGCGCGAGTTCAGCCCCGACTATCAATGGCGGCGCGAGGACTATAACCGGCCGGGCAAACTTGAAGAGTTTCTACCCTGGTTCGAGGACTGGAAGTTCGACTGGCTCGATGTGCCGGGCCTGATCCGCAACGCCGAGTACGTGTTCGAGTTCCCGGTCGTGGACCGCAATCCGCTGGAGCGCTGGACCCATGGGCGCGTGACGCTCTTGGGCGACGCCGCGCACCCGATGTATCCGATCGGCTCTAACGGCGCCTCGCAGGCGATCCTCGACGCGCGCGTACTGGCACGCGAAATCCTCGCCAAGGGCGAGACCGAGGCGGCGCTGCTGGCCTATGAGGCCGAGCGACGGCCGGCGACCACGGACCTCGTGCTGCTCAATCGCGGCAACGGCCCCGAGCAGGTCATGCAAATGGTCGAGGACCGCGCGCCCAACGGCTTCAATGTCGTCACCGAAGTGCTGACCAAGCAGGAACTCGAGGACGTTGCCGCCAACTACAAGCGCGTCGCCGGTTTCCAGGTCGACAAGCTCAATGCCAAGCCGCCGATCGTGCCGCGCCCGCCGGTCGCCTCGCCCACGCGCTACCGGCCGCGCGCGCAGGCCGCCGAATAAACCATCCGACTAGCTTGGTTTGACCCGCCCGCGGCCCGCTCGTACAACCACGCCGCCATGTCCCACAACACGTTCGGCCATCTGTTCCGCGTCACGACCTTTGGCGAGAGCCACGGGATCGCGCTCGGCTGCGTGGTGGATGGCTGCCCGCCGCGGATTCCGCTGACCGCGGCCGAGATCCAGCGCGACCTCGACCGCCGGCGTCCGGGCCAGAGCAAGTTCGTGAGCCAGCGCAAGGAGCCCGATCAGGTGCGGATTCTTTCCGGCACCTTCCCCGATCCCGTGACCGGCAAGGAAGTCACGCTCGGCTCGCCGATCGCGCTGGTGATCGAGAACCAGGACGCGCGGTCCAAGGACTATGACGCCATCACCGAAACCTATCGCCCCGGCCACGCCGACTACACTTATGACGTCAAATACGGCATCCGCGACCCGCGCGGCAGCGGGCGCGCATCCGCGCGCGAGACAGCGGGTCGCGTCGCGGCCGGCGCCATCGCGCGCAAGATCGTGCCGGGCATGGTGGTGCGCGGGGCGCTGGTGCAGATGGGCACGAAGAAAATCGACCGCAGCCGCTGGGACTGGGACGAGACCGCGCGCAATCCGTTCTTCTGCCCCGACGCCAAGGCCGCGGGCGAGTTCGAAAGCTATATCGAGGACGTGCGCAAGAAGGGCTCGTCGGTCGGCGCGATCGTCGAGATCGTCGCCGAGAACGTGCCCGCCGGTCTCGGCTCGCCGATCTACGGCAAGCTCGATGCGGAGATCGCGGCCGGGCTCATGAGCATCAACGCGGTCAAGGGCGTCGAAATCGGCGCAGGGTTCGGCGCAGCCACGCTCTCCGGCGAAGAGAACGCCGACGAGATGCGCATGGGCAATGACGGTAAGCCGCGGTTTCTCACCAACAGCGCCGGCGGCATTCTCGGCGGCATTTCCACCGGCCAGCCGATCGTCGCGCGCTTCGTGGTCAAGCCGACGTCCTCGATGCTGATCCCGCGCAAGACCGTTGACCGCTACGGCCGCGAGACCGAAATCTCGACCAAGGGCCGCCACGACCCGTGCGTCGGTATCCGCGCGGTCGCGATCGGCGAAGCGATGGTAGCCTGCGCGCTGGCCGACCAATACTTGCGCCATCGCGGCCAGGTCGGAGAGTCGCTCGCCTGGCCGTTTCAGAAGCCCGGCGCGAAGTGATCCGATGAACGAAATCCGCAGCCGCATCGATCGCGCAGTCGAGGCCTTTTCCCGTGGCGAGATCGTGGTCGTTACCGACGACGACGACCGCGAAAACGAGGGCGATCTGTTCGTCGCCGCCTCGCTGTGCACGGCGGAGAAGATCGCTTTTATCGTGCGCCATACCTCCGGCATCGTCTGCGCGCCGCTGACGCCTGACGACGCGCGGCGACTCCATCTGGCGCCGATGGTGGCGGCCAACGACGCGCCGCTCGGCACCGCGTTCACGGTCTCGGTCGACGTGCGTCATGGACTGACGACCGGCATTTCGGCCGAGGAGCGCACCAACACGGTGCGCGCGCTGGCCAACCCCAATATCGGCGCCAGCGATTTCGTCCGGCCCGGCCACGTCTTTCCGCTGATCGCGCGCGAAGGCGGCGTGCTGATGCGCTCGGGCCATACGGAAGCCTGCGTCGATCTGTGCCGGCTCGCCGGCCTGCCGACGGTCGGCGTGCTCGCCGAGTTGGTCAACGACGCCGGCACGGTCAAGCGCGGACCCGAGGTGATCGCGTTCGCCGAGGCGCACAAGCTCGTGCATATCTCGGTCTCGGACCTTATCGCCTATCGCCAGGCACGCGAGAAGCTGGTGGAGCGGGTCGCGACCTTTCCGGTGAAGAGCGATATCGGCGAACTTACGGGCTATGCGTTCGTCACGCCGTTCGACCCGGTGCATCACATGGCCTTCGTCTACGGCAAGATCGGCGACGGCAAGAACGTGCTGACGCGCCTGCACCGGGCCGACATCGTCGCCGACGTATTCGGCGGCGCCAAGGTGATCCCGCGCGCGCTCGCGCGCTTCAAGACGGAAGGCCGCGGCGTGCTCGTGCTGTTGCGCGACGGCACCGCCGGCGTGCCGGTGATGCCGCCGGGCGGCGAAGCCAAATCGTCGGAGGCGGCGCGCGACCGGCAATGGCGCGAGGTCGGACTCGGCGCCCAGATTCTCCGTGATCTCGGCATTTCCTCGATCCGCATCCTGACCGGGCGCACCCTGACCTATGTCGGCTTGGCCGGCTTCGGAATCGAGATCGTCGGCACGGAGCCGGTCGAAGGCTGAACCGCCGGCCAGGAACGATCCAATGCTCGTCGGAGTTCCCAAGGAAATCAAAGACAACGAATACCGCGTGGGCTTGGTGCCGGCGACGGTGCGCGAGCTGACCGCGCGCGGTCACCGCGTCCTGGTGCAGAAGGATGCGGGCAACGGCGCCGGTATCGCGGACTCCGGCTATGTCGCGGCCGGCGCGGAGATCGTCGCCGGCGCTGCAGAGATTTTCGAGCGTGCCGAATTGATCGTGAAGGTCAAGGAGCCGCTCAAGGCCGAGCGTCCGCTGCTAAAGCGCAGAAAGATTCTCTTCACTTATCTTCATCTCGCGGCCGACCGCGAGCAGACCGAGGCGCTGATGGCATCGGGCATCACGGCGATCGCCTACGAAACGGTGACCGACGCCGCGGGAACGCTGCCGCTGCTCACGCCCATGTCGGAGGTGGCCGGCCGCATGGCGCCGCAAATCGGCGCGCGGCTGCTGGAGAAGACCAGCGGCGGCCGCGGCGTGCTGTTGGGCGGCGTGCCGGGTGTCATGCCCGGCGAAGTGCTGATCCTGGGCAGCGGCGTGGTCGCGACCAATGCGGCGGTGATCGCCGTGGGCCTGGGCGCGGATGTGACCGTGGTCGGCCGCAACGCCGTATCACTGCGTCATTTCACCGAACGGTTCGGCGCGCGCGTGCGCAC
>DATBTC010000048.1:0-20621 GCA_036559465.1 Xanthobacteraceae bacterium
GCGGCGAGCGGCGCGCCGGGCAGGTCCGGAGAACCGAGCGAGAAATACATGCCCGCGGCGAGCAGCGGAATTCCGAGCAGTGCGAGCATGGAAGCAGCACGGCGGCGCATGAGCGCACCGGGAACCGGCATCGGCATCGCGTCGGCATCAGCGGCCGCGAGCAGGCGCCGCGAGACTTCGATCCGCGCGGCTTCCGCCTCGGGCTCGGCGATCAGCCCGCGGTCGCGGTCGCGCTCGATCTCGGCGAGCTGGTCGCGATAGACCGCAAGATCCGCCGCGCGCGCCGTTGCGGCGCGCAGGCCCGTGCGCGACAACGGCCACAGCACGGCAAGGATCGCCGCGCCGGTCATCAAGGCTGCGAAAGCCGAAAACAGCATAGGCAGGGTCTATTCGAGCAATACTGCGGCAGTAAAGACCCGCGATTAGCCGCGCGGACTCAGGACCGGCGGTGGCGGCGCCCAGGAACGCGAGCGGGCGTCGTCCAAGGGCGCCCAGGTACCGTCCGGCTGGCGGCAAGCGACGCCGCGATCGCTCACGGGCCGGCCGTCGATATAGATCGTATGGGTGTATTCGCGGCAGCGCGGATACGAACCGGAGACATAGGTCGGGCCGGGAACGATGGTCCCGTAGCCGGTGGTCCCGCGCCAGGCTCTGGGCGCGCCGGGGCCGCCGTTCTCTAGCGCGTCCATCTCCGCCTCGTAGGCGCGGCGGCGATCCGCTTCGTCGAGCGAACTACCGATGGCGCCCCCGACAAGTCCGCCGATGAGCGCCCCTGCCACGATCGCACCGGGACCGCGGCCGGTCGCCGCACCGAAGATTCCGCCGGTGAGCGCGCCGAGCGTAATGCCGGCGCCCGTATTCGGACCGGGATCGCCGGCGCAGCTCGCCAGCGTGAGCGCGAGAAGACCGGCGGCAATCGTCTTGGCAGGTTGCATGCGCACTTCGTCCCCGAATCCTCGCCTACGCCAGAATCTACCTGTAGGAACAATGGGGCGAAAGTGCGCGGCCAGGGCTATGCCGCCGGCAGCAAGAGTTCCGCGCGCAGGCCGCCGATCGGCGCGGTCGAAAGCTCGAGTTTGCCGCCATAGAGCGTGACGAGTTCGTAGACGATGGAAAGGCCGAGGCCCGAGCCGGGCCGGCTTTCGTCGAGGCGACGACCGCGCTCGGGAATTTCGCGCCGCGCCTCCTCGGGCAGGCCGGGACCGTCGTCGTCGACGATCAGGCGCAAGTAACGGCGCGCGTCGGGGACGTCGGCGGGTTCGGGCCGCGTCTCGATCTCGACGCGCGAGGCCGCCCACTTGCATGCGTTGTCCACGAGATTGCCGAGCAGCTCTTCCAGATCCTGCCGCTCGCCGAGGAAGACGACCCCCTCGGTGACACGCGCTTCGATCTTGAGACCACGGCTGGCGTGAATTTTCTCCATGGTGCGAGCGAGTCCGGTGACGACGGGGCCGACCTCGGTGGTCGCGCCGACCATGGCGACGCGCGCCACCAGCCGCGCGCGCTCCAGATGCCGCTGGACCTGGTCGTGCATCAGGCTGGTCTGCTCGTTCACCTTCTCGGCGAGCGGGTCATTGCGGCCGGCGGCTTCGTTCCGGAGCACCGAGAGCGGGGTCTTCAGCGCGTGGGCGAGATTGCCGACGTGAGTGCGCGCCCGCTCCACGATCTCGCGGTTGGATTCCAGCAGCGCATTCAGCTCCCGCGCCAGTGGCGCGATCTCGCGCGGGAACTCCCCTTCCAGCCGCTCGGCATTGCCCGAGCGCATGGCTGAGAGGGAGTTCGATATTCGTGCCAGCGGCCGCAGGCCGAAACGCACCTGGAACAACGTGGCCAGCACGAAGGCGAGCCCGATCACGGCGAAGGTGATCGCGAGCGCGATGTCGAAATCGTAGCTGTCCTCGTCGATCTCGGTGGCGTCGCCGGCGACCGATACGAGATAGCGGCCGTCCTCGCCGAGATCGACGATGCGTTCGACCACACGCAGGCGCTGCCGGTCCGGGCCATCGACATAGCCCTCACGCAAGCCACCGGGCCGCGAAGGAACGCCGAGCGTGGCCAGGATCGGAATGCCGGTTTCCGGCGCCGAACGCGAGAGCTTTACCTCGGGCGCCACCGCATCCATGCGCGTGATCTGCCAATACCAGCCCGAGAGCGGCAGATCGAACAAGGGGTCGCCGAGCGCCGAGGGCTCGGGGATGGTGCCGGCAGTGGCGCTCGCCACGTCGGCGACGATGGTCTTGAGATAAATTTGCAGTCGTCGATCGAACGAGCGCTCGACCGCGTTCTCGTAGAGCGTTGAGAGCACGAGGCCGATGGCGACCAGCACGACCGCGCTCACCCCGACGGCGGTAAAAAACAGCCGGCGGGCCAGCGAAGTTCCGGGCTTCCAGCCCGTGGGAATCCAGTTAACGCGCATCCGGGGGGGGCGTGAGCAGGTAGCCAAGGCCGCGCACGGTCTGGATCACGTCGATACCGAGCTTCTTGCGCAGCCGGCCGACGAAGACCTCGATCGTGTTGGAGTCGCGATCGAAATCCTGGTCGTAGAGATGCTCCACCAACTCGGTGCGCGAGACCACGCGGCCGGCATGGTGCATCAGGTACGCAAGCAGCCGGTATTCATGCGAGGTGAGACGGATCGGATTGCCGTCGACACTGACGCGGCCCGAGCGGGTATCGAGGCGGACGGGGCCGCAGGTAAGCTCGGCGGTGGCGTGGCCGGAGGCGCGGCGCAACAGTGCGCGCACGCGCGCCAGCACTTCTTCGAGATGGAAGGGCTTGGCCACATAATCGTCGGCGCCGACGTCGAAGCCCTGGACCTTGTCGGACCAGCGATCGCGCGCGGTGAGGATCAGGACCGGCATCATCTTGCCGGAGCGGCGCCAGGATTCCAGTACCGAGATGCCGTCCATCTTGGGCAGGCCGAGGTCGAGCACGACCGCGTCATAGGGTTCGTTTTCGCCGAGATAATGACCCTCCTCGCCGTCGAACGCTTTGTCGACTGCGTAGCCCGCGTCGGTCAACGCGGTGCATAGCTGGCGGTTGAGATCGGGGTCGTCTTCGACGACGAGAAGGCGCATTCGGGGGAGAGCCCACCCTTGGAATCGGGCGGGAGTGTGCCACTCATGCAGGCACAAGTCAGCCGGAAGCGGGGCCGGCCGAGAGATAAAGTAAATGGCTGAAAAGGCTTGGGTATTGCAAATACACGGTCAACGCCGAGTAGTGGCAATCTAGTATTTAGGCTCTGAAGATTTGGGTGCCGAAGAAGAATAAGGGCGCGGATATCTCCAGCCATAACCCCAGCGCCACGGCAGCGGCAGCAGCGGATGTCCGCCGACGCGGACCGCCGTCCAAATCAGAAGGCCCCACACCGGGTGGCCTATCTTACGCACGCACGCCAACACCGCGCGATCGGCCGCGCGGCGCTCCTCGCGCGTGCCGCCTCGCCAATACAGTTTGTCATGCTCGACGCAGCAACCTTCCCAAGGCGGTGCTACGCCGAAGAACAACCTCCAGCGCGCACTATGGCCGCCCGAGCAGCCGTCGGTCGTAAACGGGTAGTCCATCACGCCTCGCTCTGCGACACCGCTCAGCCGTGCGCGAGCACGGGCAGTGGCGCGGCCTCGGGCAAGAGCTCGTTGCCCGGCCAACGATAGCCGAGCTCACGCCCGCGCGGAAAGGGGCTGATGCTGACCGCGTCGCCCTGGTTGCCGCCGAGCACCAGAAGATGCCCGGCGCGGTTGGCGCCGACGATGCGCCCGCCGACCACGCCGAGCGGGCCCAGCAGCGCGCCGCCGAGCGACGCGCCGGCGAAAGAGAGGAGGAGTGCGGCCATGTTATTTTTCCGTCATGGCCGGGCTTGGCCCGGCCATCCCGATAGAATTGGCACGGCCCTGCCCGCCTAAGCGGGATCACCGGGACAAGCCCGGTGATGACGGGATGCTAAAAGCAAAAGCCCCGGGGGATGCCCGGGGCTTTTTTCTTTCAGGCCTCAGCTTCGATCAGAAGCGCCAATTCAATCCAACGCGCACCAAGCTGAACTTGGCGCCGATATTGACTGTCGAGAAAGCGCCAGTCCCGGGGAAGCTCTTTTCGTTGAGATCGACGTATAGGTACTCGAGCTTCCCGCTCATGTTGTTGGTGAACGCTACTTCGACTCCGCCGCCGGCGGTCCAGCCCGTCGCCGTCTCGCGTTGCGTCAAAGTAACAACCGCGCCGGTGTCAGTCGATTCCCGCTCGACTTGACCGGTAGCAAAGCCGCCGGTGAGGTAAAAGAGCATCGTGTTTGCGGCCACGCCGATCCGGCCACGAACGGTGCCGAGCCAGTTGACTTTCGCGTTACAGGTGAAGACCGGATTCGGACAGAGGCTATTTCCCTTGATGTCCGTCCAATCGAGGTCACCCTCGATACCAAATACGATGTTGCTACCGGGTGCCTGCCAATTCCAACCGAGCGTGCCGCCAATGGCCCAGCCGCTGAGGCTGGAGCCGACATCGGGCGGGAAGACGTAGCTGTACGTTCCCCAGCCACCGCCGCCGTTCACGCCGATATAAAATCCGCTCCAGTTGAAAAGCGCGGCTGCTGCCGGCGGCGGTCCCTTGTAGACCGGCGCGTCGGCCGCGAGAACTGGCTGCGCAGTCGTGAGCGCGAGGACAGCAGCCCCCGCCAATAGAATCCGCTTCACGGCATCCCCCATGTGCTTGAGTGCCTCTACTGAGCGGGATACTAAGCTTTCAGGCACCTGGGACTAGTGTAAAAAAGCAACGGTACCAGGATATTCGCAGTTCGGCGGATCAACCGAAAATTCACTCGGCCGGTCAGTGGCTTGAAAGCTTCACCGCCATAATTGAATCCGTTCCGTGACGCTAGAGCCCGCGTTCAGGCGATGGAATCAGGCAATTTCTTGCCCGCGTCGGCCCGGGAATCGGAAGGCGTAAGCCAGCCGCCGCCGCCAGAAGCTTGCGAAATAGACCTCGGCGACCGCGGCGCCGTCGTGGGCGTGAACGATGCGGTCGGCGGCGACCAAAATCGCCGCATGCTTGGCCGGCAGGTGCGCGCGCCAGCGAAACAGCAAGACATCGCCCGGCGTTGCGTCCGCGAGTTCGACCGGCACCAGATGCCGCGCGGCGGCGGCCGCGAGCGACTCCTTGCCGCCGGCCTCGGCCCAGTCGGCGCTGTAGGCCGGGGCCGCTTCCGGCTCCGGCCCGTTCAGCGCACGCCACACGCCGCGCACCAGGCCGAGACAATCGCAGCCCATGCCCTTGAGCGAAGCCTGATGCCGGTAGGGCGTGCCGATCCAGCTGCGCGCTTCGGCGATGATGAGGGCTGGAGTGAGAGTCATTCGAGTTTTTTCCCCTCTCCCAGCTGAAGCGGGGAGAGGGAAGTTTGCGTCAACCCAGCGAACTGCCGTCGTGCCCCGGCTCGCCCTGCACCGGATAGCTGACGACGAAATCGTTGCCCAGCATGTGCGGAAAGCCGCGGAAATTGAGTCTGTTGGCGAACTTGCTTCGACAGGTTTCGAAGCGCTTGTCGCAGCCGGCGGTGACGGCGAACGTGTCGCCTTCGGCGATCGGCTCAGGCGTCGATTGCCACAGCGAAATCCTCGTCTCGCCCGCCTCGGCGCGATTCTCTTTCACCTCGACCGCGAGGCCCGCGTTGGCGCCGCCGGTCCATTGCAGCCGGCCGCGCGCGAACCATTCGTCGGCGAAGCCATCGAGTCCGGAAACGCGGATGTGACTTGCGCCCTCGAGCACAACCACCGTCCCCTCGCCCCGATAGAGCGGATTTTCGAGATCGACGCCGCAGCGCGCGTCGCCGAGATCGGCGTCGCAGGTCGGCGAATAGAGGCGGCCCCTTTCCTCGTTCAGGCGATGCGCAAGTCCGCGCACTTCCGCGCCGAAGGCCGAGCCCTCGCGGCGCACCTCGCCGAGATTGCCGGCGCGCAGCAGCAGGCGATTTTCGGTCTCGCTCCAATCGACCAGGAACAGCTCGACCTTGGCGTCGTCATTGCGCCCGGCGGCGAGATCGGCCTCGGCGATCGAGTCGGCCGCGAGTGCGCCGTGGATTTCGTGGCCGCCGACCGCGAGCCCGAGGCGAGCCTCGATCTCGGTGCCCTCGAACCCGGTGCCGGCGGCGAACGTGGTGCCGTCGAACACGAGCGGCTCGTCGTGGTCGGTGAAGCCCTGGATCTCGCCGTCGCGCCGCGTGATGCGCCAGCAGCGGCAAAGCGTGGTGGCCCCGCCCGCGAGATGCGCGGCAAGGCCGGCCGGGAGAGTGCGCATGATGGAACTCTAGAAAACGTCATCCCGGCCGCTGCACCGATCTTGGGTTTACCCGAGATCGGCACTAAAGAATTCGCAAGTCAGCTAAAGCTGACTTGCGATGCGGCGAGCCGGGATCGTTCTCAGCAGGTCGTTGACGGTTCCCGCTTACGCGGGGACGACAGATCAGTTCACTTGTTGTCGAGCACGTCCTTGATGCGGTCGAGCAGCGGACAGGCCTGGTTGTCCCGCTGGTGGTACGCCGCCATGGCGACGATGGTACCGTCGATGCAGCGGGTCGAAACCACGTTCTGGTTGAACCAGAAGAAGTAGCTCTCGCCAGTGCGCGATCCATTGAAGCCGGCGCTCCTGGTCTTGTTGCGAACCAGGTTCAGGCAGGCCTGCGCATTGTCTTCGTCGATGCGGACGAAGGCAGTGCAGGCGCTGGAGGCAAGCGCCGCATTGGCGGACAGGCCGACCAAAACGGCAGCGATTCCTAGAACTCGAAGCTTCATTTCCGTCTCCCCTTGCGAACCCGCCGGGAGATTGGCAAGAGCCGGGAACGGACGCAAGAGAACAGACGGCTAATTTCCCCTAGGGTCTTATTTCGACAATGGGAATCGAGGGAATTTCGCCCGCGGCAAATGCGGCCAGGTCGACCTCCAGAAAGTCGCTATCGAAGCGGGCCGGCACGTCGAATTGGAACCCGGCCGTCACCGGCACTGAGGCGGCCGGCGCCTGGCCGGGGCCGAATAGGACCAACCCCGTCACGGGATCGACATCGAAATCGGTCCCCGCCTCGGCCTCGATGCCATCGACGGCGACGCGGACGGAACCGGCCACCGGCTTGGCGATGGGGCGCGCATAGGGAGCGTGGAGCGAACCATAGGTTTTCATGAGCTGAAACTCCGTACGCGTCCCATCGCCAAGGCCGATGAGCTGATCCTCCGGTGAAACTTCAACTCCGGGCGCGGCGGAGGAATGATCGAGCCGGTCGCGCCAGCGGAAGCCATAGAGCCGACCACGGCGCTCCTCGAAGAAAGCGACAACCTGCGAGAGCGTGTCGAGCGACTTCACGCCATAGCCCGCGTTCCAGCGCCGGCGCGCGTGGGCCCAGCGGGCGTTGCGCTCTTCGCGGCCGGAGCCGGTGGTGACGATCTCGGTCTTGCGCTCGGGCCCGCCGCGCGATCCGAGGGCGACGTCGAGTGGAAAGAGAATTTCGTGGAAGGCGGGCATGCGTTTTCCTTCTCACTGCTCCCTTCGAGCAAGAGTCGGTTAGTGAAGTCAGTTCAGTTGGTTCAGTGTGTCTTGATCCAGCTGGCGATGTTGTTGACCACGCTATTCTCGATCCCGAGATAGCCGTGCGGCGTCTGCGCCTGGCACGGGTCAGTCGAGATCGGCGGGCTGCCGCCGACGAATTCGATGTTCTCCTTCACCGGCGATCGGGTAAGCGCGGCCAGCACGGAGGGAACCGCCGCGGCCGGGCTGCAGGCGCAGCCGTCATCTTGATGCGCGACGACATAGGCGGGCACGTTGACACGCGAGAGCGTGGCGTCGAACACGGTCCTGCCGCAAAGCCCGGAAACGAGCGTGCTCTGCGTCGAAGTGAGCACGATGCCCTCCGGCCTGCCGTAGTTGATCTTGCTCGGCGGGTGCAGCGGAATGAGGGGACGGCGCGCCGCGATGCCCGCCGCCGAAAGCGTTCCCGAACTGGTGCCGACGAGCCAAATCCGCCTAAGCGGCGGGTCCTCGCGAACCCGCGCAATCACCTTGGCCATGTCCTGGGCATATTGCTCCGAAAGGCGGATGTTTCCGTTGATCGCTACCGCGCCGGGCGTGTCGACCACGACCGTATAGAGTCCGGCGCAAGCGAATTTTTCGCGCGAGCGGACGAGGAAATTCAACGCGAGACCGGTGCCGATGGCACCGCTCGAACTCAGGCTCAGCAGTCCGTCCCCGCCAGCGAACAGGATGACGGCATTTTCCGGAGTGCTACCGGTGCGATGGATCGCCAGGTAGCGGACATTCACGCCGGGCCGGACGAGGACATTCTTCACCTCGGTCGTCAGCGGAGCGAAGATCGAAGGACACCAGAAAAAGAACGCCGCAGCCGGCGTAGAGAAAATCGATGCCAGCATGGACGCCAATGCAACGGCGACTATCCTGATGCGCATGTTTGCCTCCGTGGCAACGCCCCGACGGGCTCAACCATGACGGGAGCTTACGTCCGGGACGGCCGAGTAGAAAAGCGCCTCTTCAGAGGCTGCGCTCGCCGCGAGCCACCGCCCGCGCAATGACGCTCGAGAGATAAGCCTCCGAGCGGCGGAAGCTTGCGGCGTCCTGCGTCGCGACGTGCACGGTCACGTTCATCGGTTTGGCCTGTGCGTCGGCGCGCACGCCCAGCCGGCCGTCGGCGCCGCGCGGGAGCGGCAGGATCGCTTCGGCGCCGCGCTCGCCCATCAGGCCGAGGCGATCGCCGAGCGGAAAATAGCTCGGTGTGGTCACCACGCCGCCACGGGCGAAGCCGACCGAATTGCTGCCATCGAAGCAGCTTTTCGCGAACGGCGAGATGCTGCTGAACAGGCTGCCGAACAGCGAGGAAAAACCTTGCTCGAGCGCGCCGCGTGGCAGCTTCCACCTGCCCGCGCGCGGCGGCAATCAGCGCTCCGATCAGCGCGTCGTCGGCGTCGTGCTCGACGCGGAGAAAGTTCTTGGCCTCGGCGAGCGAGATCGGCTCGCTGGCCGGTGGCTCCAAGAGGATCGCAGCCATCGCGCCTGCCTTTCATTCGTTCGAAGGAGTCATTGACGGCCGCCGCGCTTGCGCCGACAAAGCGCCATGCGTCGCACAGCACTCGCACTTCTGCTCGCGCTCACGCCGCTCCACGCCTTCGCCATCGTCGGCGGCGCGGGAGCGCCGAACGAGATCGCGGCGCAGACGGTGCTGATCGTTTCGACGCGCGGGGCGTCGTGCAGCGGAACGGTGCTGTCGCGCGTGCTGGTGCTGACGGCGGCGCATTGCGTGCAGCCGCGGGCCAATTACGCGATCGCGCTGGTGGAAGGCGCGTCGCCGCGGCTCCTGCCGGTGCTCGACGTGGTGCTGCATCCGGGCTTCGACCCGGCGCAGTTCAAGACGCGGCGGCCGACGCCGGATCTGGCGATCCTGAAACTCTCCGAGCCGCTGCCCGCGCGCTTCCGTGCGGCGCGGCTTTCAACCGACGCGAAGCTGCCGCGGGCGGGCGATCAATTCATGCTCGCGGGCTTCGGCATCGCCGCCGAAGGCAACGAGCGCACCGGCGGAACGCTGCGCACGCTCACGCTGCCCGCGGTCGGCAATACCGGCGGGATCATGGTGCGGCTGTCGCGCGGCGCGGCGGCGCCGGGCGGCGCCTGCACCGGCGATTCCGGCGGGCCGGTGTTCAAGGACGGCGCGCTCGCCGCGGTGATCGGCTGGACCACGGGGCCAAAGGGCGCGGGCTGCGGGCTGGTCACGGGCGCCACGCTGGTGGCGATCCAGCGCGCCTGGATCGAGAGCACCGCAGGGGTGCTCGGGAGCCGGCTCGGCGACTGAGCGTTAACAACGCATTCGGTACGCTTCCTATCGCCCGGCACTTGGCTAAGATCGCCCCGGGCTGGTGAGATTCATGAGCAGACGAACAGGCACGATTAAGTGCGCGGCATTGGCCGCGGCAACGCTTTTTTCCGCGGGCGACGCGAGCGCCATCATCGAGGGCCATGCCTCGGGCCTGAGCGCGCACATGGTGCGCGTCTATTCCGGCGGGAGTCATTGTTCGGGCGTCGCGATCGGCCGCCAGGCGGTGGTGACGGCCGCTCATTGCGCCGGGCGCCCGAGCGTGAACGCCGACGGCCAGCGCATCGCGGTGGCGCAAGTCACGCGCAGCGCCGTGGTGGGCGGGCGGCGCGTATCGGTTGCGGGTGACGCGGCGATTCTCATTCTTCGCGCGCCGCTGCCGGGCTCGATCTCGCCGCTGCCGGTCGGCAGCCCCGGCGACGGCGCTTTCACCATCGCCGGCTTCGGCACCGCCACCGAGCGGCAGCGCATGGCGGTCGGCACACTGCGCGAGGCCCGCCTGGTGCAGGCCCCGCACCATCGCTGGATGCTGGTCGATCCCAACCGCAGCGGAAAACTTTCGGCCAGCGCCTGTTTCGGCGACTCCGGCGGCGCAGTGATTCAGAACGGCGCGCTGGTCGGCGTGATCACGCGCGCCAATTATCCGCGCGCGCCGATCGCCTGCGGCTGGTACACGCAGTACGCGCCGGTGACGGCGAGCGGATCGGCGACGATCATGATCGCCGAAGCGCCGGCGGCTCCTTCTTATATGACTCCCGCCGAGGAACAGCCGCGCACGCGGCGCGGCCGGCGCACGCGCGAGCGTGTGGTGGCGAGCGTCGCGGCCTATCCGCCTTCGGAATTCGCGTCGCCCTATACACTGGTCTCGACCAAGACTGTCGTGGCGAAGAAAGCGAAGAAGGCGAAGCGGACAAAGTTCAAGCGCAAGCGGCGAAGGGCATAGTTCGGTTACACGGCCCGGTCGAACGGCTCGCGCAGCACCTCGTCCGGATGCATCGGCGGCGTACGAGCCATGGCTAAACCCTTGCTAGGGATGATCGTTCACGAGTTCGACCTGGGCCGGCCCGGCATCCGTCTGCGGCTCAGCCCTTCGGGCAATAGTTGTGGGTTGTGGCTGAATCGCAACATTCCCCGCTCCTTCCAGCCGGTATGATCCAGGCAAGGCTGGGGGGCTTCGCCATGAACAACAATTATCGTCGCCTCGCGCTGAGCGCGATCGCGTTCATTATTTTCATCGCCATCGGTACGCATGCGCGGGCAGCGCCCGTCGAGTATGTCCGCATCTGCGACGCCTACGGCTCGGGATTTTATTACATCCCGGGAACCGATACGTGCCTCAAGCTCGGCGGTTACGAAAGAGCGAACGGCGACCTGTCGCACGCGATGACAGGCGCGAACATGCAGTTCTTGGGTTATCTGGGTTCGTCCAGCGTCCGCTCCTTCGGCAGCGACTACGACGCCACCGTGTTCTTCGGGAAGGCGTCATTCGGCTTCCGGTTTCCCAACTATTTCCGTCTGCAGGCCGACGCTCAAATGGAAGCAACGGATGGGTACTGCGCTGGTTGCGGCAGCGCTTCGTATTTCGCCGGCATCCTGCATCTGAACTGGAATCCGGTGAGCAACATCGACTTCGGCCTGTTCGGAGGTGCGGCGGATGTCAGCCCGACCTTCTTCGCGCCGAAGAGCACAATCGGCATCGCCGGCGTGGAGGCGCGCTACTTCACCAACAACTGGATGGTGGGCGGGCAGCTGGGCTGGATGGATCTGAGCAGCGGCACCGGCGCGGGCATCCTGACGGACGCATGGTTCATCGAGGGCCGGGTGCAGTACTCGCTCGGCACCTTCGCTCCGCAATTGCGCGGGCTCGGAATCCGGGCGACCTACGGATACGCCTCCGGCAAGGTGGCTGGAGGCACAATCTCCGCCGACAGCACGCAATGGAGCGTCGGACTCTCCTATCGGTTCACGTCGACGCTTTCGACTTTCATCGGCTATCACGCCTCCGAGAACCGCGTGCAGACGTTCGGCCCGGTCTGGCGGGAGAACCTCATCAAAGTTGGCGCGAAGATCGACCTCGGCGATCCGGCCGCCGCGGTGCCGATCGAGCCGATGGTGCCAACGCCGACGGTGTTGTCGGTGATGCACAAGTTCTGATCCCGATCTGCGAGCGCGGCACGCGCGCCGGCGATGGCGTGCGTGTCGGCGGCGCCAATGATATTGGGCCCGCTACTCAACTAGAATGCAAGAACGCTTGTGCGTTTGCTACTTGAAAATCGCTTCGGCCTCGAAGGCCAAGACGCTCTTCACGGAGCGCCATCCGCAATCTCCGCACTGGTACAACAAGGACTCCATGCCCCGGTGAATTTGGTGGGGCTTGCGGAGAACGGCCTTCATGGCCCCTTGGCAAGCAAGGCAGTTCTGCGTGGCATGGGCCGCAGTTCCGAGGTCTCTCGTTGGCATGGATGAAGCTCCGCCGCGCCTTCTGCTAACAACGGCGAGAGGTTGAGATCGTTCCACGGTCTGAACGAGCGAACGAAAAAAGGCCCGGCCATTGGGGACCGGGCCTTGATCGATTGCGGCAGGAGGGGGTCAAGCCGAAATCGACCGATACTTTGGCTGGTTTTGTTACCGTAGCGGCTGGGCGTCTAGGTGACGGGGAAGCCGCAGTCGGCCAGCGTAGACCTCTTGAGTGGGGGGCACTCTGGAGGCGTGGGTATAACTGCGTACCCGCCAGCTGGTTCCAGGTAGGGGCAAAATAAATTTCCGACTAATTTCGGCCGCTCAGCTCGCCGGCGGCGCGACGCCGAGCTGCCGGTACATGCCGAGCTTGTCGAAAATCTCCCACTCCTCGGCAACCTGGCCCCGCTCGAAGCGATAGATGATGGTGGAGGCGAGCCGCACCTTGCGCCCGGTCGGGGCGATGTCGCCGAGCGGGCCGAGGTGGGTGGCGTGCAGCAGCGCGCGGGCGACCACCCGGTCGCCGGCGGCGATTAGGTCCTCGATCTCGACCTTGCGGTCCGGGAACGCGGCGGCGAAGCCGGCGTTGCGCGCCATGTAGGTGGCGTGATCCACCGGGCCGCCCGCAACCGTGATGTCGTGATAGCGATAGCCGGCGCCGTGCACGCGCGCGGCGAAGGCGACGTTGCCGCGGTTGAACGTCTCCTCGTAGAAGCTGCGGATCGGCGAGACTTGCGAGAGACGGCGGCCGATCTCGCGCTCCGTCTCCTCGGGCACCAGGTAGCCGCCGTCGGCGCCGGAGCCGACCGAGAGCGCCTTCTCTTCGAGCCGCTTCAGGCCGGAGGCTTCGCCGTGGCGCACATAGGCGTCGAACGCCTTGTTGTGCTCGATCGCGGCGGGATCGAAGCGCTTGGTCTCGATGCCGAGCGCCGGGCGGCGGCCCTTGAGCACCAGCTCGTCCGCGCGACACCCTAGCGGCGCGGTGATAACGCGTAAAAAAGCGCACGCTCCGGCGGACGACCCCCCTCGAAGGGGAGGTGATTTATGGTACTGATGGAATCGAGGAACAGAGGACGGCTTCCATGCAACATGTGCATCGCTTGATGATCGCGGCCGTCATGGCCATCGGGTTCGCGCTGCTACCGGGTGTCGTCGGCGCGCAGGAGATGAAGCAGATCGCGCTCACCGAGAAACAAGTGCTCGGCTATATCGCGGCGCAGAAGGAAATGCCCGACGTTCCGGAAAAGCCGGACGCCAAAATCCAGGCCCAGCTGGAAAGCGTCGCCAAGAAAAACGGCTTCGCCAACCTCGCGGAGTTCGACGACGTATCCGCCAACATCTCGCTCATCATGGAAGGCATGGATGCAAAGACCAAGGCGTTCACCGAGCCGATGGACGCCATTAAGCGCGAGATCACCGAAGTGCAGGCCGACAAGAAGATGCCCCCGAAGGAAAAGCAGGCCGCGCTGAAGGAACTGAACGACGCGCTCAAGACGGCGCAGCCGGTGCAACACCGCGGCAACATCGAGCTGGTCAAGAAGCACTACGACAAGCTCGCGGCGGAGATGCAGTAGCGCGCAGCGGCGTCAGCCGATGACGAGCGTCTCGTCGCCTCGAAATTGATAAGACGGAATCGCGAGATTGCTCGGCGCCGGGCCGCGGCGGACGCGGCCGGAAATGTCGTACTGCGAGTAGTGGCACGGGCAGACCCATCCGCCGAAACGCGGGGCGAGATCGCCCGCGCCGCGGTCGGTCGGGATGCAGCCGAGGTGCGTGCAGATGCCTAGCACCACCAGCCATTCGCGGTGTTTCACCCGGTCGCGGTCGCGCGCCGGGTCAAGCGTGGCGGCTGCGTCGTCGGCCTCGGCCTCCGCGATCTGCGCGGCGGTGCGATGCGCGATGAAAACCGGCTTCTTCTGCCAGCGCACGGTGACGATCTGGCCGGGCTCGATCGGGCGCAGATCCACTTCGAGCATGGCTTCGGCGCGGATGGTGGCGGACGGGTTCATGCTGTCCAGCAGCGGCCACACGCTTCCGGCAACGCCGGCGCCGCCGAATGCGGCCGCCGACAGGATCAGAAAGTCCCTTCGGGTATGGCCCGGTATGGAGGCGGCAGGCATGCGTATCCCCTCCTCTATCATCCTGAACGCGTTGCGTTGATGCGGCGAAACGCATCACCCGCTCAGGGCTCGACAAGGTCGCGGCGGCGCCGAAACAATGGCACGCTGTCCGTGAAATTGGAGTACAGGCCCATGCGCAAAACGATCATTACGGCGGCAATCGGCTGGCTCTGCCTCGTGTCCACGCCGGGCTCCGCCTCAGCCGCGGATTGCGCGGTCGGCGCGACCACCACGATCAACGGAGCGCTGGGCCATTTTCCAATGGAGAACGAGGGCGCGTGGGTCATCGTTGAACCGGAGAAAATGACCCCCTGTTCGGTCGGCGCGCTGCGCGGCAGAGGCAAGGCTCCCGCCGGATGCGAGCCGGGCAAGCGATTCACCGCCAGCGGCTACGTCACCCAGGCGCTGTTTCTCGAAATGCACGTCAACAGCATCCGCTGCTTCTGACAGGGGGACAGGAGATGCGCTTCTCCAAGATCACCGTTTCACTCGTCGCGTTCCTGGCCCTCGCCGGGTCGGCGCTGACTTGCTCGTTTTGGCTCGCCAGCGCTCCGGCTTTCGCGCAAGCGCAGCCGATTTCCATCTTCTTCGATTTCGCGCAATCCGATCTCGGGCCGGCGGGAAAGAAGATCCTCGCGGAGGTGGTCAAGTACGACATCAAGCCTGGGGCGCGGGTTAGGATTGTCGGCCATTGCGACACGGCGGAGCCCGATCCGGACAAGCTCTCGCTTGCGCGGGCGCGGGTGGTGGAAAAGGCGTTCCGCGATCTTGGGCTACCGGCCGGCGCGCAAATCACGGTAACCGGCCGGGGTGCCACGCAGCTGCGCGAAAAGACCGGGCCGAAGGTGCGGGAGCCGTTGAACCGCTACGTCGCGATCACCATCAACTAGCCAGGGAGCGCTCATGCGCTTCGTCAGGATTCTCCTTTCGCTGCTCGCGCTCATTCTGACGCTCGGCTCGGCCTCCGCCGCGCCACCGACGGATTGCGTCCGGAAATTCGTGGGCGCGTGGATCGTCACGGTGAACGCAACCGGGCAGACCTATCCTTCGACAATTCGAGCGGACGGGACGCTGAGCAGCGTGTGCCCGCAATGCGTTCCGGTGCAGACCTGGACCTGCTCCGGCGATACCTTCATCCTGACCGGCCCGGGCTCGGCAGTGCACACGCTCTCGCCTGACGGAAGGCGAATGACAGGGTCGTGCTGCACGGTCGTTCGCGTTGGGCCGTCTCCGGTCCGGGTCAACGCGCCGGCGACGAGAACGCCGAGCGTGCGGACGGAAACCCCGAACATCCCGCCGCCCCCGCCGCCCACGGTCAGGATCGAGGAGCCGTACATCGCGCCGCCCCCGCCGCCCAGCGTCAGAACCCAGGAGCCGCGGGTCGCTCCGCGGCCGAAGCCGGCCCCGCCGAATGTCAGGGTTCAGGAACCGCGCGTCGCGCCGCGCCCGAAGCCGGCTCCGCCGAATGTCACGGTTCAGGAACCGCGCGTCGCTCCACCGACGCCGCCGACCGTCAGGACCGTGACGCCGAAGACGAAGACGCCCACGGTCAACAAGCCAGAGCCGACAAGCGGCAACTCTAACAACTAGCGGACATCGCGAGGACGACCATGCGCATTGTCGGGGGAGTTTTCTGGCTCGCTGTGCTTCTGACCTTGGCTGGCGTGACGTTGCTCGCTTCGCCAGCCCACGCGGATGCGTGTTCCGTCGCGATCAACCGGTTCAACACCGCGGCGAACAATTCCAATTTTCAGTATGTCGCGAAATTCCGGCAGTTGTTCGGACGCGAGCCGAGCGCCGCGACCGGCTTTCAGTTACCGCAGGAATGCCGTCAGACCCTGGAGATCCTGAGATGGCGCCGCGGTGCCCAGCAGGCGGTGGTCCAGCTGGAGCGCGCGTACCAGTCCGTATGCCGGTCGACCTACGCCACTCCCGGTGCCGCACCGGCGAGCATCAGCGCCAATATGTCCGCGAGTCAGTTGCTGGCCGCGATCGAAAGTGATCTCGCCGCCAATACGGCGGCCTGCCGGCAACCACGGGTTCCGACGCCCACGGTAACAGCCACCCCGCCGATCGTAGGAGCGCCCTCTCCGGTCAGGACCGACGCACCGACGACCCCGGCGCCACGCACCGGCAGGACTACTTCTCCGAAGGCCGGGACGCCCCCCACCGTCACTGTCAACCCCCCGACGGTGCCGACGCCCACCGTCAGGGATTATTAAGAGAGAAACGCCGCCGCCCGCCTGATCGCCGCCGCCAGCCGCGTCAGCCGCGCCGTGCGGCCTCGATCACCGCAACGTCGATCTTCTTCATTTTCATCATCGCATCGAAGGCGCGTTTTGCTTCATCGCCGCCAGCCGCCATTGCTTCGGTCAAGACCCGTGGTGTGATCTGCCAGGAAATTCCCCACTTGTCCTTGCACCAGCCACACACGCTCTCCTGCCCGCCATTCCCGACGATGGCGTTCCAGTAGCGATCGGTTTCTTCCTGATTGTCAGTTGCGATCTGGAAGGAGAACGCCTCGCTTTGCTTGAATTGGGGACCGCCGTTGAGGCCGATGCAGGACACGCCCGCGACGGTGAATTCAACCGTCAGCACATCGCCCTGCTTGCCAGCGGGAAAATCGCTGGGCGCCCGGTGCACGGCACCCACAGCGCTGTCAGGGAAGGTCTTGGCATAGAAGCGCGCCGCAGCCTCGGCGTCCTTGTCGTACCAAAGGCAAATGGTGTTTTTCTTGGTCATTGCAAATCAACTCCTTCATCAAGTCCAACGACCTGTAAAACGTACCACCCTTTCGTAAGTTCCCAAATTACGTAACACAACATCGGGCTGATGCTCGCTACGGAGCACGCATTGCCGCCGCCGCGCGTCTGATCGCCGCCGCCAGCCGCGTGTCGGAATGCTTCACTGCGCTGACGCGCGCCTCGGGCAGCATCGGAAACGTCACCATCGAGACTTCCCAAAGATCTACGCGATGCAGCCGGCGCACGCCGCTCTTGGGGTCGGTGCGGCCCTCGACCGCGCGGAAGCCGATGGACAAGCCATCGAGCGCGCCGGCGCGCATCAGCGCGAGCACCTCGCGGCTGCGCTCCACTTCAGGAAGCACGCGCCCGCGCACGAACAGCCCATAAGCGTCCTCACGCAGCTCGAGCCACACGCCGATCGGCTCGGCCGGATCGTGCTGGAACAAGAGCTTGATGCCGCGCGCGCCGCGCTCACGCAGCGACTGCGTGAAGGCGCCGCTTAGCACCAGGTCGCGGCCGAGATCGACCACGTTGAAGCGGCTGGCATAGCCGGAAAACGTGCCGTCCGGCTCGACCGATTTCAGGTCGCAGGCGATGGATTTCATTTCGGGTGCGCTCATGGGCGTCTCCCTGCGCGCGGGCGGCGCGCACCGTTGCCGCGCAGGTGGCCATTGGCGCGGCGGCGTTCCGAATGCGGCAGCTTTTCGAGCGGCCGGTCGAGGCGCGAGAGCTTCTGCACGAACTCGCGGAAGACTTGCTGCGCCTCGGATGCGCCGATCGCGCGGATGCGCGGGAAGCTAGGCGGATTCTGATCGCGTGGTTTCATCTATGGTCTCCGAATCGAACTGTCACCCTTCGAGGCTCGCTCGCTACGCGCGCTCGCACCTCAGGGTGACGAAAAATTTTTTCCGTCATCCTGAGGTGGCCGCGCGGAGCGTGGCCCTCGAAGGATGACGGCTTTATTCTCCAAACCGCGCATTGAATCTCGCCAGCTCGCGCACGAAGCCGTCGAAGCGCTCGTTGGCGGCGACCAGATCGCGCAGCGCCCGCCAGGCGAGCGCGCTCGCGCCCGAGGCCCACAGGAACAGCGCCAGATGCGCGAGATCGCCGCGCTCGGTGAAGGTGCGGAGCAATTGGTCCATTGCGATCAGGCTCCGCGTTTGGGAAGCTGCCCGGCGAAGCGGCCGGCGGGGCTATCGATGCGTTTCGTGATGTGCGTCTGGAACGAGCTTGCGGACGAGCGCGAGTTCGAGGACACCATCCCGCTCGAGTTCATCGGCCGCCGGCTCGCGGCGCTCGGCGAGCGGAACCGGGTCGAAGTCCTGGTGCTTGCCGGGCTCGAACGCTTCTCCGAGCGTTATCTCGACCGGCTGCGCGAACTCGGCTACCGGCTACACGACGGCGAAGCGCTGACGCGCGAATTGGCGGCGAAGATACCGTTGCTCGTCGAGCATCACCGCAACTGGGGCGGCATCAAGCATTTCGGCTATCTGCGCTTTCTCGTGCTCGCTCGACTATTCGCGGGCGAGGACATCGTCGCGATGGACGGCGACATGGTGTTCAACGCGAGTTTTGCGGAAATGGAGACGGCGCTGGCCGGCAGGCTCTATTTTCTCGGCCGCTCGCCGTGCCTGGGGGCGATCCCGGCCAAGTCGGATTTCTTCGCGGTATATGAAGAGCACATGGTGCGCGCGCGGGTGGATCGCTTCCACAGGTTGCGCCGCGCGCTGCGACTCCCGGTCAGCGGCCGCTTCGACCCCGTCCGCACCAAGACGGCGGACCAGGATCTGCTGCGGCACATTCGGAGGATCGGCGCCATCGAGTTCGACTCCGAGCCGCTGCTGGAAGGCAACCTGATCGGCTTCTACAATTGGATCGCCATTGGCGCACTCAAACTCGGGCCCTATGTCTACGAGCGGCGCAAGGGCCGCGACTACATCAACGGTCGCAAGCTCCTAGTCTCGCACATCCAGCACGATGCCTGGGTCTATTTCTGGCAGGCGATGCTGCTGGCCAAGCTGTTCGGACGGGAGAACGTGCCGAAGTTCGGCCGCATCCCGGTCCTCTATCCGCATTACCAGCAAGGGCCGGTGAACGAGCCGCTGCGCGCGTTTCTCGCCCGCTGCCATGAGGCGTTCGCCACGGCGCACCCGGCGCTTCCGGCCGGAGCCGATTTTTTCAGCCGCGGCGCGGTGGTGAAGCACTATTACGAGGACGGCGATCTCGGCGAGATTCTCAACGATCGCAGCTGGCATACGGCCGGCGTATTCGCGGAGCGCGCTGGGAGCTAGGTCTTCATGCGCCGCGTGGGCCGTAGCCGACGGCGGCGCGTTTTTTGTCTTCGTTACGGAAGAATGAATCCTGTCAGTTCTTGATCTTCTCTCGCGCCTTATCCCGGCCCTCGGTGGCGTATTCACGATATTTGTTCTTGGGATCGAGCTGCAGCGCCCGGTCGAAATCCGCGATCGCGCGTTCGAAATTTCCCGCCCTGCGGTAAGCGTCGCCGCGATGCATGTAGGCTGAGGTGTACGACGGATTGATCCGGAGCGCTCGGTTGAAATCCTCGATCGCCAAATCGAACTGGTCCGTGTTTTCCTTATATTCGAAACCTCGATTGTAATAAGCTATTGCAAGCGCCTTGCTTTCGAGCCGCCCCAAATTGATTTTGCGAGTGCAGTCATGAATGGCGGCCTTGCCCGATCCGGTGAAACAAATACCCAAACTTTGAGCCGAAACCGGCATCGCAAGCGTCAGCGCCACGACAAGGCTCACACCCCCGAGTGCTCGCGCGAATCCTTGTTTCATTGACGCCCCTCCCCCTGAAAGTGAAAACATGGTGCCGCGCGCGCTCGCCGCAATCCCCCCGGCGGCCAGGGCCGTTCCGGCTTCGGAGTACCGGAAACTACGCGCCCCCGCGCGGGCCGTAGCCGACGGCGGCTCGACACCAAGGACGCCGATCTGGGCGGGCCCTTGCCGACCAAGGTCGAATTCGACACGTTCACGGCCGGCTTGCGGGTGCCGTTGCAGTTCTAGCGGCGCGCGCCGCAATTCTCATCGCAGTCATGGCCGGGCTTGACCCGGCCATCCCGATTCTGGAAACGCAGTGCCCTCCTAAACGAGACCCCCGGGTCAAGCCCGGGGGTGACGGAGAAGGAAGAGTGCGAGACCCAATTGTGGAGCGTGGAGGTGTCAAGTATATATATGGGGATATTTTCCCAGGCCCCCTAGAATTTATTCATAGAGCAATATTGCACACTTTGTCCTGCGAGGCGCAGCTGTTTGCGGGAGTTTCGCGGCTTGCTTCGCTGTTTCCATTTAACGCTCACTATTATTTTACCTTCGCTTTCCACAGGAGTTGACGCACCCAACTCTCGCCAAGAAGAAATGTTGTGATTCCCGTTCTTCAAGACGCCTAAGCCTTTGAATTTCGTAAGCGTATTAGGCGGGAACTTT
>DATBTC010000049.1:0-12379 GCA_036559465.1 Xanthobacteraceae bacterium
GCTGATGTACACGATGCTCGGGCGCTTCGTTTTGAGCTTCATCTTCCAACCGGAATCCACCAATTACATCTGGCGCGCGTTCGTGTGGCTCACCGAGCCGGTCCTGCGCGCGGTCCGCTTCGTAACGCCGCTCGCGGTGCCGCACATGCTGTTGCTGCTGTTCGCCTCCGTCTGGCTGCTTGCCGCGCGCGTCGCGCTGCTCATTCTGTTTGCCAGCGTCGGGCAAATGCCGACCGCCGGAGTGACCCCGCAATGAGCACCCGGTCCTATGTGATCGCGATCGTATTGTTTGCGACCGTCAACGGTATCTTCTCGCCCTGGCTCGTCGGCATGTTTCCGTTCGTATTCGTGCTGATGCCGGCCTTTTTCCTCAGCAGCCTCAGCGTGCTGCTGTTCCTCTCCTCGATCTTGTTTGCGACCATCACCCTTATCCTCGGCGGCATCCCGGCCGCGCTTTACGAGCGCTGGAGCGGCGCGAAGGAATCGAACGAGGTTTCCATGTGGCTTTGGCTTGCCGGCGTTGGACTGCTCACCTTGCCGGCGGCGGCCAACTTCGTTCTTTACGGCCTGTAAGGCCTACCGCGCCAAATCTGCGTGATCAGGCGAATGGACCGCCCGTTCCCCCTCGCCATCCCGGCACGCCCGTTGCACTATCGACTGCGACGAAGCGGTCCGCCGGGCCGCGTCCGGCGGAGAGCCGCATGGAAGAAATGCGCAAGGTCGCTTTCGCGTCGGTCGCCCGTGCCTGCGGCTTCGGCATGCTCGCCATCATCTGTGTCATGGTCGGCATGAGCTTCGACCCGCGCGCCGTGTTTCAGGCTGGCGGCATTCTCACCTTGATGATGACGTTCATTCTGATCTTGAAAGCGCGCTATGCGCTGACCCAGAACTACAAGAAGACCGAGATGTGGCTCTATCTCGACAAAAACTTCCGTCCGCCGGAGGCCTATGCGCAATGGGCGGCCTCGACCGTGCTGCGCGACGCCTATTTCACCTTCGCGATGTACACTGCACTGATTTCGATCGTGATGTGGATTTTCGCGTTCCTGGTCGCGGCGAGCGGGCTGGCGTCGCGCTACTAGCTCAGATGCGGTTCGGCTCCAGTTCCTGCCGCAGCTTGCCCACCATCGTGAGAAAGCGGCGGAACAATCCTTCGAGATAACGCATGGCCCGCTCGACTTCCTCGTCGCCCGGCCACGGCGCGCTCGGCTTCGACGCCGAAGGCGGCACCGTCTGCGGCGGAACCGGCGGGGTAGGCTCCGCGCCCGGTTTCGGCGCTTCGGCCGCGGCTTGTCGCGCGAGCTCCGCTTCCAGCGCCGCGACCTTGCCCGCGAGCCGTGCGATCTCGGCCTCGTAGGCGGCGCGGTCGTCGGCCACCGTCTCGCAGCTCCAACTCGGCCCGCGCCGGCGGCAGTGCGATACTTGGCCGGTGCGGCTGTCGAGACGCATCAGCCCGTCGATCACCGGATTGAACGTGTAGCGGCCGATCTCGCTTCCGACCGGCGGCGTCGGAACGATCTCCGGGCTTTTTGCGGATTCCTGCGGAGCAGCGGTGGGTGCAAAAGCGAGCACCGACACCACCAGCAGATTACGCAAGAAGGCCTTCGAAGAACGGACCATGACGCAACTCCCGTCAGCCCAGGACCCCGATCCTAGCCCGAAGCGCGGCGCAAATGCGACCGCTCAGGCGGCGCGCTTGCCCGCAGCCGGTGCGAAGCGGCCATAGAAGGTCTCGCCCTTTTTCGCCATTTCGCGCAGCAGCGCCGACGGCTCGAAGCGCGGCCCGTAACGCCCGGCGAACCGCTCGCACATGGTCACGAAATTCGCGACTCCCATGCCGTCGATATAGGAGAGCGTGCCGCCGGTGAACGGCGCATAGCCGAAGCCGAGGATCGAGCCGACATCGGCGTCGCGCACGTCGGTGATTACGCCCTCTTCGACGCAGCGCGCAGTCTCCAGCGCCTGGATGCCGAGGAAGCGTTGCTTCAGCGTGTCGACGTCGAAGCTCTCCGCTGGCTGCGGGGCGCCCGCGAGCTCGACGAGGCCGGGCCATAGGCGCTTCGGCCCCTTGTCCGGATAATCGTAGAAGCCCTTGCCGTTCTTGCGTCCGTTGCGTCCGCGCTTGACGACCATTTCCTCCAACAGCGCCTCCTGGCGCGGATCGATCACCTCGGCACCGAGATCCTTCTTGGTGGCCTGCAGGATTTTCCAGGCCAGATCGACGGCGACCTCGTCGTTGAGCGAGAGCGGCCCCACCGGCATGCCGGCCATGCGGCCTACGGTCTCAACCATCGGCGCCGGCACGCCCTCAGTCAGCATGAGGTGGCCTTCGCGAATATAGGTGCCGACCACGCGCGAGGTATAGAAGCCGCGCGAGTCGTTGACCACGATCGGCGTCTTCTTGATCGCGCGCACGTAATCGAGCCCAACCGCGAGCGCCTCGTCGCCGGTCTTCTTGCCCATGATCAGCTCGACCAGCATCATCTTTTCGACCGGCGAGAAGAAATGCACGCCGATGAAGCGGTCCGGCCGCTTGGAAAGTTCCGCGAGCGACGTGATCGGCAAGGTCGAGGTATTGGACCCGAAAATGACCTTGTCGCCGAGCACGACCTCGGCCTTCTTGATCGCCTCTTCCTTGACCTTGCGGTCCTCGAACACCGCCTCGATCACGAGATCGGCGCCGGCGATCGCCGCGTAGTCTGGCGTCGCGTTGATGCGCGCCAGAATGGCGTCCCGGTCGGGCGCCTTGATGCGGCCCTTGGTGACCTGCTCGCCAAGCGTCTTCTCGACGTGCGCTTTGCCCTTGTTAGCGGATTCCTGATCGCGGTCGAGCAGCACCACTTCGAGTCCGGCTTGCGCGGTAACGCTCGCGATGCCCGCGCCCATGAAGCCGGCGCCCAGGATCGCGACTTTCTTGAGCTTCTTGGCCGGCACCGAGGCCGGCCGCCGCGCGCCCTTGTTCAGCTCCTGCATGGAGACGAACAGCGTTCGGATCATCGCCTGCGCTTCCTTGGAGCGCAGAATCTTCGCGAAATAGCGCGATTCCACCGTCAGCGCTTGGTTCATCGGTAGCTGCAGGCCCTCGAACACGCTCTGCAGGATCGCCTTGGCGGCTGGATAATTATCGTAGGTCTCACGGCGATAGATCGCGTTGGCCGGTGGCCAGGTCATCATACCTGCCTTGGAATAGACGGTGCCGCCCGGCAGCTTGAAGCCTTCCACGTCCCAGGGCTGCACGCCCTTGCCGCCGTTCTTGATCCAGGCCTTGGCGGTCTCGATCAGCTTGTCGGCCGGCACGACCTCGTCGATCAGCTTCATCACCTTGGCGCGATCGAGGCGCAGCAGTTCACCGCGGAACAGAAACTGCAGCGCGTCGCCCGCCGGAATCATTCTTGGCACGCGCTGCGTGCCGCCGGCGCCGGGGAACAAGCCGACTTTGATTTCGGGCAGGCCCACACGCGTCTTTTCGTTCTCCGACGCGATCCGGAGATGGCACGCGAGCGCCAGCTCGAACGCGCCGCCCGCGCAGGTGCCGTTGATCGCCGCGACCCATGGCTTGCCGCTGGTCTCGAGCCGCCGATAGTTCAGCGACATCTTGCGCGATTCGTCGAACACCATGCGATTGGCTTCGACCTGGCCCTTGGCCTTCACCACGTCGGCGAACGTCCGCGAAAGATTCTCGAGCATCGTGAGGTCGGCGCCGCCGGAGAACGCTTCTTTGCCGGAGGTGATCACCGCGCCCTTGATCGCCGGGTCGGTCGCGACCTTTTCGATGATCTCGCCGATCTCGTTGGTCACTTCCTGGGTGAAGACGTTCATCGAGCGCCCGGGGCTGTCCCAGGTGATCAGCGCGATCCCGTCCGCGTCCACATCGACTTTGAAATTGACCCAGCTCATCGCACGCCTCCCGTAACCATTTGATTCTTATCGTATTTTTAGCCTTAGGCCTTGCTCAGACCCGCTCGATGATGGTCGCCGTGCCCATGCCGGCGCCGATGCAGAGCGTGATCAGCGCGGTGGATTTATTGGTGCGTTCCAGCTCGTCGAGCGCGGTGCCGAGGATCATGGCGCCGGTCGCGCCGAGCGGATGGCCCATGGCGATGGCGCCGCCGTTTACGTTGATCTTCGAGTCGTCGCGATCGAACGCTTGCATGAAGCGCAGCACGACGGCCGCGAACGCCTCGTTCAGCTCGATCAGGTCGATGTCGGAAATTTTCATCTTGGCGCGCGCGAGCACGAGCTTGGTGACGTCGATCGGCCCGGTGAGCATCAGCGCCGGATCGGAGCCGATCGAGGCGAAGTGCGTAATCTTGGCGCGCGGCTTGAGCCCGGCCGCCTTGCCCGCTTCCTTGGAGCCGATCAGCACTGCTGCGGCGCCGTCCACGATGCCGGAAGAATTGCCCGCGTGGTGTATGTGATTGACGTATTCGACGTCCGGGTGCGCCTGAATCGCGACCGCATCGAAGCCGCCGAACTCGCCCATCTGCACGAACGAGGGCTTGAGCGCCGCCAGCGACTGCATATCGGTCGAGGGCCGCATATGCTCGTCCTTGGAGAGCAACGGAAGCCCGTTCACGTCGGTGACCGGCACTACGGAATTCTTGAAGCGGCCCTCGTCCCAAGCCTTAGCCGCGCGCTTCTGGCTCTGCACCGCATAGGCGTCGACCTCGTCGCGGCTGATGCCGTATTTCGTCGCGATCAGGTCCGCCGACACGCCCTGCGGCATGAAATAGGATTTTATCGCCACTGAAGGATCGACCGGCCAGGCGCCGCCCGAAGCGCCGATACCAACGCGCGACATGGATTCCACGCCGCCGCCGATGGCCATGTCCTTCATGCCGGACATCACCTGCGCCGCCGCGAAATTCACCGCCTCGAGCCCCGAGGCGCAGAAGCGGTTGATCTGGATGCCCGGCACCTCGTCGCCATAGTCGGCGGCGAGCGCGGCCGCGCGCGCGATATCGCCACCCGCCTCGCCGACCGGATCGACGCAACCGAGAACCACATCGCCCACGAGTTTGGTGTCGAGCTTGTTGCGCTCCTTGATCGCGACCAGCGCCTGGCGCGCGAGCTCGACCGAGGTCACCTCATGCAGCGAGCCATCGACCTTGCCGCGGCCGCGCGGGGTGCGCACGTGGTCGTAGATAAAGGCTTCGGTCATGACTTTCCTCCTCGAACTCAGAACGCTTCGGCGGGCATCGCCATCACGCTGTCGGCGCCGGCTGTGATCCGCGCGAGCCGCGTCGCGGTCTCCGGCAGCACGCGCTCCATATAGAAACGTCCGGTATTGAGCTTAGCATCCATTCGCGGCCCGTCGACGCCGGTGGCTTTCTTGGCGAGCGCCGCCTTGGCGATCTGCGCCCACATCAGGCCGAGCACGACGAGACCGAAGAGGTGCATATAGTCGGTGGCGCCGGCCCCCGCATTGTCGGGCCGCTTCGGTGCGTTCTGCATGAACCACGTGGTGGCTTGCTGCAGATGCGCAAGGGCCGCGGAGAGCGGCGCGAGAAACGGCTTCATCGCCTCTTCGTTCGAGTTTTCCTTCACGAAATTTTGCACTTCGGCATAGAACGCGATCAGCGCCCGGCCGCCGTCCTTGGGCAGTTTGCGGCCCACAAGATCGAGCGCCTGCACACCGTTAGCGCCCTCGTAAATCATGGAAATACGGGCATCGCGCACGAACTGCTCGACGCCGTGCTCCTTGATATAGCCGTGGCCGCCGTAGACCTGTTGCGCCATCACCGCATTGTCGAAGCCGCGGTCCGTAAGCACGCCTTTGATGATCGGCGTCATCAAGCCCATATGGTCTTCGGTCGCCGCACGCAATTTCTCATCGTCCGAATTGACCGCAAGATCGCCCCGGAGCGCAGTCCACAGCACCAGCGCGCGGGCCGCCTCGTTGAAGGAGCGCATGGTCATGAGCAACCGGCGGATGTCCGGGTGCACGATGATCGGGTCGGCCGGCTTATCGGGGAATTTCACGCCCGAGATGGCGCGGCCCTGCAGCCGTTCCTTCGCGTAGATCGCCGCGTTCTGGTAGGAAACCTCGCCGAGCGCCAAGCCCTGAATGCCGACGCCAAGGCGAGCTTCGTTCATCATCGTGAACATGGCGGCCAGACCCCGGTTCGCCTCGCCGATCAGCCAGCCCGTGGCTCCGTCGAAGTTCATGACGCAGGTTGAGTTGCCGTGGATACCCATCTTCTCTTCGAGCGAACCGCACGAAACCTTGTTCCGCTCGCCGGCCGAGCCGTCGGGCTTCGGCAGCTGCTTCGGCACCACGAACAGCGAGATGCCCTTGACGCCCTCGGGCGCGCCTTCGATGCGCGCCAGCACCAGGTGCACGATGTTCTTGGTGAGGTCGTGCTCGCCCGACGAAATGAAAATCTTGGTGCCGGTGATTTTGTAGCTACCGTCGGCCTGCGGCGCCGCTTTGGTACGGATCAGGCCGAGATCCGTGCCACATTGCGGCTCGGTGAGATTCATGGTTCCGGCCCATTCGCCCGACGCAAGCTTGGGGAGATAAATCTTTTTCTGCTCGTCGTTGCCGTGCAGTGAGAGCGCGCGGAACGCGCCCATCGACAGGCCCGGATACATGCCGAAGGCCATGTTGGATGCTGACAAGAACTCGTTCAGCGTCGCCGCAACGACGTGTGGCAGGCCCTGGCCGCCATATTGCGGATCGGCCGAGATGCCGATCCAGCCACCCTCGGCCATCTTCTTGTAGGCGTCCTTGAACCCGGTCGGCGTGGTCACCGAGCCGTCGGCGTTGCGCTTGCAGCCTTCCTTGTCGCCGACCTTGTTGAGCGGCGCCAATACCTCCTCGCAGAATTTGCCGGCCTCGCCGAGCACGGCGCCGATGGTTTCCAGATCCGTGAAGCCCGGCACGTTATCGTAGCGTTCGACGTGGAACACGTCCGAGAGCAGGAACATCACGTCTTCTACCGGGGCCTTGTAGGTCGGCATTTTTCTCTCCTGTTGACGGTTACGCGCCGCGCGCCGCGAGCATCCCGCCCACGGCTTCGCTCGCGCGCTCGAGCTCAGCGATCGCCCGGTCGATATCCTTGCGCTGCTGTTTGAGCCGCTCGACCTGTTCGATGAAGCGGGAGTGCGCGACCTTAAGCTGGGTCACCTGCCCGTCGCCGAGATCGTACAGATCGAGCATGGCGCGGATTTCTTCGAGCGAAAAACCTACGCTCTTGCCCATCAGCACGTACATCAATCGCGCACGATCGCGGCGGGAATAGAGCCGGTCCTGACCGGCGCGCCGTGGCGCGATCAATTCTTTCTCTTCATAGAAGCGCAACGTCCGCGCCGTGACGCCGAATTCGCGCGCTAGATCGCGGATCGTGAATTCGTCCTTCTCCGGCCGCGTCGTTGCTTCGGCGTCGAAGCCGGCGACGAGATCAGGGATCTCTGAGCGTGCGGAAGTTGTTTCGGCGTGCCTGCGCATCTGCTTCTGATTCGGGCTCTGCTTCGCTTTCGCACCACGGGCCAGCCCTGAACCGTACGGTGATGATTTGTTTGAAACTTATCATCAGTTGACGTAAACGTCAACTTCGCCAGTTTAGGCCGCTGTGAAGAACGGTGAAGACCCATGAATAAGTAATATTTCCAAGAGCTTGCGGATAGGAGAGCACAAGCACCCGAGCCTAGGTATCTGCCCCTGCCACGAAGCCTCCCAAGGTATTGAGCGCCGGTAAGAAAAGTTAACCAGCCATTTACCGTGAATATGAACAGTCGGTTCCCAAGCGCGTTTGCGTGCTTTTCCACGCCGCTTCAACCGCGGCGATTTGCGAACGGAACTGGCCATGACCGCAGGCGTGCCTTGGAGCGTTAACGCCGTAGAGCGCGAGACTTGGGCCGCCGCCCGCGACGCTGCCCGCCGTGCCGGGCTCTCCGTCGGCGAGTGGCTGGAGCAGACGATCCGCGAAGGCGCCGATGAACCCCACACTCGCCGCACGCCGCGCGAGCAGCCGCGGGCCGACGCACTCGAACAGCGCCTCGACGATATATCCGAGCAACTCGATCATCTGATGCGCAACGGCCCGCAACGCGGGCAGCCGGAGCGCGCGGCGCGGACCGACCCCGCACTCGCGGCTGCCGTCACCGCCCTCGACAGCCGTGTCGAAGCTCTGATGCGCGACATCGATACCGCCGAGCGCCGCGTTCCGGCGCACGTTGACGTCGCGATCGAGCGTCTCGATTCGCGAATCGAAGAATTACTGGCCCAAAGCCGCTCGACCGCGGCAAGCGTTCCTCCTGAGGTCGAAAGCAAGCTCGATGCTCTCTCCCAAGCGATCGAGAAGATGAGCGCCCGTTTGGAACGCGAGCCCGAGCGCCCGATCCCGAGCACGATCTCGCCGTCAATTGCCGATCTCGACGATGCCATCGCCGAAATCACCGTACGCCAAGCCTCGCTCGATCAAGCCACGCTCGATGACGGCACCAAGGGCCGCATGCTCGACCGCCGCCAAGGGCGGATTGGCCGCCGCGCCGAAGACCTCAAGCGCGAACCGGCGCCCGTTGCCGCTCACGACTTCAGCGGGCTAGAGCGTCAGCTCAAGACCATGGCCGACGAGATGCAGCACCTGCGCCGCTCCGGCGGTCAGGCGCAGGCGCCGGCGCTTGCTCCCGACCTCAGCGGCTTGGAGCGTCAGCTCAAGACTATGGCCGACGAGATGCAGCATCTGCGCCGCTCGAGCGTCCAGGCGCCGGCGATCGAGGAACTGCGCCACCAAATCATGGACCTCGGCCGCGCGCTCGCGGAACTCGCGCCGCGCAGTTCGATCGAGGCGCTGGAGCGCGCGATCGAGGTACTGACCGAACACATCGACCTGGCTGCCCGCACCGAGCCGCGCGAGAATTATTCTCAGGTCGCCTCGGCGCTTGACGAAATTCGTGCCTCGCTCGCCGAAGTCCGTCCCGCCGAAAGCTTTAGCGCGGTCGAAGCCGACCTGCAGGAGCTCTCTCGCAAGCTCGATGTGCTGAACGTCAAGGGCCTCGACGGCACGACGGTCGCGCGTGTCCAGAGCGAGCTCGGTGAGATCCGCGCGCTGCTGTCGAGCGCGCTTCCCGCCGACGTGCTCAAGGTGCTGGTCGACCAGATCGAGGTGCTCGCCCACAAGCTCGAGAGCGGCCCCGCCGCTGACACGAAGATGCTGGGCGCCTTTGCCGGGCTCGAGCGGCGCATCGATCAGCTTGGCGAACGTATCGAGACCGCGAGCCACAACGCCGGAGCACCTGCCATCGCCGAGATCGCTGGACGCCTCGACGAGCTGCAGCGCGCGCTCGCGAACCTTTCCCATGGCGCGCCTGCCGGGTTCGAAGATTTGATGCATGGCGTTGTCGACAAGCTGGAAGCGGCCGAAACCCGCCTTTCCAGGTTCGACTCGATCGAGCGCAGCCTGAACGACCTGTTCGCACAGTTCGAAGAGACCCGCACAAGCGCGATCGATATCGCCGAACGCGCCGCGCGTTCGGCCATTCGCGAGGCCGCCGCCACCCTCGTACCGCGCACCCAACCTTCCTCTTCCACCGAGCCGGTTCGCCGCGCCCCCGAACCCGAACCGCGTCCCGCAGCCGCGCGGGAATCCGAGCCGGCGATCCATCGTGAGCCCCAGCGCCCGACAGCTGCTCCGAAAGAGGAACCGCAAGCCGCCGCTCGCGAGTCGTTCCGTTCCGATCCGGAACTCATGGATCCGGTGCAGTCCGCACCGCCACGTGTCGAGTCCAAGACCGCGACTATTTCCGGCGACCTGCCACCCGACTACCCGCTCGAGCCGGGCTCCGGCGGACCCCATGGTCGGACCGCCCAAAGCGCGAGCGAGCGCGTAGCGCAATCGGCGGCCGTGCTCGGCCCGTACGCACCGAAGCTCGGCGAAGCCAATCCGCGCACCGCGGAGTTCATCGCGGCCGCCCGCCGCGCAGCGCAACAGGCCGCGGCCGAGCGGGCGACCGAAACGCCTCATTCCCGCGCCGTCGGCGTCATGAAAGATATCAGCACCAAGCTTGGCGGCGGAGGTGGAAAACGCTCGCTCTTGATCGGCCTGCTGGCGATCCTGCTCGTGGTGGCCGGCACCATGCGCTACGCCGACGTGCTATTCCCGTCCTTCTTCTCTTCCGTGGAAATACTCGAACCGACCGTTGCCGCTCCACCGGCGGCACGTCCTGCGGAGCCGGAAACCCCTGCCGAGCCCACGGCGCCCGCCGCACCAGCCGAGCCGGTGCCCGCCGACCGCAGCGCTCTGCCGACAGACCCCGCGCTCGCATCCGCCCCGCCGGCCGGCGTCGTTGGTCCCGCCGTCACGACCGTCTTCCTTGGCCAGCGCGGCGATCCGCGGGACATCACCGGCACGGTTCCCAGCCCGGCGCCCAAGCCCGGCGCGGTCGCTTTCCGTCCCAATGATCTACCGGCAGGACTCGGCACTGTAGCTTTGCGGACCGCAGCGATGGCCGGCGACCCGGTCGCCGCCTACGAGATCGCCGCCCGCTATTTCGACGGCCGCGGTGTCGAAGCCAGCGGCGTGGAAGCGCTACGCTGGTTCGAGCTCGCGCGCGCCGCAGGTTCCTTTCCCGCCGCCTACCGGCTTGGCGGCATTTACGAGAAGGGCCAGAGAGTAACCAAGAACCTCTCCGAAGCTCGCCGCTACTATCTCCTCGCCGCCGAGGGCGGCCATATCAAAGCGATGCACAATCTTGCCGTCCTTCACGCCGAGGGCGTCGATGGCAAGCCCGACTTCCGCACCGCCACACGCTGGTTCCGCATGGCCGCCGACCGTGGCCTGCGCGACAGTCAATATAATCTGGCGGTACTCTATGCTCGCGGACTCGGGGCCGAGCAGAACCTCGCCGAGGCCTATCGCTGGTTCGCCCTCGCCGCCATCCAGGGCGATCCCGATGCCGCCAAGAAGCGCGACGACGTGGCTAACCGCCTCGATCCCCAGACACTGATCGCCGCCAAGCTTGCGGTGCAGACTTGGGCCGCAACGCCCGCAGACGTCGCAGCCAACAACGTTAAGCTCAAGCCCGAGTGGGAAAAGGCCGAGACCGCCCCCGCCCGCCGTTCAGTAAAGAACTGAAAAAGCCCGACTTTCCATTGACAAGGTTGCCCGCCGGGTTTTGAACGCCTATGCGCCGCGGGAAACGCGGCGCCATTCGCAAGGCGCGCCAGTGCCGATCTACCTGCCCATCGCCGAGCTGCCGGTGAACTTGTTCCTGATCCTCGGCCTCGGGATCACGGTCGGCTTCATCTCGGGCATGTTCGGCGTCGGCGGCGGATTCCTGATGACGCCGCTCTTGATCCTGACCGGCATTCCGCCCGCGGTCGCGGTCGCGACGGTCCCGAGCCACATGGCCGCCTCCTCGCTCGCCGGCGCCATCTCGTATTGGCGGAAGAGGCAGGTCGATGTCGGGCTCGCGCTTGTGCTGCTTTCCGGCGGCATCCTGGGCACCGCTATAGGTGTCTGGATCTTCTCGCTCCTGCGCCGTGTCGGCCAGCTCGACCTGGTGGTGAACCTTTCCTACGTCGTACTGCTCGGCATCGTCGGCGGCCTGATGCTCACAGAGAGCGTGCAGGCGATCATGCGGGCGCGGCGCGGCGAGCCGGCGATCGTGCGCCGGCCCGGCACTCACGCCTGGTTCCACGGGTTGCCACTGAAGCTGCGTTTCCGCCAATCGCGCATCTACGTCTCCGCCATGCCGGTCACCGCAATCGGTTTCTCGGTCGGCCTGCTAGGGGCGCTGATGGGTGTGGGCGGTGGGTTTCTGCTTATTCCAGCGCTGATTTACCTCCTGCGCGTGCCGACCACGGTCGCCGTCGGCACTTCGCTGCTGCTCACACTCGTCACCATGCTGATCGCGACCGTGCTGCATGCGATCGAGAACCGTACCGTCGATGTGGTGCTCGCTTTCGCGCTGATGACCGGCGGCGTTCTTGGCGCCCAATTCGGCGCCCGCGCCGGCCAGGCCATGCGCGCGGAGCAATTGCGGCTTCTCCTTTCGGTCCTGGTGCTCGCGGTCGGCGTACGGGTAGCGATCGATCTGCTCACGCCTCCCGCCGACGCCTTCTCCGTGATCGCTACGGAGGTGTTCGAATGATGCGCCGCGGATTGATCGTGCTTGCGGTCGCAGTTGCGTTCGCCGCCATCCCGGCATCGGCGGCAGAGCGGCTGGTCGTGACGCTGTCCACGCACCGGGTCCTCATCCAATCGAACTTCACCGGCGCCGATCTCGTCCTGTTCGGATCGATCGACAACATCGACCCCGACGTGATGGAGCGCGGCGGCTACGACGTGGTTGTGACCGTGCGCGGTCCCAAGCGCTCCTTCATCACGCGGCACAAAGCTCGCCTGCTCGGTATCTGGGTCAATACGGAATCGCG
>DATBTC010000050.1:0-17402 GCA_036559465.1 Xanthobacteraceae bacterium
CTTATCGTCCTCATAGACCTTGTAGGCGGGAAGGTCGCCGCGCAGAATTTTGGCGAAAAGATTGTTGTTGTCGTACTCAGCCATGGCCCCCTCCCGTCAGATGGCGGCATCTTTGCGGAACGGGCCGAGCGCTGCAAGCTCCTCGCTCTCGGCCGCGACGTGGGCGCGTTCGCGCGCGAGAAAATCGGCGACCGCACGGCGCAGGCCCGGATCGGCGATCCAGTGGGCGGAATAGGTGGTCACCGGCAAATAGCCGCGGGCGAGTTTGTGCGGCCCCTGGGCGCCGGCCTCGACGCGGGCGAGCTTGTGCGCGATCGCGTGTTCGATGGCCTGGTAGTAGCAGACCTCGAAATGCAAAAAGGGCCGACTCTCGGTCGTGCCCCAGTAGCGGCCATAGATGGTGTTTTCGCCCAGAAAATTCAGCGCGCCGGCGACGTAGCGGTCGTCGCGCTTGGCGAGCACAAGTACGATCCGGTCGGCCATCTTGTTCGATACGATCGAGAAGAAGGCGCGGTTGAGATAAGGCTGGCCCCATTTGCGCGAGCCGGTGTCCATGTAGAAGGTAAAAAACGCGTCCCACGCGGCTTCGGTCAGCTCGTTCCCGCTGAGGCGGACGATTTCGACGCCGTCTTGTGCCTCGCGACGCTCGCGCTTGACGAGCTTGCGCTTGCGGGAGGAGAGGGCGGTCAGGAAATCCTCGAAGCTCGTATAGCCGTCATTGAACCAGTGGAATTGGCAATCATTGCGGGCGAGCAGTCCGAGTTTGGTGAGGTATTTCCAGTCCGATTCGGTGGCGAAGGTGACGTGCAGCGACGAGGCCTCGCGGCGCCTGCACAACTGGAGCGCGCCGGCGACCAGCGCCTCGCGCGCAGATTCCATTTTCGGCCCTGGGCGGACGAGCAGGCGGGGCCCGGTGACCGGCGTGAAGGGAACCGAGACCTGAAGTTTCGGGTAGTAGCGGCCGCCGGCCTGCTCGAACGCCTCGGCCCAACCGTGGTCGAACACGTATTCGCCGCGCGAATGATTTTTCAGATAGCAGGGCATGGCGGCCAGCACCGCGCTGCTGTCGTCCTCGACCAGCAGATGCTGCGGTGCCCACCCGGAGCGGATGGAAACGCAGCCCGATTCCTCGAGCGAGGATAAAAACGCGTGCGAAATGAACGGATTGTGCCGATCCGGCACAGGTTCACTTAGCGCGGCTTCTTCAGATTTCGATTCAAGGACTTCAGATTCCGATTCCGGTTTGTCGCGATTCTTTTTTTCGTGAAGTCGCTTCGCGGAGTTTTCTGATCCGGCTTCGAGCGGAGCGCCGTAGGCGCACGCGTCCCAGATCGCGGCCGGGATCGCCGCGATCGAAGACTCGACACGCACGCTCAGTTTCTCGCTCATAGGGCGATTATCGCACGGGGCGGGTCAGGGCCGGAAACCCTCGAAAATCATCTGGTTCGCCCACAAGCGGGCGCGACGGCATTCGGCCTCGGTCCGCACCGTCCAGGTCAGCAGCGGCATGCCGAGCGCGTGGCGCGCCAGGAGGGGGGCGATCGAAGGAAGATCCTGCACGCGGTACGCCACGAAGTGCGGCCGGGTGGAAAGGAAATGCAGAAGATTGCCGAGCGCAAATTTGTGCCGCCACGGCATCTTGTTCCAGTACTCGGCACGGTAATAGCGCTCGGCCACGATGCCGCGCGGCAGACCCGGCGCGTGCTTGCGCAATGCCTCGACCATGCGCGGATCGAACGACATGGCGGCGACCGGGCCGGCGTAACTCAAGAGCTCCGTGGCAACGCGTGTGACGAGCCGGTCATCGCCGTCCCAGGCGCTTTTCAGCTCGAGCACTAGCGGCGTGCGGCCGGCTACGAGCGCGAGCAGCTCACCCAGCGTGGGAATGCGCTCGCCGGAGACCTTGAAAGCGATCTTTTTTATCTCGGCCAGGGTCTTCGCTTTGACCGAGCCGGTGGCCGTGGTCAGGCGATCGAACATATCGTCGTGGAACACGATCACTTCGCCGTCGGCGGAAAGCTGCAGGTCGGTCTCGATGCCGTAATTGGCGGCTACGGCGGCAGCGGCGGCGCTCAGCGTGTTCTCGACCAGCGCGCCGCCATGCAGCGCACGGTGGGCGATGGGCCGCGCGGTCAGCCAGTCCAGTCCGGCCACTCAGGCGACCTCGAACACGGCTTCGACCTCGACCGCGGCATCGTTAGGCAGCTCGGCAACGCCGACGGCGTAGCGGCTATGACGGCCGGCATCGCCGAGCACTGCCACGATCAGATCGGAAGCGCCGTTCACCACCTGGGGAAGCTGCGCGAAGGTGGGCAGCGCATTGACGAAGCCGCCGAGCCGCACGCAGCGTTTGATCTTGTCGAGATCGCCAAGCGCGGCCTTGGCTTGGGCCAGCAGATTGATGGCGCAGAGGCGCGCGGCGGCTTGGCCTTTGGCGAGATCCACCTCGGCGCCGAGCTTGCCCTTGATGGCCTCGCCGCCCGCCACGGCGGAAACCTGACCCGAAAGGAACAGAAGATTGCCGGTGCGCACCGCCGGCACGTAGTTGGCGAGCGGCGCCGGGGGAGTGGGGAGCACGATTCCCATCTCCTGCAGCTTTTTCTCGACCGATCCCGCCATCTAGCCCTCCGGCTTCACGTTTAAGCCCTACTCTTGGACGATCAGGTTAGACCACGCAAGGCACGGCGATTGTCGCGCGGGTGCGGGCGACCTAGAGTGACGATGGAGGAATCGCGATGCGCATTTTCAAGGCGAAATCGTTAGCTGCGCTGCCGGCGCTGGCGTTGCTCGTGCTCGGCGCCGCCGGTGCAGCCGCCCAATCGATACCGCTCGCGGCCCACCGTGCGTTCTACGAACTGGTGCTCGATCCCAGCAAGCCGGGCATGAAAGTGGACGGGGCGCGCGGCCGCATCGTCTACGAGGTCACCGGCAGCGCCTGCACCGGCTGGGCGATCACGCTGCGGCAGGTCACCGAACTCAATAGCGGCGAGGGCAAGCGCACGGTCAGCGATTTGCGCAGCACGACTTGGGAGGACGGCGACGCGAAATCCTATCGTTTCAAGACGCAGAACTTCCTTGACCAGGAAATTCGCGAAGAGGTCGACGGCACCCTCGACCGGGCCAAGGACAGCATCGCAGTGCGGCTCACCAAACCCAAGAGCGAGCGGCTGACCTTGAAGGGCAATATCCTGCTGCCCACCGAACATATCCGTAAGCTGCTGGTCGCCGCGGCGGCGGGCGAGCGGACGCTCGAGGCCAAGGTTTTCGACGGCTCGCCCGACGGCAAGCGCATCTACGACACGCTCAGCGTGCTCGGCACGGTGGTGGCGGGCGACAAGGACCTCGAGGAGGCGTCGCGGCGGCCCGAGCTCGGCTCGCTCAAGCGCTATCCGGTGACGATCAGCTATTTCGAACCCGGCACCGGCGAGCGTACGCCCACCTATGTGCTCGGTTTCGAGCTTTACGAAAACGGCGTCAGCCGGGCGCTGCGGCTCGATTACGGCAGCTTCGCTATGCGCGGGGAGTTGAAGACCATCGAGTTCCTGAAGCCGACGCCCTGCAAGCGCTGACGGTTCATTCCGGCGGGTCGTCCGCGAAAACCAGCCGTGCCTTGGCGAGCGTTTCGGGTTCGATGCCGGATTGTTCCGCGAAAGCAACGGCGAGCGCCTCGTCGTTGAGGAGAAAGTCGAGTACCGACGGAAGGAAGCCCGGCTCGCGCGCTGCCTCCCGCAAGGTTTGCGGCGTGAGACCTGTGAGCGAGAGAAAGCGGGCGATTCGCTCGGGCTCAGAGGCGAGAAAGCCCAAAGCCTGAGCCGCGACGGCCTCTGCCATCTCGCGCGAAGGCCCATGTTTACTTGGTTTGCGTGGCGGCATTTGCAATTCGGTAACGATTGCGACGTAGCGTTGGCAACAGCATGCCCGAACTCGTCTGCGGCCGAAAGGCCGCCACGGTTTCGCGCACGTCGCCGGGGACTGGGGACACGGCCGAATGCCGAAGACCGTGCTGATCGTGGAAGACAACGAGCTCAACATGAAGCTCTTCCACGACCTGTTGGAAGCGCACGGCTACAACACGATCGAAACCCGCAACGGCATCGAGGCGCTGGATCTCGCGCGCAAGCACAAGCCGGATCTCATTCTAATGGATATCCAGCTGCCGGAGGTTTCCGGCCTGGAAGTGACCAAGTGGCTGAAGGAGGACGACGAGCTGAAGTCGATCCCCGTGGTCGCGGTTACCGCATTCGCCATGAAAGGCGACGAGGAGCGCATTCGCGCCGGCGGCTGCGAAGCCTATCTCTCCAAGCCCATTTCGGTTGCAAAATTTATCGAGACCGTCCGTCATTTCACGAAAGACAATTGAATGAGCGCGCGCATTCTGGTGGTCGACGACGTTCCGGCCAACCTCAAGCTGCTGGAGGCGCGGCTCAACGCCGAATATTTCGAGGTGCTGAGCGTCAATAACGGGCGCGACGCGCTCGAAATCTGCGAGCGCGGCAAGTGCGATATCGTTCTGCTCGACGTGATGATGCCGGGCATGGACGGCTTCGAGGTCGCCCGCCGGCTCAAGAAGAACCCCACGACCCACCACATCCCGATCGTCATGGTGACCGCGCTCGACCAGCCTTCTGACCGCGTGAAGGGACTGGAAGCCGGCGCCGACGATTTTCTGACCAAGCCGGTGAACGATCTTGCGCTGATCACGCGCGTGCGCTCGCTGGTGCGCCTCAAGATGGTGACCGACGAGCTCAGGATGCGCGCGGCCACTTCGCGCGACATCGGAATCGCCGCGATGGCGGACGCCGCAGCCGATATCCGCATTTCGGGCAACGTGCTGGTGGTCGATGACCGCCCATCGTCGCACGAGCGGATCGCCACGGCGCTTGCCGCCGAGCACAAGGTCGAGGTCGAGACCGATCCGCAGCAGGCGTTGTTCCGAATTGCGGAAGGAAATTTCGATCTGCTGATGGTGAGCCTGGAGCTCAAGGGCTTCGATGCGCTACGGCTGGTGGGTCAGGTACGCACGGTCGAGCGCACGCGGCATCTGCCGATCCTGCTCATCACCGAGCCGGAGGAGGGCGCACGCCTGTTGCGCGGCCTCGATCTCGGCGCCAACGACTATATCGTGCGCCCGATCGACCGGAACGAATTGCTGGCGCGTGTGCGCACGCAAGTACGCCGCCGGCGCTACACCGAGCAGCTGCGCGACAACCTGCAGGAATCCATGGAGCTTGCGGTCACCGATCCGCTCACAGGCCTGTTTAATCGGCGCTATATGGAGCGGCATCTCGGTACATTGGTCGAAAAATCGGCCGGCCGCGGCAAGTCGCTCTCGGTGCTGATCCTCGACATCGACTATTTCAAGTCGGTCAACGACCGCTTCGGCCACGATGCCGGCGACGATGTGCTGCGCGAATTCGCCGACCGCATGCGGACCTGCGTGCGCGGCATCGATCTGGCGTGCCGCCATGGCGGCGAGGAATTCGTCGTGGTCATGCCGGATACGGATCTTTCGGTGGCGACCATGGTGGCCGAGCGCATCCGCAGGAAGATCGCCGGCGACCCGTTCCCGGTGCAGCGCGGGACGCGCTCGATCGAGGTCACGATCTCGATCGGAATCGCGGCCCGCACCGACCCGAAGGAGGACGCGACCGCGTTCCTCAAACGCGCCGACGAGGCGCTCTACCGGGCCAAGCGCGACGGCCGGAACCGGGTCGTGGCCGACGCGGCCTGAAAACCCGCGCTTTCCGGCGCGGCGGTAAGGTTAAACTTTCACAGTACCGAGCAGGAAACAGGGTACAGCGGGCCCTAAGTCATTCCTTTCGCTAATCCGTTCGGATAATTTTTCGTCACCGAGCCGGAATGCGCGCGGCGCGCGTCTGGTTCTCCAAGCTGCCCTGCGGAATGCTCAGGTCCGCCGCATCTCCTGGGTCCGTAGGGTCGGCCGGCGGTGGTGGCAAGGGTGGCCTCCCCGAACCGTTCACCGCCGGCCACCAAATTGCTCCGCGACCACGGAAACTAAAAAGGGCGCCTTCGCGGGCGCCCTCATTTTTTCATTTCGGGTGAATGCAGCGCGTTACTTGATCTTCTGTTCCTTGAAGGCGACGTGCTTGCGCGCGATCGGGTCGTATTTGTTCTTCGACATTTTCTCGGTCATCGTGCGCGAGTTCTTCTTGGTCACGTAATAAAAGCCGGTGCCGGCGCTCGACACCAGCTTGATCTTCAGTGTTACGGCCTTGGCCATGTGCGGAATCCCTTGTTCGGCGGGAGGCAACCCGATCGGGTGGGGAAAGTCAAGAAAGTCCACTTACGCCGGCAACGATGAACTCAGCCGGGATGACGAAGGACCTAAACCACGATAATGAATTGACGTCGGGCACCTCACCGCGACCGCATGAAAAATCACGCCTCCTACAGCTACTGGCTCGAAACCTGCGGTGACGACCTGACGCCGCGGGCGGCCTTGAGCGGCTCCATCGACGTCGATGTAGCGATTCTCGGCGCCGGCTATTCAGGGCTGTGGACCGCCTATTATCTGCTGCAGCGGCAACCATCGCTGAAGATCGCAATCGTGGAGAAGGAGATCGCGGGCTTCGGCGCCTCGGGGCGCAACGGCTCGTGGTGCACGTGCCATTTTCCCGCGAGCCTTGGGGCGATCGCGAAGCACTATGGGCCGGACTCGGCGCGTGCGCTGTACCGGGCGATGGCCGGCGCGGTCGACGAGGTCGGGCGGGTCGCGGTAGCGGAGGGCTTCGACATTCATTACGACAAGGGCGGGGCGATGACGGTCGCGCGCGGGCCGCACCAATTACCGTCGGTCCGCGAGACGCACGCCGAATACGAGGGCCTCGGCCTCGGCGATCGCGTTCAACTGCTCACCAAGGCGGAGACCGATGCGCGGGTGAAGATTACGGGCGTGCACGGTGCGATCTATTACCGGGACGCAGCGATGATCCATCCGGGCCGATTGGCCCGCGGCCTGGCGCGCGTGGTGGAGCGGCGAGGGGCTACGATCTACGAGCAGACCGAAGTCACCGACTTCACCACCGGCAGGCATCCGGCGCTGCACACCCCGCGCGGCGATGTGCGGGCGAAGACGATCGTACTCGCCGGCGAAGCGTACCTGACGCGATTGCGCAAGCTGCGCCGGGTGCTGGTCCCGGTCTATTCGCTGATGACGCTGACGGAGCCGCTCTCGGCAGCCGATTGGGCCGAGATCGGCTGGAAGAACCGCGAGTGCATCGATTCTTCGCGCCTCACGATCGAATACATTTCCAAAACGCGCGACGGGCGCATTCTGTTCGGCGGGCGCGGCGCGCCGTACCATTTCGGCTCGCGCATCGAAGACGAGTACGACCGGCATGAACCGACGATCAAAATGTTCCGGGAGAATGTGCGGAAGTGGTTTCCGCGGCTCAAGGACGTGCGGTTCAGCCATGCCTGGGGCGGTCCGCTCGGTGCGCCGCGCGATTTCATGACGACGATGAGCTACGACCCGGCGCAGGGCTGCGCCACCCCACGCGGCTACGTCGGCAACGGCGTTGCGACGACCAATCTATCGGGCCGCGTGCTGGCCGATCTCATTACCGGCGTGAAGTCCGAGATCACGGCGCTGCCGTGCGTCAACCACCGCTCGCCCAATTGGGAGCCGGAGCCGTTTCGCTTTCTCGGCGTGCACTATGTTCAGCGCGCCTATGCGCAGATCGATGCGAAAGCCGAGCGGACCGGCATCGCGCCAAGCGGCAAGACGCTGGCGGAGCGCCTCACTCGGCACTAGGCAAACCGTTCTGCGGCCCGCGCCCGCGCTTTCTGCGCTTCGACCTCGCGGTCGCGCGGCGGGCTCGACGTCTCCAGCGAATCGATCAGCCGGCGGGCTACTTTGAAGACGTCTTCGACCGCGTGTTCAAACGCTGCCTCGTTCGCCTTCGACGGCTTGGCAAATCCGCTCAGCTTGCGGACGAACTGTTCCGAAGACGCTCTGATCTCTTCGTCCGTCGCGGGCGGATCAAAGTTGAAAAGCGTGCGGATATTTCGGCACATGGAACTCTCCCAAGAATTATGCGCGTCCGTACACAGGCGTTACGGCCCCGCGCGTCACCTTGTTATCGGGCGAAGCGAGGAACAGGATCGTCTGCGCTACCTCTTCCACCTTGGGCCAGGTGGCGAAATCGGCCTTCGGCATGGTCTTGCGGTTGGCCGGCGTATCCATGATCGAAGGGGCGACCGCATTCACCAGAATGCCGTCCTTGGCGACTTCCTCCGCGAGCGCCACGGTCAGCGCCGCGACCGCGGCCTTGGTTGCGGTATAGGCGGCGGAATTCGCGCCGCTGCGCCATTCCAGCGCCGGCCGCGACGCTACATTGACGATGCGTCCGCCGGCCTTGCCGCGCGCCATGGCGCGCACCGCCGCGCGGCAGCACAGGAAGCAAGTGACGAAGTTCATGTCGATCTGCTGCATGAGTGTGGCCTTGTCGGTCTCGCTCACTGGGCTCCAGGCGTAGCCGCCAACGAGATGAATCGAAGCCCACAGGTTTGGTGCGGCATCGAACAGCTTCGCCACCACCGCTTCGTCAGACAGCGTGGCCGCGGCGACAAGTTGCGCGCGCTTGTCGGCGCGATGGGCGAAGTTCTGCGCCTCCGGCTCGCTCACATAGGGGACGTGACAAAAGGCGCCGACCTTCAGCAGAGCGCCGACGACGGCAGTGCCGAGCGCGCCGGTTCCACCGGTGACGATCACATGACGATCGCGAAAGTCCACGAGTTCCCCCAAGAAATCTTCATTCTTCGCCGCGGGACAGCCGGGAGGAGTATTCTATATTGACACGCCTTCCGATCAAAGGCTCGATGGGCGACTGCGCTCAAGGGCGAGGCGGGAGAGTTAGATGGTTCGACCGATCCTGATCAACGGCAAGTTCGTCGAGGCGCAATCGAATACGGCGATCGAGATCCATAACCCGGCGACCCTCGAAGTCTTGGACAGCATTCCCGCTTGCGGCGAAGCCGACATCAACGCCGCCGTCAAGGCGGCGCGCGCGGCGCAGCCGGCATGGTGGCGGCTCGGGGGCGTCGACAAGGCGGAGCTACTGCACGCGGTGGCGGAGCGCATTCGCGGCAAGCAAAAGGCCATTGCGACCCTGATGACGCAGGAAACGGGGAAGCCGCTGATCGAATCCAGCGACTGCGTCAAATGGGTGGCCGAGGCGTTTGATTATTTCGCCGAAATCGGCCGCGCAGGGCAGGGTCCCGTCGTAGCGCCCGGCGCGCCGCACCAGGTGAACTTCGTCCGCAAAGAGCCCTTCGGCGTCGTGGCGTGCATCTCTCCGTTCAATTTTCCACTGCTGTTGATGGCATGGAAGGTCGCGCCCGCGATCGCGGCCGGCAACACGGTGGTGTGCAAGCCGCCGCACCAGAACCCGCTCGCGGGGCTCCTGCTTGGCGAATGCTACGACATGCTGCCGCCCGGCGTAGTCAATATCGTCACTGGCGCTGCCGATACGGGCAAGTTGATGATCGCCCATCCGGACATCGATGCTGTGGCATTCACGGGCTCGACCGCCGCCGGCAAGCAGATCGCGGCCACTGCCGGAGCGCAACTGAAGAAGGTCAATCTTGAGCTCGGCGGCATCGACCCCTTGATCGTGTTCGGCGACGCCGATCTCGACGTGGCGGTGCGCGGTGCGGTCTGGGCGCGGTTGCTGAACGCCGGACAGGTCTGCACCTCGTCCAAGCGCATCTATGTCGTTGAGTCGATCGCGCAAGAATTTACCAAGCGCGTGGTCGAGCACGTGAAGACACTGAATGTCGGCAATCCCATGGATCCGAAGACCGATATAGGTCCGCTGATTTCAGCCGACGCCGTCGACAAGCTGGAACAGCAACTCTCGACCGTGCTGGGCGAGGGAGGGAAGCTGCTCCATGGCGGCAAGCGTTTCCAACCGAACGGTCTCAAAGGCCATTTCTTCCAGCCGGCCGTCGTTTCCGGCGTGAAGCATGGCGGCATCGCGACCAAGGAAGAGTTGTTCGGCCCGGTGATTTCCATCTTCTACGTGAAGGACGCCGACGAGGCGATCAAGAAAGCGAACGATTCCGAATACGCCCTCGGCGCCACGGTCTACACCAAGAGCCTCGAGATCGCGATGAAGGCGATGGAAAACATCAAGGCGGGTAGCTTCTGGATCAACGACCCCTTGAGCGACAACAACGCCGCGCCGTTTGGCGGCATGCGCCACAGCGGCATCGGGCGCGAGCTAGGCGCGGAAGGGCTCGACGCATTCCGCGAGCCCAAGCACGTCCATCTCGACTACATTCAGGAACGCAAGCCCGACTGGTTCCCCTACGCGGAGCGAAAAATTTCCGACTAGTCGCGATCCAATGTGTCGGCCATAACCGGCCGGCCCTTCATGCCGCCTCGTTCGGTCACCGGCTGGAGCGGCGAATCGATCAGCTTGCGGGACATCTCCAGACAACGTCCAGCCAGCGCCGCCGCGCCCTGAGCGAGCGCCTTGGAGTCGCGCACGATGCGCACGTTGTTTTCCATGTCCTCGTGCGACCAGCCGCGCGAATGACCGATATAAGGAAATTTCGGGAACTGGAACCCAAGCTCGCCAAAGAAGCCGAGCATCGAGCCGGCCACGGCTTGTACATTGTCCTGGCCGCCGACAATGATGAAGCCCGCCACCTTGTTGAGGATGAGCTGCCTTTCCTTAGTGGCGATGTCGACCTGCGCGCAGTTCAACCGCTCCACCATCTTGAAATAGAGCGAGGAGGCGGCGCCCCAGCGGATCGGCGTCGCGACGATGATGGCGTCGGCCCAAAACACCAACAGTTCGTAGATCTGGTCCATCTGGTCGCTCTGATCCATCTGGGTGATGGAGCAGGGCCAGGTGCAGGCGCGGAGACTCTTCGAGAAATAGCCTTCGCAGTGGCGGAATTTCAGTTGGTTGAGACGCACGAGCTTGGTCTCGGCGCCGGCCTTCTTACCCGCCTCCAGAGCGGCGTTGAGCAGATGATCGGAGCCTGAGAAGCGCGGGTAGGCCTCGTCCATGACGGTGGTCGAGATGCCGGCCAGGCGCAGCGGGCCGGGCGCTCGGGTGAGGTCGCGTTCGAGGGGATGCGGGTCGTGCTTCGGCTTATTGCGCTTGGTCGGGTTGCCGATATCGACCAGCACGCGGCCGCCTTCGACTTTCACCGGGAACGAGGGGACCTTGTCCTCTTCGAATCCGGGCTCTCCTTCGCCGGTGCGGCAATGAAATTTGTAGTGGTGCCACGGGCAGACGACGTAATCGCCGTCGAGTGTTCCCTCGCCGAGCGGACCGCCCACGTGGTTGCACGCGTTTGAGATCGCGCCGAATTTTCCGTCCTTGAAGGACAGCGCAACGGGAGTGGTCTTGGCCTTGATCGGCCTTAGCTGTGTGTTCTTGAGATCGTCGGCCGCGCCGACGTCGATCCATTCCGGTTCGCGAGCCATGACGATCTCCTAGGCGTTCAGTGGGACCTTGATCGAGGCGGCAGTGCCCGGCGCCAGCGGGCGCGGGTCGAGCTCGACGATACCGTTCTTCAGCCGCACCCGGTAGGTGGCGACTCTCTCGGTGAACGGCGGCGGCGCGCAGCCGTTTTTCAATTGATATTGATAGCCATGCCAGGGGCAAGTGATCAGCCCGTCGATGATCTTGCCTTCGCCGATCGGCCCGTTCTGGTGGGCGCAGACGTTGCTCAGCGCGCCTACTTGGTCGCCGTCGCGGAAGATAGCGATGCGCTCGCCGCCTGGGGCGGCTACGATCTTCGCGCACTTGTCGCGGATCGACAGCGGCGGGCCGACCGGGATCCAGCCCTCAGCGCTCGGCGCGATGCCGCGGTCGATGGCGCGTCCGCGCAGGCCAGCGAAAATGTGCAGCGTTGCTACGATAGCGAGCGAGGCGACCAGCATGATCGGGATGCCAAGCCCGCGATTGGTTTGCATGGCGCCGAGCGCCACGTGGATGACCACGAGGCCGTACGCGGCATAGACCGCCATGTGGATCGCCTTCCACATTGGCGGCTTCAGCACCGCGAGCCAATAGTCGTGGCTGGTGGACGCCATCAGCAGGAAAATGAAAAGCGCGACGAGGCCAAGTGTTTTGAACGGGAAGCCGATGAACTTGAGGTAGTTCGGCCAATTGGTCAGTTCGTCCACGAGACTCGGCAACACGCCAAGCACGATGAACCACTCGACCATGGACCAGGCATGCACGCAGGCGACCAGGAACATCAACACGCCGAAGTGGCGCCGGTTATAGAGCAGCGGCAAGAAGCGCGGGTTCAGCCGCGCGAGCGGGCCTATGCAGAGGATGATCGAGAGCATAAAGAACGCGCAGGTGCCGAACGCGCGAATGCGCAGATCGATCCACTCCGCCGAGTTTTTTGGCGGATGCAGCGAGCCCTCGATCAGCATGAAGCCGGCGATGTAGAGGACGACGCCTCCGACTAGCCATGCATCGTAGACGTATTTGGTGCGGCTCCACTGGACTGCGACATAGCCGCTCATCGGCGTGTCTCCGTCTGCGGCAGCGCGAGCGGTTCGGCCGGCGCGCGGAGCATGAGCGCCATGACGAAGCCGAAGGCAAGCACGAGCGCGAGCACGGGCCAGATGAGGCGGTGGGCTTTGCGGTGCGGCCGTCTCATTCGCGCTCCTTCGCCTTCAGCCAGCGAGAGAGCACGAGCGGCCACAGGATTATCGAGGCGGGGAGGAACAGGAACCGCGCGCCGGCGGAAACCGGGATCGGCTCGGGCAGCGCGCGGGTGACGCCGAAAGTCAGGAAAACGAGGGCAACGACGAGACCGACCGCGACATAGAGCGCGGCGGCATAGAGCGCCATCCAGCCCAGGCTGAGCATTGTTTCCCCCGTGCGGAATCTGCCGCACCTGCAATGCATTTACAATCGGCGGGCCGGTTTGGATGCAGGCTCAGTCGATTTCTTCGCGGAAGAAGCGGCCGGACTTCCAATAATAGAACGGAACCCCCGGCCGGGCGGTGCCGCGGGCGACCCGCGCGGCGGTCTCGGCCAGCACCACTTTGGTGATCGAGGGCAGGTTCTCCTGCTCGGCCTCGGCGAAGGTGAGCCATTTCAGCTCGACGAACTCGGATTCGGGGCCGACGGCGCCTTTCAGTTCGGCGCCGACGGCGCTGCGCTCGGCGAGGAAAAAGCGGGTGTCGAAGCGGCGTGGGCGCTTGGGCGGGGTGATGGCGCGAAACACGAATTCGAGCGCGGAAAGATCGGGAACGACGCCGGCTTCAGCAAACGGACTCCAGGCGGGCGAGGGCGCGGCGAGCGCGCCGCCGAATTTCCTGCCCAGCAGCAATCCGGTCTCCTCCATCGTCTCGCGGATCGCGGTCAGCGCTAAAGCGCGCGCGCGCGAACGGGTCGGGCGCCGCACGTGCGCCATCAGGCGGCGCTCGCTTGCGGCATCGAGCGGGGCTGCGATCGACATGCGCGCGTCGGCGGCATCGACGCGGCCGCCGGGAAACACGAAGCGGTTGGGCATGAAAGCATGACGTTCATGACGGCGGCCAAGGAGCACTCGCGGTTCCGTGCCGGAGCGATCAACGAGCACGAGCGTCGAGGCGTCGCGCGGACGCGCGGTGCGGCCCGAGCCGGGTCCGTCTTCGACGCGCTCGATCTTGGTGAGCAACTCCGTGTATTCATTCATCGTTTGCCCCGGTGCTGGTGGCGGCCGCGAAAATCGCGCCGCTCCGGGCGCCGTTCGCCCCGTCCGCGCTTGAGCTTCAGATCATAGCGGCCTTCGCTCAGCAACTCGAAACGCAAGGCGCCGGCGACCGGGATTGCCTCCACCAGCTTCACTTCGACGCGGTCGCCGAGGCGATGCGTCTCGCCGGTGCGCTCGCCAATCAGGGCGCGATGCGCCTCGTCGTGGCGGAAGAAATCGGCGCCGAGCGAGCGCATCGGAATGAGACCGTCGGCGCCGGTATCGTCGAGCCGCACGAACAGTCCCGCGCGCGTGACCCCGGTGACGTGTCCGTGGAAGGTGGCACCGACCCGATCAGCGAGGAAATGCGCGACCAGGCGGTCCGCCGTGTCGCGCTCGGCGGCCATAGCGCGGCGCTCAGCGGCGGAAATGCGGGCTGCGACCTCGGCGAGCGCTTCCGGCGTCGTGTCGGGCAGTGCGCCGGCGCCGAGTCTGGCGCCACGGATCAGCGCGCGGTGCACGACGAGATCGGCATAGCGGCGGATCGGGCTGGTGAAATGCGCGTAGCGGTGGAGCTGCAAGCCGAAGTGTCCGTAGTTTTGCGCTGAGTATTCCGCCTGTGCCTGGGTGCGCAGCACGACTTCGTGCGTGAGCTTCTCGATATCCGAGCCCTTCACGCGCGTGAGCACCTGATTGAAGTGTAAGGGCCGGAGCTGGTCGGATTTCGCGAACTTGATGTCGAGAGTGGCGAGAAACTCGCGCAACGCATTGACTTTGTCGAGCGCCGGCTGGTCATGCACGCGATAAATGAGCGGCACGCGCAGCTGCTCGCAAGTCTCGGCTGCCGCGACATTAGCGAGGATCATGAATTCCTCGATCAGCTTGTGCGCGTCGAGCCGCTCGGGATTCATCACACGATCGAGCGTGCCGTCGGGCTTGAGCAGGAGCTTGCGCTCGGGAATATCGAGCGCCAGCGGTTCGCGTGCGTCGCGCGCATTGGCCAGCGCGCGATAGGCGGCATAGAGCGGCTTCAGCGCGCGATCGAACAGCGGCGCGGTCACGTCGTCTGGGCGGCCGTCGGTCGCGGCCTGGGCCTGCGCATAAGCGAGGCGCGCGTGCGAGCGCATCATCACGCGGTGAAACGAGTGGCGGCGCTTGCGCCCGTCGGCGCCGATGGTCATGCGCACAGCGAGCGCGGGGCGGTCCTCATTGGGCCTGAGCGAGCAGAGGTCGTTGGAAATTCGCTCAGGCAGCATGGGCACGACGCGGTCGGGGAAATAGACCGAGTTGCCGCGCTCCAATGCCTCGCGGTCGAGCGCGGAGCCGGGCCGCACATAGTGTGCGACGTCTGCGATGGCTACCGTGAGCAGATGCCCGCCTGAATTGGCCGGGTCATGGTCGGGTTCGGCGTGCACCGCGTCATCGTGGTCCTTGGCGTCGGGCGGATCGATGGTGAGGAGCGGCAGATCGCGCCAGTCTTCGCGTCCTTCGAGCGGGGCGGGGCGCGCAGCCTCGGCCTCGGCGACCGCGTCGTTCCTGAACACATTCGGGATGCCGTGGGCGTAGATAGCGATCAGGCTGACGGCGCGCTCGGACCTGATCGAACCGAGCCGCTCGCGCACGCGGGCCTGCGCAAGACCATAGGCACGGCCTTTCATCAGATCGACGGAGATGAGATCGCCATCCTCGGCGCCCATCGTAGCGCCGGGCGGAATCGTGACTTCGCGACCCTGGCTTTTCTTGTCGACCGGCATGAGCCGGCCGCCGCCATTGGGCACCGCGCGGAAAATGCCGAGCATCTGCGCCCGTGCCCGTTCCAGAAGCTTCATCACGCGGCCGGAATAGTGGGCGGCGTCTTCGGCATCGTTTCGGTCGGTGCGCACGAGCACGCGATCGCCGATGCCCGGTGCGGGCCCGTGCGAGTTCCTTCCGAATACGAGGCGGATTCTAGGCGGCGTGCCGTGCTCGGCCTCGTCCCATTCGACCGGCTCGGCGATCAGTTCGCCGTCCTTGTCGCGGCTGGAGATTTCCGCGACCACGACGGAAGGAAGATGCCCGCGCACATTCAGGCGGCGATGGCGGCGCTGGAGCTGGCCGCCGTCGCGCAGATCGCGAAGCATTTCCTTCAGGTCCGCCTTGCCGGCGGCATCGAGACGGAAGGCGCGCACGATCTCGCGCTTGGATACGTCGCCGCCGCGCTGGGCGATGAAGGCGACGAGGTCCTCGCGGGTCGGCGGCTTGACGGGGGCTCTCGGTTGCTTGCGGCGCTTGGGCAAAGGGAAATTTCCGGCGGCGAGCCGACGCTAGCGAAGCCGTGGCGTTTCGTCGATGTTCATACCGACGGCCCGCGTGCGACGCAGATCCTAGGCGGCTTCCTTGGCGTCCGGCTTTTTCTTCGCGTTCTTTGCGCGCTTGGCTGGTTTCTTCGCCGTCGTCTTCGCAGCCTTTAGCTTCTTCGGGGGCTTCGTACCCAGCTTCTCGGCGCGCGCGGCGATCAGCTCGACCGCTTCGTCCAGCGTGACGTTCGCGGGATCGGAGGTCACCGGGATCGTGGCGTTGACCTTGCCGTGCGAGACATAAGGCCCGAAGCGGCCTTCGTGCTGGGTGACGGGGCCGCCGAAAGTCGGATGGTCGCCAAGCGGCCTGCCGGAGGGGCGGCCGCGACCGCGGCCGGGCCCGCGCGCGGCTTTTTCGGCAAGCAACGTCACCGCGCGGTTGAGGCCGATGACGAGCACGTCGTCGCCCGGTTCGAGATTGGCGTATTGGTTCTTGTGTTTCACATAGGTGCCGAAGCGGCCAATGCCGGCCATGATCGGTTCGTGAGTCTCCGGATGCGGTCCGATCTCGCGCGGCAGCGCCAAGAGCTTGAGCGCTTGCTCTAGATCCACGGAGGCCGGTTCGGTGTCTTTGGGCAGGCCAGCGCGTTTCGGCTTCTCGTCCTTTTTGTCTTTTTTCCCGGTCTCGCTGTTCTCGCCTAGCTGGACGTAGGGGCCGAAGCGTCCGTCGCGCTGCGTCACCTCCAAGCCGGTCTCCGGGTCCTTGCCCAATACACGGGTGGCGCCGGCGCCGTTCGTCGACATCAGCTGGCGCGTGTAGCGGCATTCCGGATAGTTGGAGCAGCCGACGAAGCCGCCGAACCTACCGATCTTCAGATTCAGCCGGCCGGTGCCGCACTGAGGGCAGACGCGCGGGTCGACGCCATCCGCGCGCGGCGGGAACACGTGCGCGGCGAGCATCTCGTCGAGCGCGTCGATTACCTGCGTGAGTCGCACGTCCTTGATCTGATCGACGGCGGCGATGAAGTCCTTCCAGAAGTCGCGCAGCACCTCGCGCCAATCGATCTCGGCATTGGCGATCTTGTCGAGCTTCTCTTCTAGATCGGCGGTGAAGTCATATTCCACGTAGCGCATGAAGAACGCTTCGAGGAAGGCAATCACCACACGGCCTTTGTCTTCGGGAATGAGGCGCTTCTTGTCGAGGCGTACGTAGCCGCGGTCGCGGAGCACCTGCAGCACGGAGGCGTAGGTCGAAGGCCGGCCGATGCCGAGCTCCTCCATGCGCTTGACCAGCGACGCTTCGGAGAAGCGCGGCGGCGGCTCGGTGAAATGCTGACTAGAGAGGATAGCGCGGCGCTCGGCGGGCTCGCCTGTCTTCATCTCGGGTAGGCGCTTGCTCTCCTCGTCCTCCTCGTCGTCGTCGTGACCCTCCTGGTAGAGGGTGAG